>JAICLV010000073.1 GCA_025925185.1 Acidothermaceae bacterium
GCCGCCCAGTCGCGCGAGGACCCCGAGCCGTACTCCTTGCCGGCCAGCACGACCAGCGGCACGCCGTCCTCGGCGTACTTCATCGCGGCCTCGTACACCGTCGTGACTTCGCCGTCGGGCAGCAGCCGGGTGACGCCGCCCTCGGTGCCGGGCGCGAGCAGGTTGCGCAGCCGGATGTTGGCGAAGGTGCCCCTGATCATCACCTCGTGGTTGCCGCGTCGCGAGCCGTAGGAGTTGAAGTCGCGCGGCGTCACGCCGTGCTCGGTCAGGTACTTGCCGGCGGGCGAGTCCCGCTTGATGGAGCCCGCCGGCGAGATGTGGTCGGTGGTGACGGAGTCGCCGAGCATCAGCAGCACCCGGGCGTTCTCGATGTCAGTGACCGGTGCCGGCTCACGTTCCATACCCTCGAAGTACGGCGGCCGACGGACGTAGGTCGAGTCGTCCTGCCACTCGAAGATGTCGCCCTCGGGAATTTGCAGCCCGTTCCACCGCTCGTCGCCTGCGAACACGTCGTCGTAGCTCTGCGAGAACATCTGCGACTGGATCGCGCTGCCGACGATGTCCGCGATCTCCTTCTCCGTCGGCCAAATGTCGCGCAGGTAGACCGGCTGGCCGTCGGAACCCGTTCCCAGCGGCTGGGTGGTGATGTCGACGTCGAGCGAGCCGGCGAGCGCGTAGGCGACGACCAGCGGCGGCGACGCCAGATAGTTGAGTTTCGTGTCGGGATGGATGCGGCCCTCGAAGTTGCGGTTGCCCGACAGCACCGAGACGACGGCGAGGTCGTTGTCGTTGACCGCCTTGGAGATCGGCTCGTCGAGCGGGCCGGAGTTGCCAATGCAGGTTGTGCAGCCGTAGCCGACGAGGTTGAACCCGAGCTTCTCCAAATACGGCGTGAGACCTGCGGCGTCGTAGTAATCGGTGACGACTTTCGAGCCGGGCGCAAGCGTCGTCTTCACCCAAGGTTTGCGCGAAAGTCCCTTCTCCACAGCCTTTTTCGCGACTAGAGCGGCACCAATCATCACCGACGGGTTGGACGTGTTGGTGCAGCTGGTGATTGCGGCGATGACGACCGCGCCGTGGTCGAGCACGACTTTCGTGCCGTCGGAGAGCGTCACGCGCGCGGGGTGGCTCGGCCGGCCGTTCGGGTCGACCGCTGCGCTCACGAACGACACTGGCTTGTCACTCGCATGCTCTTTCATGATCGCTACCGGGTCGCTGGCGGGGAACGTCTCGGCCGCGCCGGCGTCAAGCGAGCCGCCGTCAGGAACGCGCTGCTGCACGTAGTTTCCGAGGACGCTGCGGAACGAATTCTTGGCGTCGGACAACGCCACGCGGTCCTGCGGCCGCTTCGGGCCCGCGAGCGATGGAACGACCGTCGACAGGTCGAGCTCGAGCCGCTCAGAGTAGGCGGGCTCGACGCTCGGGTCGTGCCACAGGCCCTGCTCCTTGGCGTAGGCCTCGACGAGCGCGATTCGCTCCTCGCTGCGCCCGGTGAAGCGCAGGTAGCGGATCGTCTCGTCGTCGATCGGGAAGATCGCGCAGGTGGAGCCGTACTCGGGGCTCATGTTGCCGATCGTGGCCCGGTTGGCCAGCGGCACGTTCGTGACGCCCGGGCCGTAAAACTCCACGAATTTGCCGACGACACCGTGCCGTCGCAGCATCTCGGTGACGGTGAGCACCAGGTCGGTGGCGGTCGCGCCCTCCGGCATCTCCCCGTTGAGCTTGAAGCCCACCACGCGAGGGATGAGCATGCTGATCGGCTGCCCGAGCATCGCCGCCTCGGCCTCGATCCCGCCGACGCCCCATCCGAGCACCGACAACCCGTTGACCATCGTGGTGTGCGAGTCGGTGCCGACAAGGGTGTCGGGGTACGCGACGCCATCCCTGTCGAAGACCACCCGCGACAGGTACTCGAGGTTGACCTGGTGGCAGATGCCGGTGTCGGGCGGCACCACCTTGAAGTCGGCGAACGCTTGCTGCCCCCACCGCAAGAACTGGTAGCGCTCCTCGTTGCGCTCGAACTCCAGCTCGGCGTTGCGGACGAACGCGTCGGGCCGCCCGAACACGTCGGCGATCACGCTGTGGTCGATGACCAGCTCGGCCGGGCTGAGCGGGTTGATTTTCGAGGGATCGCCGCCGAGCGCCACCATCGCCTCGCGCATCGCGGCGAGGTCGACCACGCACGGCACTCCGGTGAAGTCCTGCATCAGCACGCGGGCCGGCGTGAACTGGATCTCGGTGTCGGGCTCGGCGTCTGGATTCCACCCCGCCAGCGCGCGGATGTGGTCGGCGGTGACGTTCGCGCCGTCCTCGGTGCGCAGCAGGTTCTCGAGCAGCACCTTCAGCGAGAACGGCAGCCGAGCCGCGCCGTCGACGGCCGACAGCCGGAAAATCTCATAGGACGACGAGCCCACCTGCAAGCTCTTGCGAGCACCAAACGTGTCCACGACTCCCACCTCTCCCGCGCCTGGAATCTACAAACAGGACAACCGTACTGCTATGAGTGCGGCGGTGGCCAGCGGTTCGCCGCAGCGGCGGCGCGTCAACCCGGCGCGCGCACGTGGAACGTCGCCATCCAGTCCTCGTCGCTGGCGCCGTCGATTTCCAGCCGCCACGCGTACCGCCCCGCGGGTACCGGCATGCCCGGTCCGACGGAGACGACAACGGGGACGTCGAGTGTGATGCCCTCCGGCGCGCCGGCCGGTCGGTTCACGACCACGGTCTGCTCGTGCACCATCGGCTGCCGGGCGTCCGGCGGGCCGACGAGCACCGGATTGCCGTCGGCGTCCTCGAGCCGCAACCGCAAGAAATGCGGCCGCACCGTCTCGTGCCACGGCACGTGGACCATCGCGACGACAGCCTGCGCGGGAAGGGGCACACCCGGTCCTCCGCCCACGACCGTCCAGCCGGCGCCCAGGATGTGCACCTTGCCGGCGGGGTCGACTTGGGCGGCGTCGCAGAGCAGCAGCGTGGCCTTCACCGGCTCACCCCGTCTCCCGCTGGAGAATGGCGACGCACTCCACGTGGTGCGTCTGCGGGAACAAGTCAAACGCACGCAAGCTCGACAGCGCATACCTGGCCTCGGCGAAGGTCGCGACGTCGCGCGCGAGCGCCGCTGGGTCGCACGCGACGTAGGCGACCGCCCTCGGTCTCAGCGCGACCAGGCGCTGCACCACTTTCGGGCCGGCCCCCGTGCGCGGCGGGTCGAGGACGACGATGTCGGCGGCCACCTCGCCCCCGTCGTCGCGACCCTTCGGCCCGACCGCGTCGCGCGCCAACGCCTCCGCGACGCCCGAGCACACCACCGTCACGTTCGGCAGGTCGGCCAGGTTGTGCCTCGCGTCGGCGGCCGCGACCGTCGACGACTCGATCGCCACCACCTCGCCGCTGGCGCCGACCGCCTGCGCGAGCACCCCGGCGAACAGGCCCACGCCCGCATAGAGGTCGACGGCTCGCTCGCCGGCTCGGGGCGCGAGCCCGTCGCGCACCGCCGCGCCCAGCGCCTGCGCCGCCGCCGGATGCACCTGCCAGAACGCCCCGGCGCTGACCCGCCAACGTCGTCCCACCGCCTCTTCGGTGAGGAAGTCGCCGCCGTGCACCCGCGTGACGCCGTCACGCCGTCCGGTCACCAGCAGCAGCGACTGCTCGGACGACGCGCTCGCCGCGACCTCGACCTCTCGCGCGCGATTCCACTCTTTCGCCTCGACCCCCGCGGCCTCGACGAGCGGGTGGGCGATGGGGCAATGGTCGACCGCGACGACCTCGTGCGAGCGTGCCTTGCGAAAACCCGCCCGCCCTTGGTCGTCGACGGCGAAGCGAACCCGGGTGCGCCAACCGAATCCGGCCACCGGTGACTCACCGGGTAGCGGCTCGACGACGACGTCGCGCTCGACGCCGGCGAGTCTGCGCAACTGCTCCGCGACGACGGTCGCCTTCAGCTCGCGCTGGTAGCGGGCGTCGGCGTGCTGCCAGTCGCACCCGCCGCAACCGTCCGGTCGGGCGGCCGGGCACGGCGCGACGACGCGGTGCGGCGACGCGGTCAAGACCTCGACGGCGTCGGCGCGGGCGAACCGCTTCGACTGCTCGGTGATCCGGGCTCGCACCCGCTCGCCGGGAAGCGCGTGCCGAACGAAGACGACGAGACCCTCGTGGCGCGCGACGCAGAACCCACCGTGCGCCACCGCGCCTACGTCGAGCTCGACCTCGGCGCCGACCCGAGTCACCGGCGAGGTGGCGCGCGCGCTCACTCGCGGGTCACCTTCGCGTTCGTCTCGGCGCTGGCGTGGCGGCGGGCGGCCTGCTCGGCGGCGCCGGCCGCGGCGTCCTCGTCGAGCCGCTCCGCGACCGCCTCCGACGAGCTCAGTTGCCACGGCACGCTGACGACCATGACGCCCGGCATGAACAGCAGCCTGCCCTTCAGCCGCAGGGCCGCCTGGTTGTGCAGCAGGTGCTCCCACCAGTGGCCGACGACGTACTCGGGGATGAACACGGTGACGACGTCGCGGGGGCTGGTGCGCCTGATGCGCCGGATGTAGTCGACGATGACCGGGGTGACCTCGCGATACGGCGAGTCGAGCACCTTCAACGGCACCGGCAGGTCGAATCGCTCCCAGTCGCGTTCGAGGGTCGCGGTCTCCTCGGGGTCGACGTTGACGGTGACCGCCTCGAGCACCGACGGGCGAGTCGCCCGCGCGTAGGAGATCGCGCGCAACGCCGGCTTGTGCAACTTGGAGAGCAGCACGATCGCGAAGACCCTTGCCGGCAAGGCGGTTTCGGCCTCGACATCGGTGAACAGCTCGGTCTTCACGGCGTCGTAGTGCCGGTGAATTCCCTTCATCACAAGGAAGAACACCACCATCGCCGCCATCGCGAGCCACGCGCCGTGGGTGAACTTCGTCAAGATGACGACGACGAGGACGGTGGCGGTGGCCGAAAAGCCGACGAAGCTGATCACACGCGAGCGCTGCATGCGGCCGCGCGCGGCGGCGTCCGGCTCGGTCCGCAGGTGGCGGTTCCAGTGCCGGATCATGCCGAGCTGGCTGAGGGTGAACGACACGAACACGCCGACGATGTAGAGCTGGATCAACCTGGTGACGTTGGCGTCGAAGCCGATGATGAGCGCGGCGGCGAACGCCCCCAGCAGCACGATGCCGTTGCTGAACGCCAACCGGTCGCCGCGGGTGTGCAGCTGGCGCGGCAGGTAACCGTCGCGGGCGAGGATCGAGCCCAGCACCGGGAATCCGTTGAACGCGGTGTTGGCCGCCAGCACCAAGATGATGAGGGTGGTCGCCGTGACGAAATAAATGGCCGGCGAGAAGTTGCTGAACACCGCTTGCGCCACCTGAGCGACCGCCGTCTCCTGGCCGTGCACCGGTGGCTTGCCGTCGATCAGCAGGTTCGCGTCGCTGTCGGTGATCCGCACCTTCGTGTAGAGCGACAGCACGGTGATCGAAGCGAACATGCCGACCGCGATGGTGCCCATGATGAGCAAGGTCGCGGCGGCGTTCTTGGGCTTCGGCTCCTTGAACGCCGGCACGCCGTTGCTGATGGCCTCGATTCCGGTCAGCGCCGTGCAGCCCGAGGCGAAGGCGCGAAGCACCAAGAAAAGTAGCGCGAACCCGGCCGGCGCCGCCGCTGTGGGCACGATGGTGGCGTGCGCGGTCGGCGCGAGCAGCGTGTCGCCGAAGAACACCACCCGCACGAGCGCGTAGAGCGCCATGCCGTAGATGCCGACCATGAAGCCGTACACCGGCAGCGCGAAGACCTTGCCCGACTCGCGCACCCCGCGCAGGTTGACCAGCATCATGAAGACCAGGCAGCCGAGCACGATCTCGACCTTGTGCGGCCGCAGGTGCGCGAGCGCCGGTGTCGACAGGAACGTGTCGACGCCCGAGGAGATCGACACCGCGACGGTCATCACGTAGTCGACCAGCAGCGCGCTGGCGACAGTGATGCCGGCGTTGCGGCCAAGGTTGGTGGTCGCCACCTCGTAGTCGCCGCCGCCGCTGGGATAGGCGCGCACGTTCTGCCGGTACGACATGACGACGGTGAGCAGGATCAAGCAGACGGCGCCACCTGCAAGCCAGGTCCAGTGGTAATAAAGCGCGCCACCGGCCGCGAGGACGAGGAGTATCTCCTGCGTCGCGTAACCGACCGACGACACGGCGTCGGTGGCGAACACCGGCAGCGCGAGCTTCTTCGGCAACAACGTCTCGCCGAGCCGGTCGCTGCGCAACGCTCGGCCGACGAGCACGCGCTTGAACACGCCGCTGGCGATGGACACGCGAAGATGCTAGGCGATGGTGACCTGCCGACCGGCCCGCCCACCGTTCGCCGCGCCCGCCGCGTACCGTGTAGCGTTCGGCAGATCAATGGCAGTGGGATGCACCGAACGGACCGAGGAACTCAACCACCGTGCACGTTGTGATCATGGGGTGCGGCCGCGTCGGTTCGACACTGGCCGAAGGCCTCGAGGAATTGGGTCATTCCGTGGCCATCATCGACATGAACGCCCACGCCTTTCGCCGCTTGCGTCCCGATTTTCGGGGCCGGAAAGTGCACGGCATGGGGCTGCACCGCTCGGTGCTCGAAGAAGCGGGCATCCGCCAGGCCGACGCGTTCGCCGCGGTCTCGAGCGGCGACAACTCGAACATCATCGCGGCACGAGTCGCGCGGGAGACCTTCGGCATCGAGAACGTGGTCGCCCGCATCTACGACATCCGCCGCGCCGAGATCTACCAGCGCTTGGGCATCCCCACGGTCGCCACCGTCAAGTGGACCGCCGACCAGATGCTGCGCCGCGTCTTGAAAGAGGGCGCGCAGGCGTTGTGGCGCGACCCCACCGGCACCGTGCAACTCGCCGAGGCGCACGTCGATCCGAGCTGGATCGGACGCCGCGTCTCCCAGCTGGAAAAGGAAGGCGGCGTGCGGGTGGCGTTCTTGACCAGGTTCGGCGAAGGGGTGCTGCCAGACGCCGACACGGTGTTGCAGGAGGGTGACCTCGTGCACATCATCGTGGCCGACAAGTCCATCGACGCCGCCGTCGCGCGGCTCGCCGCACCACCGCAGGAGCACAACTGATGCGCGTCGCGATTGCCGGCGCGGGCGCCGTCGGGCGCTCCATCGCCGCCGAGCTGGTCGAAAACGGTCACGACGTCCTCCTGATCGAGAAGGACAGCCGCGCGATAGACGTCGACGCGATCCCCGGCGCGGAATGGGTGCTCGCCGACGCGTGCGAGATCTCCAGCCTCGACGAGCTGGCGCTCGACCGCTGCCAGGTGGCGGTCGCCGCGACCGGCGACGACAAGGTCAACCTCGTCGTCTCCCTGCTAGCGAAGACCGAATACGGCGTGCCTCGGGTGGTGGCGCGGGTCAACGACCCGGTCAACGAGTGGTTGTTCGAGGAGTCCTGGGGTGTCGACGTCGCGGTGTCGACCCCGCGCCTGCTGTCGGCGTTGGTCGAGGAGGCGGTGAGCGTCGGCGACCTGGTGCGGCTCATGACGTTCCGCCACGGTGAGGCCAACCTGGTCGAGTGGACGTTGCCGCCGAACGCGCCGTTCATCGGGCAGCGGGTCGGCTCGGTGCCGTGGCCGGTCGACACCGCCCTGGTGGTGATCTTGCGTGAGGGCCGGGTCATCACCCCGAGCCGTGACGACCCGCTTGAAGGGGGCGACGAGCTGCTGTTCGTCGCCGCGCCCGAAGTGGAAGGGCAGCTGCGAAACCTGTTGCTGCACGGTCCCGCGCCCGCGACCCGCTAGCGGGCAGCTAAGAGCCCATCGGGCGCAGCTCGTAGCGCGGGTTGAACATGACGCGGCGCCCATCAGGGCCGTCACGCTGGGTGATCCGGCCCTCGGCCCTGATCACCCGTCCCGGCTCGATGCCCGGGATCCGCCGACGGCCGATCCATACCACGTCGACCGTGCCCGAGCCGTCCCACAACTCCGCTTGCAGGGACGGCGAATGGCCGCGCGGCTGGATCGTCACGGTGCGCAGCATGCCCACGACGCACACGTGCTGCCGGTCGGCGCACCGCCGCACCGGCGTGCCTCCGTGCTCGACCGCGTCCTCTTGGCGCAGCTCCGCCTCGAGCACGTGCTCGGGGCTGGTCAACCGATGCAGCGCGCGACGCAACGGCCCCTGCCGCGTGGGTTCCTCGGCGCCCGCCTCGGTCTCGACGTCCGTCATAGCTATCAGAGTAAATCCGTCAACGGGTTTCGGTGATCTCGGGCCCGCGAGTCAGCGGGTCCGCGGTCGGCCGCTCCGGGCCGGGAGGTTGCGGCGTGCCGGCCACGTCGGACGGCAGTCGCAGCGGCAACGCGTCGCGCGGCGCCATCGGCTGATCGCCGCGGACGACGACGACGCTCGTGACGACGGTCTCCAGCGGCAGCGCCTGTTGCGGATTGGTCGCCGCCGGTCCGGAGAAAACCGCGCGCAGGAACCAGCGCGGACCGTCGAAACCCACAAACCGCAGCCGCTGTTCGACCGGCTTGCCATCGGGCGCGGTGCCCTTCACCCGCACCGCGAGCTCCGGCCCGAACGGACCTTCGGCCTCGTCGACGTGTCCGCCGTCCGCGCGCACCGAGTCGGCGATCTCCGCCCGCACGTCGTCCCAGAGACCATCGTTTCGCGGCGCCGCGAAGGCGAGCACCTGCACCGCGCTGCCGGCATGCAACAGCGAGGCGCCGACCGGTTGCTGCGCGTCGTTCAGCTCGACGCGCACCTCCATGTCGGTGAAGACAGGGATGCGCAGGCTGCCAAGGTCGAGCCGAGGGAACGGCGCGCCGCCTTCGGGGTCGGACACCTCCGTCTCGTCGAACGGACGGGTTCGGGCACCCGTTGGCTCGGACGGCGGGGCCACGCCGGCCTGCTCGCGGTCCGCCTCGGCGTCCGCCTCGCCGTGCCGCTCGCCGTGCCGCTCGCCGTGGGCCGCGGCGTCGGCCTCGAGGAATTCGTCGCGCTCGTCTTGCTCTCGCTGCTTGTCGCGCTTGCCGCGCCGCAGGGGCATCACAAACCTCCGGTCTGGTCTTGCACCACGCCGTCGGCGACGGTGGCGGCGTGTCCACCCGTGGAGCCGTGACCGCCCTCGCCGCGATCGGAGCCCGGCAGGGTCTCGACCTCGTGGAAGCTTGCCCGCTCAACCCGCTGGATCACCAGCTGGGCGATGCGGTCGCCCCGGGAAAAGCGAACCGGGTCGCGCGGGTCGAGATTGACGACGATGACCTTGAGCTCGCCGCGATAGCCCGCGTCGATCGTGCCGGGCGCGTTCACGAGCGCCACCCCGCAGCGCAGTGCGAGCCCGGAACGTGGGTGCACGAAGGCGGCGTAGCCGTCCGGTAACGCGATCGCGATCCCGGTCGGCAACAGCGCGCGCTCGCCGGGCGCCAGCTCGGCGTCCACCGTCGTCACCAGGTCGGCGCCGGCGTCCCCCGGGTGGGCATAGCTGGGCAGCGGCACGTCAGGGTCGAGCCGGCGCAGCAGAACCGGGACCCCGCTCACGCGACCTCCAAAGCGAGGATCGAAGCGAAGCGAGGCCCGGAGCGGAGGATGTCGCGGAAAACACTGCTCACGGGTTGACCTCGACCGACTCGACGGGGCGGTTCATCGACGCCGTCACCAAATCAGGGCGCCCGAACGCGGTGAAGTGCTCGACCGGAACCTCGACGAACAGCGCCGCGGACCGCACCGCCGGCGCCTCGTCACCGGAGGGCGTGGTCAACGTGCCGGTCGCCGCCGTGTAAATCTTGCGTCCCGCGATCCCAAGGCAGGTCGCGTCGATGCGCACCGTCGCGCCAACCGGAACCGGCGTCAGGAAGTCGGTCTCCAATCGGGCCGTCACGGCCGGCGCCCGGATCAGCCACAACAACGTCGCCTGCGTCTCGTCGAGCGCGGCGCTCAGCAGCCCGCCGTGCACGAGTCCCGGCGCGCCCTCGTGGTCGCCGGTGACGACGAACTCCGAGGTCACCCGCACGCCCTCGCCGACGGTGAACCGCATTCGAAGGCCGCCGGACTGATCGGCGCCGCACCCGTAGCAGCGGGTGTAGTGCTGACCCAATACCGCACCTGGCGGCGGAGCGTCGGGCGCGGGCGTCGCGGCCACCAGGTCGCTCGGCAGTTCCAGCGGTGCGAGGAGCCCCACCGGCTGAAGCGCTGACTCCGGCTGCCCTGGCGGCCGTTGCGACGGTTGGCTCACGAGTGGCGAGACTACTGCCAGTACGCTGCGCGTCATGGCGGGCCTCATGATGACCCTCATGACGACACGGACCGACGCCCTTTTTCGCGAGCGCCGGGGCGTGCCGCTGTGGTGGTGGTTCGTCGCCGTCGTCGTCGCGGTGCCGAGTGTCGAGGTCGTCGCCGTGTACGCGCCCGACATGGAGTCACACGGCGGGTGGTTGCTGGCGGTCGGTGTCGGCATCGCCACCGTCGCCGTCATCGCGGCGCTGCTGATCGCGATCTCCCGCTCGTACGTCGTCGTCGACGTCACCGGGCTGCGCGCCGACCGTGACTTTCTCCCCGCGTCCACGATCGGCCGGGTTCGCACCCTCGACCGGGCCACGATGCGCGACCTGCTCGGCCGCGACGCGCGCGCCGACGCTGTGATGAGCATCAAGCCGTGGGTCGTGACCGGCGTTCAGGTCGAGGTCGCCGACTCCGCAGACCGCACGCCGTACTGGGTGGTGGCGTCCCGTCGTCCGACCGAGCTCGCCACCGCACTCCGCACGCTTGCGCCACGCGCTGATGGGGATGAGCGCGTCGAGAGGTCGTCGGGCGAGGATCGGTAGGGAAGGTCGACATGGCCAAGGACACGGGCAAGGACAACGGCAAGACCGCCAGCAAGCCGGAGTCGATCGCGCTGAAGGTGTACGCGGGCCTGGCCGCCGTGGTCGCCGCCATGGTCGCCCGCAAGCTCGCCGAGAAGGTGTGGGTGAGGGCCACCGGCAAGACGCCGCCGATCGAGCCGGAGTCGCCCGACGTCCACTGGGCCGAGGCGGTCGGCTGGTCGCTTGTGTCGGGGACGACGGTGGCGATCGCCCGGTTGCTGGCGACACGCAAGGCGGCCGGCGCCTGGCACCGTATCAGTGCCCAGGAACCGGCCGCCCCGGTCGGTTGACTCCTACGCTGCGCACTCTCTGCAGATCATCTGGCTCCCAGAACCGGTCGCCAGCTGGCTGCGGTGGTGCACGAGGAAGCAGCGCGAGCAGGTGAACTCGTCGGCTTGTCGCGGCAGCACGCGCAGCGACAACTCCTCGTTCGACAAGTCGGCGCCGGGCAGCTCGAACGACTCGGCCAGGTCGGCCTCATCGCCGTCGAACGTGCCGCCTTGGCGGTCGGCCCGCCGCGCCTTCAGCTCCTCGAGGCTGTCTTCACCAAGGTCCTCGTCGACCTTGCGTGGGGTGTCGTAGTCGGTCGCCATGGGAACCTCCGGATGCCTCTTTCTTCGTATTCCGTTCGTATTCGCCGTCGCCCCCGCCGGCTGCGTCAGCAGCCGGTGCGGGTGTAACGCTGGACCCGCCCCAGTTGTGCCCGGTCCGGAGCGGAGATTGTGCCTTATTTGCGCGCGGACCGCGACCGCGACCCGCCGACGGTGATCTTTAAGTTGCTCGGAACGCTGCTCTAACACTTGACGCCCGTGCGGTATGCCCGGGTTCAACCGAGCGAACCACGCGTGTTGCGGGTCCGGCTTGCCAGTCTTGGCGTGCTCATCGGCTGCCCGCACACCCA
>JAICLV010000070.1 GCA_025925185.1 Acidothermaceae bacterium
CGACGTGTTCGTGATGAAGCCGCAACTCGCGCAAAAGCCCAGCCGCAGGTCGCCGGTGGGGAAGTCACGTGCCTCGGTCGCGTCGTCGAGCAGCAAGCAGCTGTGCGACGGCACGTTGGCTTCCTCGTGGAAGATCCGCAAGCCGGCCGCCCCGCATGCCGGGCACACCGCGGTCACGTCGACGCTGCTCATGCGATCACGGGCTTGGGCACAGGAACGATGAACTTGCCGCCGATCGAGCTGTACTCCTGCTGCTGGCGTCGGATCTCGTCGGCGAAGTTCCAGGCCAGCAGCAGCAGATAGTCGGGCCGATCTTCGATAAGCACACTGGGATCGCGGATCGGCAGGTGCACGCCCGGCATAAAGCAGCCTTGCTTGTGCACGTTGCGGTCGACGACGTAGTCGAGGAGATCGCTGTCGATGCCGACAAAGTTGAGCAGGGTGCTGCCCTTGGCGGCGGCCCCATAGCCAGCGATCCGCGCGCCGCCGGCCTTCAACCGTTGGAGCAGCGCGAGGAGGTCGTCGCGCACCTGCTCGACGCGAGCCGCGAAGTCCGCGTAGTAGCCGTACTCCCTCATCCGTGCCGCCTGCTCTTCGGCGAGATACCGCCGTGCCGTCTCGGACACGTTTTCGCGGGCGCCGATGTGCCACCGCAACGTGCCGCCGTGCAGGTCTGGGAAGTACTCGACGTCGTTGAGGAAAAGGCCGTGGCGACGCATCAGCCGGTCGACAGCTGTGCACGAGAAGTAGCAGAAATGCTCGTGGTAGATCGTGTCGAACTCGCAGTGCTGGACGAGGTCGCGCACGTAGGGGTTCTCGACCGTGATGATGCCGTCGTCGGCGATGAGGATGCGCATGCCCTCGACGAAGCCGTTGAGGTCGGGCACATGTGCCATCACGTTGTTCGCGATGATCACGTCGGCCGGGCCGCGCTCCGCACGGATCCGGCGCGCGAGCTCGTCGCCGAAGAACTCTTGGAGCGTCGGCACCCCCGCCTTTTCGGCGGCGGCGGCTTGATCAGGCGCTGGATCGACGCCAAGCACCGGCACACCGGCGTCGACGAAGTTGCGCAGCAGATAGCCATCGTTGCTCGCCAACTCGACAACCAGGCTCTCGGCGCCGAGGCCGCGGTTGGCGATCAGGCTCACGGCGTGCTGCTTCGCGTGGTCGAGCAGGTGATCGGAAAACGACGAGAAATAAAGGTAATTGTCAACGAAGAGCTGCTGAGGCGGCACCTCTTCCAAAATCTGGACGAGCGTGCAATGCGGGCAAAATGCGACGTCGAGTGGGAACCGCGGCTCGGGCTCGGCCAGGGTCGCCGACGTCAACAGAGCGTCGGCCAGCGGCGTCTTGCCGAGCGACAGGAAGGGCCGCAGGCCCTCCTGGCCGCACGACCGGCAGACAACCCGCTCAGACATGCGCGGCACCGCCGGAGTCGCCCACGAGACGCAGGCCGTCGTCGATCAAACCGGCTTCTTTGAGCGACAAGATGTGCTTGATGCGTTGGAATCGCGGGCCGGTCAAGTCGTCGAGAGTCAGCCCTTCCGCCTGGTAGGCGGCGTACAACTCCTCGACGCCGCGGCGAACAGTCCATTGTGGCTGGTACGCGGGCAAGACCTGGCCGATCAAGTCGCAGTTCACCCGGTAGTTGCGCTTGTCGGGGCCGGCGCCCGGGCCGAAGGTGGCGACGCTGCCGGTGACGACGTCCTCGACGATCGTGGCGACGTCGCGAATACGGTAGTTCTCCTCCGTGCGGCCGACATTGACAGCAAGTAGGTGGACGACGTCGCGCGGCGCCTCGACGGCGGCGAGAAAGGCGCGTGCGATGTCCTCGATGTGCACGAGGGGCCGCCACGGGGTGCCGTCGCTCTTGAGCAGCACCTGCTGGGTCGTGACGGCGTAGCCGGTCAGGTTGTTGACGACGAGGTCACCACGCAGCCGGCCCGACAGCCCGTACGCGGTGGCGTTGCGCAAGAACGTGGGGCTGAAGTCGTCGTCGGCCAATGCCGCGATGTCGCGCTCGGCGAGCACCTTCGACTCGCCGTACGGCGTCACCGGCAGGAACTCTGCCGACTCGTCGATCGGCGCGTCGCCGTGCGCGCCGTACAGGCTGCACGACGACGAGAACAGGAACCGGCCCACGCCTGCGGACTTCGCGGCCTTCGCCACATGGACGGCCGCCCGGTAGTTGATGTCGTACGTGGTCTGCGCGTTGAGATCACCGAGAGGGTCGTTGGAGATGCCCGCGAGGTGGACTACCGCGTCGAAGCCCTCAAGGTCATCAGGCGTGACGTCGCGGATGTCGAGCCGAAGCGCCGGTATGTCTTTGACGTCGCCGAAGTCGCAGCCCTCGAACAGGTAGGAGTCGAGACCCACCACGTCGTGACCGGCGCGCTGGAAAAGGGGGACCAAGGAGCACCCGATGTAACCGGCGTGGCCGGTGACGAGAACTCGCTTGCCGTGACTCACTTGGGAACTCACTCGGGTCTCACTTCCACGTCTTCCAGGGCGCGTTGCCTGAGGCCCACATCTCCTCGAGCAGGTGCTTGTCGCGCAGGGTGTCCATGCATTGCCAGAAGTCTTCGTGGAGGTAAGCCATGAGTTCGCCGTCTTTGGCGAGCTGCTCCATCGGCTCGTGCTCCCACTGCGTGCTGTCGTCCTCGATGTAGTCGAAGATGCCGGTCTCAAGCACGAAGAACGCGCCGTTGATCCACCCCTCGCCGGCCTGCGGTTTCTCGGAGAACTCAGACACTCGCACGCCGTCAAGGACGAGGTGCCCGAAGCGGGCGGGCGGCCGGACCGCCGTCATCGTCGCCAGCTTGCCGTGTGCGCGATGGAACTCGACGAGACGGTCGATGTCGACGTTCGACACACCGTCGCCCCAGGTGAGCAGGAACGTCTCGTCTCCCACCCAGTCGCGCAACCGCTTAATCCGCCCACCCGTGTTGGTGCGCTCGCCGGTGTCGACGACGTCGACCGTCCAGTCCTCGGACTCGCGGCCAGCGGGGCCGCCGTCGTGGACCCGCACTTTGCCATCACGCGTTGTGACGGTGAGGTCACTCATCAACGCGGAATACTGCAGCATCCACCGCTTAATGAAGTCGCCTTTGTATCCGGCCGCGATGACAAAATGCCGGTGCCCGAAATGGGCGTAATGCTTCATGATGTGCCACAAGATCGGACGCTCGCCGATCTCGACCATCGGCTTAGGACGCACGACTGTCTCTTCAGACAGCCTGCTCCCTACCCCTCCGGCGAGAATTGCGACCTTCATACGAACCCCACCCCTGTCGAGCGACTATTCCACGCGGACGGACCATGCACCAGGGACGGAGCGGGCCGGACTCGCGGCGTTCATATCAATATGCACCAGAACCGCGAACGACCGCGAAAAGTGTTTGCCACAGAATGGCAAAGTCATAGAACAGTGACCAGTTCTCGACATATCGCAAATCGAGTCGGACGGACTCTTCCCACGTCAGGTCAGAACGGCCACTCACCTGCCACAGGCCGGTCACTCCGGGTCGAACTAGCAGTCGACGCCGCACGTCGTCCGGATAAAGATCAACCTCGCTCGGAAGCGGAGGCCGCGGGCCGACCAACGACATGTCGCCCCTGACGACGTTCAGCAGTTGCGGCAGCTCGTCGAGTGAGTAGCGCCTCAGGAACCTGCCGACCCGAGTCACACGGGGGTCGTCGCGAATCTTGAAGAGCAAGCCGTCGGCGTTCTCGTTGAGGTCGCGGATGGTCGCCAGCCGCGCTTCGGCGTCAACGTGCATCGAGCGGAACTTCAACATCGTGAAGCTCTCGCCGCGCAGGCCGACCCGCTCCTGTCGGAAGAACGCGGGCCCTGGCGAGGTGAGCCGCACGGCCAGCCAGATGGCGATCATCAGCGGCGAGATCAGCAGTACACCGGTGGTCGCGATGACCCGGTCGAACACGCCCTTCACCACGCGCCGGACTCCGGTGAACTCCGGCTTCTCCACATGCAAAAGCGGTAGGCCAGCCACCGGTCGGATGTGCAGCCGGGGACCGGTCACCTCGATAAGGGCCGGAGCGACAACCACGTCGACGTCCATGTTCTCGAGCGCCCAGCAGACCTGCCGCAACTCCGGACCGCCGAACTCCACGCAGGTGGTGACCGCCAGCACGTCAACCTGCAGCTTGGTGACCGCGGTGACGACGCTTGCCAGATCGCCCACGACGGGTATGCCCGCATCGCTCATGCGGCGGGACCCCTGCCCACCCGGCACGCACGCGCCGACGACGTTGAGGCCGGAGTCGGGATTACTGCGCAGTTCGTTGATCAGGTCGAGAACCGACCACTCGTGCCCAGCGACGAGAACGTCTTGCAGGTAGCGGCCCCTCGCCCGCGCGCGCCGCAGATAACGACGGGCGACCGCCCGGCCGGTCATGGCGATGAGAACGCATAGCGGCAGCGCGGTGATCACGTAACCGCGGGCGAACTGGGCTTTGAAGGCGTACGACACCACCGAGATGGCGGCGGTCAAGCCCACGCCGGCGTGGAAGACGCGGCGGAACTCCTCGGCGCTGACGCCAAGGAACCGGGACTCGTACGCGCGGCTGATCGTGACGCTGAGCAGCCACAAGCACGGAAGGACGGCGAGGCCCCAGATGTACTTGCTCTGCTGCGGCGACGAGGCGTCGCCGAAGCGGATCAGGTATGCGGCGGCGGCGCCGGCGAGCGCGGCAAAGACGTCGGCCGCGTAGACCGCCACCTGGTAGGCGCGCATCCGGCCCGCTTGGTTCGGGCGTCGCCCCGGCGCCTCGGGCAACTCGGCGAGGTCGAGGTTGGGGGCGCGCCAAACGCGGCGATCGGCGACGCTGTTGTCGCCCTTTCGCCGCGGCCCGCGGCGACGCTCGACGTGCGGCCAAGAGCCGCCCGCCTTCACCGCATCGACGACGCGATCCTTGTACAGGGTCGACTCGCCGATGCCGGTACGTCGGTCAATTAGGTCAGTCACGCGTAACCCCCCACCCGGACCTCGCCGCGAGCACGACTAGCTGCAGAACGGGCTCGTGGCCCGCGCCGTGGCTGCGACGACGTCCCCCATGGTTGTCTTTCCGGCCAACTGCTCTTCGGTCTTTCTCCCGCGAGCGGCTGACTTATGCCCCACCCGAAAGTGCTACCCCCGCACACCCCAGTGTGCCTCAGCGGCGCCCCGTGCGCATCCCCTCATGGCGCTTTCATACGTTCAGCCTATAAAGGGACACCGATCAGGCCGACCTGATACATGACGGGCCCCCGAAAGATGATCAGCAAGAGAACTGATCAGCGCGGCGCGTGGAAGGTCGCCTGCGTCGGCGCGAGCCCGCTGCCAACCAAACTCGCCACGGCGTCGGCAGCGTCGTCCAGGAAAGCGGGCAGTTCCTTGCGCTGCGCGGCCGAGAAATCGCTTAACACGAAGTCCGCTGGGTCCATCCGCCCTGGCGGGCGGCCGATGCCGAAGCGCACCCGCAGATACGCGTTCGACCCGAGCGACTTCGTGATCGACCGCAGGCCGTTGTGCCCGCCGTCACCACCCCCCTGCTTGACCCGGATCGCGCCGAAGTCGATGTCGAGCTCGTCGTGGACCACCACGACGTGGTCGACCGGGATGTCGAAGAACGAGCGCAAACCGGCGACCGGGCCGCCGGACTCGTTCATGTAGCTGCGTGGCTTCGCGAGCACCGCGCGCACGCCCGCGAGCCGGCCCTCGACGACGTCCGCCCTGCTCTTGTGGCTCTTGAAACGGCCACCCTCGCGGGCGGCAAGCGTGTCGACGACCATGAACCCGGCGTTGTGCCGGTTACCGGCGTAATCAGGCCCGGGATTGCCCAGCCCGACGACCAGCCAGGAATCTGGCATCGGCGCCTCCGGCACCTTACGGCGCGGGCGGACTACGCCTCGGCGCCCGCAGGCTGGGCGCTCGACTGCTCGCCGGCCTCGCCACCAGCGCCCGTCGCTGCCTCCTCGGCCGCCGGGGTCGTGATGCCGGCCTCGGCCTCCGCCTCGGCCAGCTCGGCCTCGAGCTGCGCCGTCGTGGCGGGCGCGATGTGCACGACGACCGCTTCGGGATCGGTCTGCAGCGAGCAGCCGGCCGGCAACGTGACGTCCTTCGCGTGCACCGACTGGCCGACCTCGAGGCCCTCGATCGACACCTCGACCTGCTGCGGGATATGGGTCGCCTCGGCCTCGACCGCGAGGGTCACCAGTTGCTGGTCGAGGAAGCCGTCAGCCGCGAGCGCGCCCGTGACGTGCACCGGGATCTCGATCGTGACCTTCTCGCCGCGACGCACGAGCAACAGGTCGACGTGCTCGAGCAGCCCGCTAACGGCGTCGCGCTGCACAGCCTTGGGGAGCGCGAGTTCGTCGCCGCCATCAAGGCCTTCGAGGAGCAACAAGACGTTCGCGGTCTTGAGCGCCAGCATCAGCTCGTGGCCCGGCAAGCTGACGTGCCGGGGCGGGGTGCCGTGCCCGTAGAGCACGGCCGGGACCTTGTGACTCCGACGCACCCGACGCGCGGCGCCCTTGCCGAACTCGGAACGCGGTTCGGCGCTGATGCGGACCTCGGCCACGACGGAACTCTCCTAAAAACGTGATGGTGCGGATTACGCGGGCAGCGGTCGGCCAGTCTAATCGCCGCCGCGCGGCGACGCGAAACGAGGTCAGGCGAACGCCGTCAGCGCGGCCGCTAGCTCGCGCCGTTGAACAGGCTCGTGACCGAGCCGTCCTCGAACACCTCGTGGATCGCGCGGGCGATCAACGGCGCGATGGTGAGCACGGTCAGCTTGTCGAAGCGGCGATCCTGCGGCACGGGCAGCGTGTTGGTGACCACGACCTCGGTGATCGGCGAGTTCTTCAAGCGGTCGACCGCCGGGCCGCTGAACACCGCGTGCGTCGCGGCGACGACGACCTCGGAGGCACCGTTCTCAAAGAGCGCCTCGGCCGCCTTGGTGATCGTCCCGGCGGTGTCGATCATGTCGTCGACCAGGATGCAGGTGCGGCCCGCGACGTCACCGACGACCTCGTGCACCTTGACCTCGTTGGCAACCATCGGGTCGCGCCGCTTGTGGATGATCGCGAGCGGGGAGTTCAAGCGGTCGGTCCAGCGCTCGGCGACGCGCACGCGGCCGGCGTCCGGCGAGACGACCGTGGTGCGCCCGGTGTCGAGCTTGCTCTCGAGGTAGTCGGCCAGGATCGGCAGCGCGAAGAGATGGTCGACCGGCCCGTCGAAGAAGCCCTGGATCTGCGAGGTGTGCAGATCGACGGCCATCAGCCGGTTGGCGCCAGCGGTCTTGAACAGGTCGGCGAGCAGCCGCGCGGAGATCGGCTCGCGGCCGCGGTGCTTCTTGTCTTGCCGGGCGTAGCCGTAGAACGGGATCACGACCGTGATCCGCTTGGCCGACGCGCGCTTCAGCGCGTCGATCATGATCAGCTGCTCCATGATCCACTTGTTGATCGGCGCGGTGTGGCTTTGGATCACGAACGCGTCGCTCCCGCGCACCGACTCGTCGAAGCGGACGAAGATCTCGCCATTCGCGAACTCGAACGCCGACGTCGGGGTCGGCTCCACTCCCAAGCAGCGGCCGACTTCTTCGGCGAGTTCTGGATACGCCCGGCCCGCGAACAGCATGAGGGTCTTCTCGCCTTGGCGCTTGATGCCGGTCACCGCGGTTCTCCTGGATCGTCGTCGCTGGCTTCGTGGGTCACTTCATTGTCGCCGTCGGCAGGGTCGCCGACGGCGGATGGATCGGGTGCCCCGGCGCCGAGCGCGGCGGCGGCTGAACGCGCCATCGGCGTGCCCGGACGGCGGCGCAATGTCCAGCCGTCGATGTTGCGTTGCTGCCCCATGCTCACGGCGAGCGCGCCGGGCGGGACATCCTCGCGAATGACCGTCCCGGCGCCAGACGCCGCACCGTCGCCGATGCGGACCGGCGCCACGATCATGTTGTCGCTGCCGATGCGCACGTCGTCGCCGACGACGGAATGGTGCTTGTCGACACCGTCGTAGTTGACGAACACCGTCGCGGCGCCGATGTTCGTGCGCTCGCCGATCGTCGCGTCGCCGACGTACGACAGGTGCGGCACCTTGGACTCCTCGCCCACGACCGCGTTCTTCATCTCCACGAACCCGCCCGCCTTGGCGCCGCGCAACAGTCTCGTGCCAGGGCGCAAATAGGTGTAAGGCCCGACGTTCGCGTCGGGCCCGATCTCGGCGCCTTCGCAGGTGGCGTCGCGCACAACGGCGCCGGCGCCGACGACGGTGTCGGTCATCGAGCAATTCGGGCCGACTCGGGCACCGCTTTCGATGCGGGTTTTGCCGTACAGCAAGGTGTTTGGCAACACCACGGCGTCGGGCTCAATCTCGACGTCGACGTCGAGCCACACGCTCGACGGGTCGACGATGGTGACCCCGTCTCGCATGAATCGCGAGGTGAGCCTGTCACGCAACAGGGCGCGCGCCTGCGCGAGTTGCGCACGGTCGTTGACGCCGACGACTTCGCGCCAGTCGTCGATCAGCGCGGCGCCCACCGGGTCGCCCGCCTTCACGAGAATCCGGACGACGTCGGGCAGGTACTGCTCCCCTTGCGCGTTGTCGGAACCGACCTGCGACAGCGCGGCCCGCAACTTCGTGACGTCGAACGCGTACACCCCTGAGTTGATCTCCGCAATGCCGCGCTCAGCCTCGGTCGCGTCGGCGTGCTCGACGATGGCTTTCACGCGACCCCACCGATCGCGGATCACCCGACCGTATCCGGCCGGGTCGGGCACCTGAGCGGTGAGAACGACGCCTGCTGCGCCGGTGGTCTCGCGATGCGCGGCCAGCGCGCGGACGGAGTTCGCCGACAGCAACGGGGTGTCGCCGGGGACGATCACAACCGTGCCGGTCAGCGGTGCGCCAGCGGCGTCGAGCGCCTCCAGGGCCAGCCGCACGGCGTGACCGGTGCCGTCTTGCGAAGGCTGGAACACGGCGAGCGCGTCGGGCGCCGACGACGCGAGGTCGGCCTCGACGGCCTCGCGGCGATTGCCGGTGACGATGGCGACCCGCTGCGGTTCGCAGCCGCTGACCGCGGCGATGACGTGCCCCAGCATGGTGCGCCCGCAGATCTCGTGCAGCACCTTCGGTGTCGCCGACTTCATGCGGGTGCCCTCGCCTGCGGCGAGGACGATCGCCGCCGCGACCGGCGGGCGCGGCGCCGCCTGCGTCTGCGTCACGACGGCGACTCCTCACGACGTGCGATCGGCTCCCGGGGGAGGATTCGAACCCCCATTGACGGGACCAAAACCCGCTGTCCTGCCATTAGACGACCCGGGACTGCCCTTCGATCGCGTTCAATCCGCGCGCCCTAGCGTACGCAAGCGGGCCGCGCGCCCGACGGTGAGCCTAGTCGCGCGTGACCGCCGTCGGCCGCGAGTTGGGACGACGCCCGGCCACCGCCGCATATGCGGTGCCGAGCTGCTCGCCGAGCGATTCCCAATCGAGCGCGGAGAGGTCCGGGCCGCCGTCGCGGTGCGCGGCCGCCGCTCGCTGCGCGGCCCCGAGCGCCCCTGTCGGCGTCCCGTCGCACAGGTACACCCAGCCCGACCCGACCAAGTCGCGAAGGTCTCGCCCAGCGGGTGTGTTGGTGACGACCACCGGCCGGCAAAGCGAGAGCGCGAGGACGGCCGCTCCCGAGCTCAACGCGCTTGGCGCCAGGTAGGAGGCCACCACGACGTCAGAGAGAGCGAACAAGGCCGCGACCTCGTCGTCGTCGATGAAGCGCAAGACGAGATGGATGTCGCGGTCACCGGCAGCGCAGTCGCGAATTTCTGCCTCCAGCGCGCGGGAGCTCGGCTTGCCCGCCACCAGGAGTTGACCGACGGCAGAATCACTGGCCTGCGAAAGCTCACGCCACGCGCGCACGATCGCGGGCACGTTCTTGTATGGCCGCACTCGGCCGAAGACGAGGAACACGGGCCGATCGGCGCTCAGCCCGAGCCGCCCCGCGACCGGCAGCGGGTCGTCGCACGTCGGATAGCGGCCGACGTAGTGTCCATGCGGCACCGTTGCCAGCGGCACGTGCGCCAACGCGGGATAACGCTCGACCAAGGCCCTTGCCGCCCCTGGGCCCGTCGAAACCAGCAGGTCAACTTGGGCCACGAAGAGCCGGGAGTAGAGCCGCCACATAAACGGGCGCGCGATCTCATGTGGCTCGAGATTGTGTCCGGTCCACACCAACCTCGCGCCGCGCGCACGGGCAAACCGCAGCATCAGAGTCACCCTCGCGATGTCGTAAACGCTGAGCCGCAGGCTGCGCCACCGAATGAGGGATTCCGGCCAATGAACATGGACGATGTCGCGACGCCGCAACAGCGCTCGGCTCGAAAAGTAAGTGATTCGGTCGCCCAGCGCGCGTGCCGCGTCGATTAGCAAGGCAATGTATGGGTTGCCGATACGGGACGGATCCGGGCTCATGAGCACGTCCACGCCAGTCGCTCCCGTCACGTCACGAACCGCCGCGAAACCTGAACCGTAACCGACATCGTGTGAGCGGTGTCAACAAAAAGTGACGGCCCGACGCACGGCCGAGCGTGACGGGTCGGCCACAGCAGGCTTACCTCAGGCCCGGACGGCGGGTTCCTCGCGTTGTTTCGGACGTCCGGGGAGGATCTCCAAGCACCGCGCGAGAGTCAGGGCGGTAGCGCCGCATCACCTGATCCGGGCTCAACGAGCGCAGTATTGCCCAGGCCGCTGCGCCAGACTCCCGACGGCCCCTGGCGGCTCGCAGCAACTCCCCGATCAACGAACCAAGCCAGGTGGCGAGGCCTACTGCTCGTCCAGATCGGCGGGTCACAAGCGAAATCCGATTGGTTCGCATCAGCGCCTGCGCCCAGGGCGCATTGGCGGGTGGTCCGATCGTGCGAGTGGCAGTGGCGTCCTGCACGAAACGAAGAACAAATCCCGCGTCCGCTGCACGAAGCGCGAAGTCGACTTCTTCCTCGTACATGAAGAACGACTCGTCCCACTCCCCGACCGCCAGTGAGCATGCGCGTGACACCACAAGCATGCCGCCGGTGGCCCAACCCGCGTCGCGATCGTCGCGATAGGCCATCGGATCACGGATGACCTCGGTGGGCAGCCGCAGTCGGGCGGCCGTGGGCCCGCCCACGATCGCGTCGCACCACGTCGCAACAATCCGGGGCTTCCGGCGAAGTGACGGCAACAGCACGCCGTGCTCGTCCTGCAGACGCGGAGCGGCGATCCCCACGCCCGGCTCGCGAACGGCCGACACAAGGCGCGCCAAGCAACCGGCCCCCAGCACCACATCCGGGTTGAGGACGGCATACGCATCCGCGCCGCCGAGCCCTTCGACGTGGCGAATCCCCGCGTTGATGCCAGCCGAGAACCCGCGATTCGCGGACATCTCTACGACATGGGCGTTCGGAACCTCCGCTCGCACAACCTCAACCGTGGAGTCGCCGGACCCGCTGTCGACGAAGACCACGACCGCGTTCAAGTCCTCGAGCGCGCGACGCACCCCCGCGGCGAACTGAGCGATGAGGGCCGCCGAGTTGTGGGTGACGCAGATGACGCCGAGATCGAATGAAAGACAGCTGACGGAGTCGTCAGGCATCGTCGGACCGTACCCGCGTGGCCAGTTGACGAGCGGCGACGTAGTCCCGCACCAGCCCGTTGGCAATCGCACGATCGACACGCAGCTCTGCGCGCCACGTCCGCATCGACGCCCGGAACTCCCGACCGTCGCTCAGGTCTTGTGGCTCACCCGTCGCCGTTCCATCAGCCACCTGCTGCAGCACGCTCGCGTACAGGTCCGCACCAACCGCGACGCAGCGCGCGAACACCTCCCCGACGCCGTCCGAGGATTCGAGAACGGCACGAGCCGTTCCGAATATGGCGCCGCCATCGATCGCCGACGTGCACTCATGCACGGTCGCGCCTAGCCATTGCGGCTCTTTCTCATGCAGGGGCCAAAACGCACAGTCGGCGCCTCGGTAGCGCGGAGAAATACCGGTGTGCATGTTCAACGCCGTCGACTTCGCAATCGACAA
>JAICLV010000235.1 GCA_025925185.1 Acidothermaceae bacterium
ACCAGACGTGCTGCTCGCTGGTGTCCTTGATCCCGCGGTTGGCCAGGTAGCGGTTGAACCGGGCCTGGTAGATCGCGTTCAGCGGGCCCAGGCCCATCGAGACGGTCGGAAACTCCCAGAAGTCCGGCATCAGCCGCGGGTGCGGGTAGCTCGGGATGCCTTGGCGCGAGACCTCCTGCCGGAAGCCGTCGAGCTGCTCCTGGGTGAGCCGGCCCTCGAGGTAGGCGCGGGCGTAGATGCCGGGGGAGGCGTGGCCCTGGAAGAAGACCTGGTCGCCGGACGACCCGTCGGCCTGATGCTTGCCTCGGAAGAAGTGGTTGAAGCCGACCTCGTACAGGCTGGCCGCCGAGGCGTAGGTGGCGATGTGGCCGCCGACGCCGAGCTCGGGGCGGTTGGCGCGCGACACCATGACCGCGGCGTTCCAGCGCACCGCGCGGCGGATCTGCTTCTCGATGCGCTCGTCGCCGGGGAACCACGGCTCCGCCTCGGGCGGGATGGTGTTGATGTAGTCGGTGCTGCGCAGGCTGGGCACGCCGACCTGCTTCTCGCGGGCCCGCTGCAACAGGCTGAGCATGAGGTAGCGGGCGCGGGTCTTGCCGTGCGCCGCGACGACGGCGTCGAGCGACTCCAGCCACTCCGACGTCTCATCAGGGTCGATGTCGGGCAGCTGGCTCGGCAGCCCGTCGCTGATCACCGGAGTCCGGTCGGCTCGTCCTGCTACCACGGTGCGGGGCCTCCCTGCGTCGGGGCGCGGTGCGCCCCCGGGCGAGTGGGCGCGGCCGCATTCTCTCATCCACGGGACGCGCGGGGCGGGTTTGCTCTTGAGCACTTGCGCGTGGACGCTTGGACGTGTGGACTACAGCGACCGGCGCGCGTTCGCGCCGGCGAAAGCGTGTCGGTTACGTCGAGGAGGGTGTTGGTGAGCGCGACCGCGGACCACGCGGAGGGACAGCGCAGTCGGGCCGAGAAGCTTGGTTTCTCGTCCGGCCAGGTGGTCCAGGAGATCGGTTTTGACGACGACTGCGACGAGGAGTTGCGCGCCTCGATCGAAGAGGTCACCGGCGGCGCGCTCGTCGACGAGGGCTACGACGACGTCGTGGACGCGGTGCTGCTGTGGTGGCGCGACGGCGACGGCGACCTGGTCGACGCGCTAGTCGACGCGCTCACCGCGCTGGCCGACGGCGGCACGATCTGGCTGCTCACACCGAAGTCGGGTCGCGACGGCCACGTGGAGCCGAGCGACATCTCTGAGGCCGCGCCCACAGCCGGGCTCAGCCAAACCAGCTCGATCAGCGCCGGTCGCGAGTGGTCGGGCGCGCGTCTGGTTGCCCCGCGCAGCTCGCGCAAACGTTGACCGTCCCGGTTGGCGCCGCCGCGCCGGACTTCGAACTGGTCGATCAGCACGGCACTCCGGTGCGGCTGTCGTCGTTTCGCGGGTCGCCCGTGGCAGGCGGGCGCAACGTCGTCCTCGTCTTCTACCCGTGGTCGTTCTCCAGCGTGTGCACTGGCGAATTGAATGCGTTGCAGGACGACGTGGGCGCGTTCGTCAACGACGAGACCGTCTTGCTGGCGATCTCCGTCGACTCGAAGTTCACCCAGCGGGCGTTCGCCGACCAGCGGGGGCTCACCTTCGAGGTGCTCGCCGATTTCTGGCCGCACGGCGAGGTGGCCCGCCGCTACGGCGTCTTCGACGAGGGCGCGGGGGCGGCTTTGCGCGGCACCTTCGTGATCGACCGCGAGGGCGTCGTCCGGTGGAGCGTGGTGCGCGGGATCGGCGAGGCGCGCGACCCCGCCGACTACAAGGCCGCGCTCGCGCCACTCGGCGTGGTGCAGGATAGGTAGGCACTCGCGGGCGCGTAGCTCAGTGGAAGAGCACCCGGCTTACAACCGGGGAGTCACAGGTTCGAACCCTGTCGTGCCCACTTGCTGAACAAGAGTTTGGTCGTCATGCGCGGTCGGGGGCGTGGTTTGCCGCTCGTCGCCGTTGCCGCAGTGTTGATCTCGGGATGCCACGGTGGGTCAGGCGGCCACTCCGCTGGCCCCGCGACGCCGGACTCGTCAACGCCCTCGGCATCGCCGGCACCCGCGGTTTCGCCGACGGCTGTCTCGTCAGCCGCGGTGTCGCCGTCGTCGTCGCCGACGATCACCGGGCCGCCGATCATCACGGTCGTCGCGGTCGGCGACGTCGCGCTTGGAAACACGCCGAAGCTTCCTGCCGCGCCGTCCAGTTATCTCGCGCCAATGCGGTCGGTGCTCTCGACGCCGATCGTTTTCGGCAACCTCGAGGCCGCTCTCACCAGCGCGTCTTCGTCGAAATGTCCGCCGCCGACACCGCCACCGACCCCGACTGCGACGTCCAAGTCGTCGGCAACGACAACGCCGACAGCGTCGCCGACGGCGAAAGCGACCCCAACTGCGACGTTGACGCCGACGGCGACGGCGACGGCGAAGGCGACTTCGACCCCGACACCGACGCCGAAACCGCCGACCTGCTTCGCGTTTCGAATGCCGCCGTCCTATGCGAGCGTGTTACGCGGCGCCGGGTTCACCGTGCTCAACAGCGCGAACAACCACTCACACGACTTCGGTGCGCGCGGTGTCGCCGACACGACCGCCGCACTGCGTTCGGCGGGGATCGCGCAAACCGGTTTGCCCGGCCAGACCGCGATCGTCGAGGCCAGCGGTGTGCGTGTCGCCTTCGTCGGCTTCGCGCCGTACGCCACAACGAACAACCTGTTGGACGACGCCCGCGCGAGCCAGTTGATCGCCGCGGCGAAGAAATCCGCCGA
>JAICLV010000067.1 GCA_025925185.1 Acidothermaceae bacterium
CAGCGGCACGCCGTTCTTTACAGCCCTGGACAACTGGGTGAACCTGAGACTGGTGGAGACGCGGACGTTTCCCAACGGCGTGGTTTTGACCAGGTACGAGACCAAGCGCTGAGCGCCCGACGTCGGACCGGCGTGGCGGTAAGCGAGGGGGTCGTATCGCAAAGCGGATAGCCACGACAGTGACCGAGCTCGATCCCGGCGAGCAACCGACGCAGGTGGGCGGACGAGGTCGAAGCCGTCCTGGGAGCCGACCGATAGGCGCTACTCTGACGCGCCGTTGTCGCGGCTGAGCTCGCGGAGCTGGCATTGAGTCACCTGTCTTCATGCCGGTGCCTGGGCGGGTGTGATCCGGCCGCCGCGCCATGAACCGTCCCCGGTTCTTTGCCGCTCCTATGTCGGTGCCGGGGCCTTGTCGGCTGGCGGGTTGAGCTGAGCGTAGTCGGCGGCCTCGTATTCGTCAGGCCCGGCGGATGAACTGCAGCCGGTCTCGGTCGCGTTCGGTGTACCGGCGATACCCGTTGCCTTGACGCTCGGGCACGTTGATCAGGCCGCGCCGCTGATAAAACCGGACCGTCTCGACAGTCACACCCCCGGCCGCAGCAACCGGCCCGATCGTGAATGAGGTCACGCTCGCAGGCTAAGCCACGTAACGCGCTACGGAGTCAAGTCAGCTCGACAACCAACCTGTCGGGCATGCGGAACGACAGGTTCTCGGCGTGCCGCGGCGCGCGCACCACTCGGCATCCCGAGAGCATCGCCGCGACTTCCTCGACGACAACCTCAGCCTCCATTGTCGCGAGGTGCGCGCCCAGACACCGGTGCAAACCGGCGCCGAACGCGAGGTGCCGCCGCGAACCGCGCTGCCCTGGCACGAACCCATGTGGCTGATCGACGATCGCGCTGTCACGCCCGGCCGCGGCCAGCCGCAACACCACCGAACCGCCAGCCGGGATCGCGACGCCACCCAACGTCGTCTCCCTTGTCGTCAATCGTCGCCATGTCACGACCGAGGTGTCGGTGCGCAAGGCCTCGGCCACCACGTCGGACGACGAAACGCTGCCGTCAACAACCGCCCCAACTACCGCTGGCGTGTCGAGCAGTCGACGCATCAACGCCGTCAGGAACTGCGATGTGGTCTCCTGGCCGGCCACCAGCAGGAAGAACAGCACCGCGACGACGTCGTCCTCGTCGAGGTTGTTGTCGATGTAGTGCGAGCGCAGGGTGGCAGCTAAACCCGGACCACTGCGCGCGAATTCCCTTAATCGAGCGTGATAGTTGCCCACGATGTGCGCCAACGCCAACTGGCGGTCGTCATCGATCGGCGCCCAGAACAGCTCGAGTGCAGCGGCAGAGAACTCCTTGACGACGTCGATCTCGTCGTCGGGCAGTGCGATCAGCCGACCAAGCACGACCAGCGGCAACGCATGCGAGATCTCGAGGTGCAGGTCGACCTGCTCCCCCGTTCGCAGCCGGCCCTCGATCCGCGCCACGTCGTCGCGAACCAGTTTCCCGACGAACGGACGTTGCTCGGCCACCCGGCTCGGCTGCAAGAATTCCGCGACAACTGAACGAATCCCCGCGTGCGACGGTCCGCCGTTGTTGGCCAGCGTGTGCGGCAAGCGGAAGCCATACGACGTCAGCACCCGCAGCGCCTTCGTCGACATCGGCGTGACCGCGTCGAGCGCGTTGTCAGGTGCGAATGTCGCCGGATCGGCGAGCACCTCACGCGTCAGCGCATTCGACGACACCAGCCAGTGCCCGCCCACCTCCGCGACCGCCGCACCGGGCACAGCTTCCCAGTCTTCGAACAGCGTCGAGTGCGCCGTGGTCATCCGCTCGTCACCGCCTCGGCGGCCGCGCCGATTGCAGCAGCGATGGCGTCGACGTCGTCGTCCGTGCAGATGTACGGCGGCATGGTGTAGACGAGGTCGCGGAACGGCCGCACCCACACGCCTCGCTCGAGCGCCGCAGCCGTCGCTGTCTCGACATCGAACGTGTTCTTCAGCTGGACGACGCCCACGGCGCCAAGCACTCGCACGTCGGCGACGCCGCTGAGCGACACACACGGCGTTAGCCCTTCTACGAGGCGGGCTTCGACGCGTTTGACGTTCGCCCGCCAATCGTTGTCGGCCAGCAGGTCGAGATTGGCCAGTGCGACCGCGCACGCCAAGGGATTCGCCATGAATGTCGGCCCGTGCATGAGCGCCCCGCCCTCGCCCTCCGACACCGCACGCGCGACCTCGGCGGTGCACAGCACCGCGGCCAACGTCAGGTACCCACCGGTCAGCGCCTTGCCCACGCACACGATGTCGGGAACCACATCCGCATGGTGCATCGCGAACAGCTCGCCGGTGCGGCCGAAGCCGGTCGCGATCTCGTCGAACACCAACAGCAATCCGTACGCGTCAGCCAGATTTCGCAGTACACGCAGGCATTCCGGCGGATAGACGTGCATGCCGCCAGCGCCTTGCAGCACTGGCTCGACGATGATTGCCGCCAGTTCCTCCGAGTGCCGCTCGACGAGTCCCGCTGTCTCGTACGCCCACTCGGAGATGTCGGCCTCGAGCCCCGCCGGTGGTCGCGGCGCGAAGACTTGCTCGGCCAGCGCTCCCCTGAAGAGCTGGTGCATCCCGTCGACGGGGTCGCACACGCTCATCGCGCCGAACGTGTCCCCGTGGTAACCGCCGCGGACGGTGAGCAAACGGGTGCGTCGTCCACGATTTCGTTGGTACTGCAGGCAGATCTTGATGGCGACCTCGACCGACACGGAGCCGGAGTCGGCGAAGAACACGTGCTGCAACGGCGGTGGTGTCAGCTCGATCAGCCGCTGCGCCAACCGGATCGCCGGCTCGTGCGTGAGGCCGCCGAACATCACGTGGCTCATCGAGTCGAGCTGGGCGCGGGCCGCGGCGTCCAGCGCGGGATGGCGGTAGCCGTGGATGGCGCACCACCACGACGACATCGCGTCGACCACCTCACGGCCGTCAGAAAGCCTTAATCTGACGCCCTTCGCGGAGGTCACCAGCCGAGCCGGGCTAGGCGAGGTCATCGACGCGTACGGGTGCCACACGTGGTCGCGGTCGAAGTCGAGCAAGTCGCTCACGCCACTTCTCCATGTTGCGAGCAGCGCGCGGAGTAGCCGCGGGGCGTCACCTGCACAACCAATCGTCGTCCGCACTCGACGCAATAACGCGGCGGCTCAAGCTCACGCGCCGCCGTGCACGCCGCGTGATCGTCGTCCGACAATGCGGTTTTCGCTTTGCCGCAACGGTCGCAAAAGCCGAGCGCAATGTTCACAGCGTGGCTGACAGCGCCTTCACGGGCATCGCAAGTTCATCAAGAAGCACGAGGTCGTCGGCTGGGTCGCGGCCCAAGGTGGTCAGGTAGTTGCCGACAATGACGGCGTTGATGCCGCCAAGAAGTCCTTCGCGTGTGCCGAGATCGCCGAGCGTGATCTCCCGGCCGCCGGCGTACCGAAGAATGGTGCGCGGCAACGCAAGACGGAACATCGCGATTGTGCGCAACGCCTCTTTCGCGTCGAGCACGGGAAGGTCGCCGAACGGGGTGCCGGGCCGCGGGTTGAGGAAGTTGAGCGGCACCTCGTCGGGTTGTAGTTCCGCTAGCTGGGCGGCGAACTCGGCGCGTTGGGCGCGGGTCTCCCCCATGCCGACAATGCCCCCGCAGCACACCTCCATGCCAGCCTCGCCGACCATCCGCAGCGTCTCCCATCGCTCCTCCCACGTGTGCGTGGTGACGACGTTCGCGAAGTACGAGCGCGCGGTCTCAAGGTTGTGGTTGTAGCGGTGCACGCCGATGGCCGCGAGCTCGTCGACCTGCTCTTGGGTGAGCATCCCGAGAGAGCAGGCGATGTTGATGTCGACCTCGTCGCGAATCGCTTTGACGCCGTCGCGCACTTGGTTCATAAGGCGCTCGTCGGGGCCTCTGACCGCCGCCACGATGCAGAACTCGGTGGCGCCCGTCTGCGCGGTTTGCTTCGCCGCCTCGACGAGTTGGGAGATGTCGAGCCAGGCCGCGCGCACCGGTGAGTCGAAGCGGCCGGACTGCGAGCAGAAGTGGCAGTCCTCGGGGCAGCCGCCCGTCTTGACCGAGACGATGCCCTCGACCTCCACCTCGGGTCCGCACCAACGCATCCGGACGTCGTGGGCGAGCTGCAGCAGCTCGGGCAGCCGGTCGTCGGGGACGCCGAGCACGCGGATCAGGTCGGCTTCGCTCAGGCCGCGGCCGCGTTCGAGCACCTGCTCGCGGGCGCTCGCCAGCACGTCGAGCGTGTCGAGGACGTCGGTCACCGGGGGCTCCTCCTTCACCTGCTCGCGCACCCGCGCAGGGGCAGCCTAGCCACGCCGTCGGCAACCGCACGCGGACACCCCGAGCGAGGCTTGGACCCCCCGAGCTGGGCGTGCACGCCACGCTCAGGGAGTCTCGGCCCCCTGAGCGTGATCAACTCGCAGGGGCGGCGCTAGCCCGGGAGGAAGGTCAGCCGGACCTTGCGCACCCGGTTGTCGGTGTTGCTGTCGACCACGACCACGCTTTGCCAGGTGCCCAGCGCCGGCCGCCCGCCAACCACCGGCAGCACGAGCGACGGCGACACGAACGCGGGCAGCACGTGGTCGCGACCGTGCCCGCGAGAGCCGTGCGCGTGCGTGTATCGGACCTCGCGCGGCCAAACGCGGTCGATGGTCGCGGCCAGGTCGGACTCCGTGCCCGAGCCGGTCTCGATCAGCGCCACCCCCGCGGTGGCGTGCGGGACGAAGACGTTGAGCAGCCCGTCGCCGCGCGATCGGCAGAAGTCGGCCACCTCGCCGGTGATGTCGCTGACCAGCGTCGTCCCGGTGTCGACGCGAAACTCGACGCTGTCCACCTCAAAGCCCCTCTCGGACGACGGACAGCGCGTGCGCAAGGTCGTCGGGATACGACGAAGCGAACTCCACCGGCCTGCCGTCGGCCGGATGCACGAATCCGAGCCGCGCCGCGTGCAGCCACTGCCGCTTCAGGCCCAGCCGAGAAGCCAGCACCGGGTCGGCGCCGTACGTCAGGTCGCCCACGCACGGGTGGCGCACGGCCGCCATATGTACCCGGATCTGGTGCGTGCGCCCGGTCTCGAGCTTGATCTGCAGCAGGCTCGCCGCCGGGTGCGCCTCCAGCGTCTCGTAGTGCGTGACGCTCGGCCGCCCGCCCGCGACCACCGCGAACTTGTAGTCGTGCGTCGGGTGCCGGTCGATCGGCGCGTCGATCGTGCCGCGAGTGGGGTCGGGGTGGCCCTGCACCAGCGCGTGGTAGGTCTTGTCGACGGTCCGCTCACGAAACGCCTGCTTCAACACGGTGTACGCGCGCTCGCTCTTCGCCACCACCATGAGACCGCTGGTGCCCACGTCGAGCCGGTGCACAACCCCCTGACGCTCTTCGGCCCCGGACGTCGAAACCCGGTAGCCCGCGGCGGCCAGCGCGCCGACGACGGTCGGGCCGTCCCAGCCGGGGCTCGGATGCGCCGCGACGCCGACGGGTTTGTCGACCACGATGATGTCGGCGTCGTCCTGCACGACGACAAGCCCGGCGACCGGCGTCGGCGCGATCGCCGTTCCCGCCTCCGCCGCGACCGGCAGGTCGACTTCGAGCAACGCGCCGGCGGTCACCCGGTCAGACTTCGCGGTCGCCGCGCCGTCGAGTCGCACCCGGCCGTCGGCGATGAGTTCGGCCGCGCGGGTGCGGGAGAAGCCGAAGAGCCGGGCCAGCGCCGCGTCGAGCCGTTCGCCGTCGAGCCCGTCCGGCACCGGCAGCGAGCGGAAGTCGGACCCGGCCGTCGCGGGCGTGCTCACCCGGCGTCGTCGACACGACGCGCGGGCCCGCCGCCGTCGGAGCTCGCCTCGGCCGACCCCGCGTCGTCCGACTTGTCTTTGTAGGAGACGACCTTGCCGTCGATCTGGCGGCCCATCAACGCGAGCAGGACGGCGAGCACGCCCCCGACCGTGATCGCGGAGTCAGCCAGATTGAAGACGGCGAAATGCGAGAGGTTGATCCAGTCGACGACGCCGCCGCGAAACACGCCGGGCGAGCGGGCGATCCGGTCGACGAGGTTGCCGGTGGCCCCACCGAGCAACAGTCCGAGCACGATCGCCCAGGGCCCGCTGTAGAGCTTGCGCGCGGTGCGCAGGATCACCACGATGACGGCGACCGCGACGGCCGCGAACACGATGGTCGCGCCGCCGCCCATGCTGAACGCGGCGCCCGAGTTCCGGGTCTCCTCCAGCTTGATCAGCCCGCCGAGCAGCCTGATGGGCGCCCGTTCTGAGAGCGTCGCGACGACGATGATCTTGGAGATGACGTCGATCGCGAGCACGAAGACCGCGACCCCGATCAAGATGCCGATGTGCCGGCGACGGGCGGGGTGACGTTGGTCGCCGCCCGCGGAGTCGGTTGCTAGCGACGTTCCTCGCGTTGTTTGCATGACACACACAGGGTCGCACGAGGATTGGCCTGAAGTCGAAGTTTGCCGATGGGGTTGCCGCAGTTCTCGCAGCGACCGTACGTTCCGGCCTCGATCCGGGCCAGCGCGTGTTGCGTCTGCACCAAAAGATCGCGCGCGTTGTTCGCCAGCGACATCTCGTGCTCGCGCTCGAACGTCTTCGTGCCGGCGTCGGCTTGATCGTCGCCCGCGCCGTCGCCGCCGTCGCGCAACCGGTCGGCGAGCTCGCTCTCCGCGGTCTCGATCTCGCCGCGCAGCCGGTCGACCTCCCCCTCCAACTCCGCCCGGATCGCGTTCAGCTCCGCGTCGGTCCACGGGTCTTCTTCGATCACAGGCGCGGACGGTGGGGACGGCAGTGCCGGCGGAGTTGGGGTGACGGTTTTGGCTGGCGCCGCTTTGGCCGCCGGTTGCGTCGCGACGTTGTTCTTCGCCTGGGCAATCTTCACGGGCGTCGCATGCTGAGCGGCCGCCTTGTTGGCGGGGGATTTCTTGGTGGCCGGCTTGCTGGCGGTCTTCGTGGAGGTCTTGGTGGCGGTCTTGGTGGCCTCGGCCCTCGTCGAGACGTTGGCCGAGGTCTTGGCGGGAGCCTGCTTCGCGGCCTTGGCTGGTGCCTTCGTGGGTGACTTCGTGGGTGACTTCGCGGACTTGCTCACGGTGTTCTTTGCCGCCGTCTTCTTGGTCGTACGGGCGGCCTTCTTCGCCGCCGCCTTGTGGGCCGGGGCGGTCTTCTTGCCCGCCGTCTTGGCCGGGGATGCCTTCTTGGCCGGCGCGCTCTTTTTCGCAGTCGTCTTCACAGCCGCACTCTTCGTGCCGGGCGCGGCCTTCTTGGCCGGTGCGACCTTCTTGGCCGGTGCGACCTTCTTGGCCGGTGCGACCTTCTTGACAGCCGCTGCCTTCTTGGCGGTCGACTTCACGGCCGTGGACTTCGCGGCGGCCTTCGTCGCCTTGCTCGGCGCCGCCTTGTTCGTCGCCGGCGCCTTCTTGGCTGCGGAAGCCTTCGTCGCCGGAGCCCTCTTGGTCGGCGCCGCCTTCTTCGTCGCGGCCGCCCTCCCGGGTGATCGTGATCCGCCTGAGGCCCGCCCGGTGGAGGCGGTCTCGCTCACTGCCCGACGTGCTATTCCGCCGTCACGGCGCTTTGTAGGCATCTGATGCTCCCTAGAGCGTCGTCGATCATGATCGCCGACCAAGTCAGGTGAGGATAGGTCCGGTTTTCGCGCTCGGCAACCAGGCGCGCCGTCGGATTCTTCCTGGGCTTGTTCGTGGGTGACCGTCCCCGGCGCCGGGCGGGCGGGCGGGGTCGCGCGACGCCTGCTGTCAGCAGGTCCAGGCGTTGGAGACGAAGCGGTGCGGGTCGGAACTCCCGCGACCGCCGCGCGTGCTCCTCCGACGTCCGAGGGCTCGGACATTCGGGTCGTCGAGCGCCGGCTTCGACGGGCGGCCACGGCCAAGCAGGGCGAGGTAGACGAGCGCGATTGCGCCCGAGACGTAGCCGATGACGAACACGGCGCGAACGAGGTCGCTCGGGTTTTGCATCTGGTGGACGAAGGCGCCGGTCGCGAACGTCTTGGCGTAAAGGGCGACCTCCGCGACCAAGAAGCTGAGCAGCACCGGCCGTCCCCACCTACGCTGCCGGACAGCGCCGTGGATGCCAACGACGAACCAGCTAAGCGTGAGACCGACCAACAGCAGCGCTCGCAGGCCCGGCAAGACGTGGTGGCTGACCCCCTCGCCGTGGGCGTAGCCCGTGCGGAAATAGTCGTTGTGAAGGTAGTACGGCACCAGCGCGGCGTAGTTGGTCAGCGTCACGAACACCAGTGGGCGTAGCGAACGTCGCGTCGTGATCATTCACGAAGCTTGCCACAACGACGCCCGGTTGGTCATTCACCAAGCAGTTCGGACAGTCGCGCCTGCAGTGTGGGCGGCGGGTTCTCGACGTCGATCGCCACCACCTTGTCGCGTGACGTGGCGCCACGCACCAGCCGGACGTCGCCCCGCCGCACCCCTAGTGCCTCCGCGACCGCTTCGAGCGCCGCCGCTGTGGCCCGACCATCGACGGCAGCTTGGGTGACCCGGACGACGAGCGCGTCCCCACGTCGTCCGCCTACCGAGGTGCGCGACGACGCCGGCGCGACCCGGATCGCGACCGTCAGCGGCTCGTCCGCAGGCATGCCGCCTAGTGAACTACAGCTAAGCTCCGGCGGGTGGGGCACAACCCGATCGACACTGTCGTCTTCGATCTCGGCGGCGTGCTCATCGATTGGGATCCGCGCCACCTCTACCGCACTATCTTCACCGGCCCCGACGCCGAGGCCGAGATGGAGCGCTTCCTCGACGAGGTGTGCACGCCTGAATGGAACCTCGAGCAAGACCGCGGGCGAACCCTAGCCGAGGCGACCGCGATACTTGCCGACTTGCACCCCGACCAGGCCGAGCTGATCGAGGCCTACTACGGCCGGTGGGACGAGATGCTCGGCGAGCCGATCGAGGGCACCATTCAGATCGCGCGCGAGCTGAAGCGCGGCGGCGTTCGGCTGGTGGCGCTGTCCAACTGGTCGGCCGAGACGTTCCCGCGCGCGCGGCATCGCCTGGGCTTCCTCGACGACTTCGACGGTGTCCTGATCTCGGGCGCCGTCGGCCTGGTCAAGCCAGATCCGGCGATCTTCGAGCTGGTCGCGAAGCAGCACGCGGTCGACCCGCAGCGAGCGGTTTTCATCGATGACTCGCCGAAGAACGTCGCGGCGGCCGCCGTGGCCGGTTTCGACGCGATCCACTTCGAGTCACCCGGGCAGCTGCGCCGCGACCTCGTCGCGCGCGGCCTGCTCGGCGGCTGACTCCGGCCGAGGAATTCTGGCCAGGAGCGCCGCGACGGCGACGCCCGCCACGGCGACGGCGACCGCGGCGATGACAAGAGCCGCGTTCATGCCGTCGGTGAACGCCGACCGCGCCTGGCGCCCGACGCCGAGGCGCGAGGCCAGGGCGAGTGACGAGCGAGCCTCGTCGGCCAGCGGCCGCGGCAGGTTCGCCAAGTCGGACGACGTGAGGTGGGCGCGGTAGGTCGCCTGCAGGACGCTGCCGAGAACGGCGATGCCGAGCGCGCCGCCGAGTTCGCGGGCGAGGTCGTTCATCGCCGAGCCGACGCCTTGCTTGGCGCGCGGGAGCGCGTCGGTGATGGCCGCCGTGGCCGGCGTCATGGCCAGGCCCATACCGGCGCCGAGCGGCAGCAGCCCGCACAACAGCAACCAGTACTTCGTGGCGTCGCCCGACTGCGCGAGCACGAGCAGCCCGGCCGTGATCAGGGCGAGGCCCGTGACGCAAACCTTGCGGGCGCCGACCCGCTCCGCGACCCGAGGCGCCAGCCGGGCGCACGGCATCATCGCGGCGGCCATCGGCAGCAGGCTGACCGCGGCGATCAGCGGACTGTCGCCGCGCACCAGCTGGAGGTACTGCAGCACCAGGAAGATGAAGCCGAAGAACGCCAGGAACTGCACGGTGATCGACAGCGTGCCGGCCGCGAAAGCGCGGTGGCGGAACAACCGCGGGTCGATCAGCGGCGCGCGATGGCGCAACTCCCAGCCGACGAAGCCGGCCAGCACGGCGAGGCCCACGACGATGCCGAGCAGCGTCCGGGCGCTCGTCCAGCCGGCCGTCGGCGCCTCGATGATCGAGTACACGAGAACGCCCAGCCCGACGACGGCGAGCAGCGCGCCGACAACATCGAGCCGAGGAGCGTCGGGGTCGGACGTCTCAGGCACCACCCGCGCGACGCCCACCACCGACGCGAGCGCGAGCACGACGTTGAGGCCGAAGACCGCCCGCCACGACCACCATTCGAGCAATAGGCCGGACGCGAGCAAACCGAGAACGGCGCTCGCCCCTGCGACACCCGCCCAGACGCCGATCGCCCGCGCTTTCTGGTCACCGGGGAAGGTGCTCGTGATGGTGGAAAGGGTGGCCGGCATGACGAGCGCCGCGCCGACCCCGAGCAGCGTGCGCATGCCGATGAGCAGGTTGATGTCGGCGGCGGTCATGGCCGCGACGGAGCCGGCGCCGAAAATGGCCAGCCCGGCGAGCAGCGCGCGCCGCCGTCCATATCGATCGCCGATGGCCCCGCCGGGCAGCAGCAGCGCCGCGAAGACCAGCGCGTAGGCGTCAATCACCCACGACAGCTGGGTCTGGGTGCCGTGAGTTTCGCGTGCGATCGACGGCAACGCGACGTTCAGCGAGGCGACCGCCGCGACCACGGTCGCCAGGGCCAAGCAGCTGACCGCGAGCACGGCCCGGTGTGTCCGCGTGGAACTCTGCGCGGTGCTGATCATGGCGTCCTCCCGGTCTATTCATCGGCGATGAATTGAGGATCGCGGCCAGCCCGCCTAGATTTCAACCGTGATGAATAAAGCGCCCGGCCGAGGCCGTCGCCCCGGACGTCCCGCGACCAGGGAGCAGGTGCTCGAGGTGGCCCGCCGGCGCTTCCTGGCCGACGGCTACCAAGCGGTCACGATGCGCTCGATCGCGGCCGAGGCAGGGGTCGACGCCGCGCTGATCAGCTACTTCTTCGGCTCCAAGCAGGGTCTGTTCGCGGCCGCGCTCACGCTGGCGGCCAACCCGGCGAAGGTGCTTGGCGCGGCGCTGCCGGGCGACCCGGAGACCCTGCCCGAGCGGCTGCTGCGCGCGCTCGTCACGACATGGGACGACGAGGACGCGGGCGCCCCGCTGCGGGTGATGGTCAGGGCCGCCGCCGCTGACCCCGGCGTCGGCCGATTGGTGCGCGAGTTCGTCCAGCGCGAGATGGTCGACCGCATCGCCGAGCGGCTCGGAGGGCGGGACGCACGGCAACGCGCCGGCGTCCTCGGCATACAGCTGTCGGGCGTGATCTTCAGCCGGTACGTCCTCGCGGTGGAACCGGCCGCGACGATGCCGGTTGATGAATTAGTCCGCCTGCTCGCGCCGGCTTTGCGGACGACGCTGCGGCCCGGCGGGCGGGCGCCGAGTTACGCTGCGGCTCGCCGAGCGGGCCTCCCGTAGACTTGCGAACCGCGAGAGGCGTCGAAGGGGACGAGTAACCGCGCACGCAAGCCCAAGCGACCCGGGGACGGTGTGAGCCCGGGGCGGTGCGCGCGGCGAAGATCACCCCTGAGCCGCCGGGAGAACGGCGCTTCGCGATCGACGAGGCGCCCGGTAGATCCGGCACCGCGAAGCAAGAGAGGGATCGGGATCCTCCGGTCCAAGGAGGGTGGTACCGCGGGGCGCCGGCTTGTCCGGGCCTCGTCCCTTCGCCGAGGAGAGCGCGGCCGCGACGGCCACGCCGACGACGGAGGTGCCGATGTCGTTCCGCCCGCTGCCCACCCAGGTCGACCTGCCCGCGCTCGAGCACGACGTGCTGCGCCGCTGGCACGACTCGCGCGTCTTCGACCGGTCGCTGGAGGCGTCCCAAGGCCGACCGCAGTGGACCTTCTACGAGGGGCCGCCGACCGCCAACGGCATGCCCGGCACGCACCACGTCGAGGCCCGCGTCTTCAAGGACCTCTTCCCGCGCTTCAAGACGATGAAGGGCTACCACGTCCCGCGCAAGGCCGGCTGGGACTGCCACGGCCTCCCGGTGGAGTTGCAGGTCGAGAGAGAACTCGGCTTCAACGGCAAGAAGGACATCGAGGCCTATGGCATAGCGGAATTCAACGCCAAGTGCCGCGCGTCGGTGGAGCGGCACGTCGACGCCTTCGAGAAGCTCACCGAGCGCATGGGCTACTGGGTCGACCTGTCGAAGGCCTACCGCAC
>JAICLV010000216.1 GCA_025925185.1 Acidothermaceae bacterium
AGCGCCCGGCGGAACGCCGGCAGCGACTGCTCGGAGGCCTTGGGTAGCACCCGCCGCTCGACGAGGGCGACCGCCTCGGGTGGCAACCCGGCGCACTCTTCGACCGCAGCCGCCGCGTGTCGCCAGGTGATCTCCCCTGCCGCCAGCAGCTGCCTCGTGCCGGGCAACTCCTCGGTCAGGGCGCGGGCGGTGTGCACCTTGTTGTGCGCGGAGCGGGTCGGCAGCCGCAACACTGCCGCGACCTCCTCGTTCGCCCAGTCGTCGCGGGTGGTTGGCTCCGGACCGGCCGCCGCTGCCGTGGCGGCGGCGAGTTGAGCGGAAACCCAGGAGTGCGCCCGCTCCCACGCTTTGAGAACCAGCAGCCGCTCCCGCGCGTCGAGCGCGGCCGGGTCGAGGCAGGCCAGCCAGGTCAGGGCTTGCGGGCCGGGCGGTAGCTCCGCGAGCCATGCTGCCAACGACCCGGCCGGTGCGTCGCACCCGTCCGCCACCTCGGCGTCGAGGTCGCGGCCGGGGTCTGGCATCGCGAACAACATGGAAGGAAGCTATCGGCGGGCACCGACAAAACCAACCCGGAACCCCTGTCAATAAAGAGAATTCTTATCCCCAATCTCGTCCACACGAGTCGCGCGTGTTCGCCAGATACAGGCCATGCATGAGAACGAAGAGCAGCGCTACGCAGCGCGAACGCTGCGCTGCATTGCGTCGAAGTCGGCGATCCGTGCGGCGTGACTCGACGCATCGGAAATGAGAAGGAAGTCAGGCGTCGGCCGCCGCGCGCTGTTGCTTCACTGCTTGCTTGCCCGCCTGCAGGATGCGCAGCGCGGTCACCAGGCCGATCCCGCCGATGATGTTGCCGATCGCCGCCCACCCTGCGGCCGCCGCCCATGACTCGTAGCCGAATGGGGCGCCATAGATCAGAGCGGCGAACATGCTGAGGGACAGGATGATCGCGTGATCCAGCGTGCCAATGGCAAGCGTGAACGCCATCGCGACCGCGGCGACGATGTGCGCGACGACGGACTCGTTGCTGTGCTCCATCCACGTCATCAACGTGATCGCCACACCGCCCAGCACCGCGAGGGCGAAGCTGCGCCAACCGATCCCGGTCGACTCATACGCGCTTCCCGCCGCGATCGCCGTGGCGCGCAGTCTCGGGAAGCCGCCGGCGACGAACGCCATCATCAGCCAGCCCGCCGCGAGATTGGTCAGCGCCGTCGTTCCCCACAGGCGCATGAGGGAGCCGAATCCGGCGCGCTTCGCGGTCATCGCCGCGATCGGGACGAGGAAGTTCTCGGTGAACAGCTCGCTGTTCGCGAGCGTCAGTGCGATGAAGCCGATCGTGAACGCCAGCGAACCCAGCGCCTTGCTGTGGGTGTCATGCTCGACGACCAAGTACGCGAGCACACCCATGCTGACGTCGATGCCGCCTACGGCGCCGGTGGCGAGAAGCGCGGGCCACGAACGGTTAAGACGGGTCTCGCCCTCGATGACGGATCGCTCGTAACCCGCCGCCGTCTGCTCGTCCACGCAGCCTCCTGGCCGAGGTGCGTCGGCTCGACCACGGCGGGAGATCACTTCCCGCGAGCGTGCGGTTTGGAACCCGCCCGACGGAATCTTGTCGTTGGCTGTGACCGCGGTGGGTCAGCTTGCCGCTCTAGCTTTTCAGCGCGGGGTACGCCTCGCGCGGGATCGTGACGGTGAGGTCGATCGCCGTCTCGATGGCCTCGTCGAGACCAAGCACGCCGCCGACGACCTGTTGCGCCAAGTACGACGCGTCGACGCGACGGGCGACGTCGTGCCGGGACGGGATCGACGTGAACGCGCGAGTGTCGTCGACGAAGCCGGCTGTGTTGTAGAAGCCGGCGGTCTCGGTGACGGCCGCGCGGAACCGGAGCATCGCTTGCGGTGCGTCGAGAAACCACCACGGAACGCCCAGCCGCATCGACGGATAAACACCGGCGAGCGGCGCGAGCTCGCGCGAGTAGGTGCTTTCGTCGATGGTGTACACCACCAGATGAAAGTGCGGGTCACGGCCGAAAGCCTGCAACAACGGGCGCAGACCGCGGGCGAACTCCACCGACACGGGGATGTCAAAGCCGACGTCGGGGCCGAACGTCGCGGCGATCTGCTGGTCGTGGCCCTGAAGCGCGCCTGGGTGCAGCTGCATCACCAAGCCGTCGTCTGCGCTCATGCGGGCCATCTCGAAAAGCATGTTCGCCGCGAACGCCGCGGCGTCGGCCGGGCTCACCGATCCGCTGAGGGCCGAGCGGTAGATGCGAGTCGCCTCGACGGGCTCGAGCGGCGTGGTGTCGGCGCTGGCGTGGCCGTGGTCGGTGGCGCGCGCACCGTGCTCGATGAAATACGCGCGACGTTGCCGCAGCGCGTCGAGGAAGCCGCCGTAGTCGCCGGTGTCGACGCCGGCGATCGAGCCGAGCCGCGCGACGGCGACCTTCCATCCGGCGCGGTTGATGTGCACGAGCGCGTCTGGCCGGAAGGTCGGCACCACGACACCGTCCCAGCCGGAGTCGGCGATGGCCCGGTGCGCCGCGAGGTCGGACAGGGGGGAGTCGGTGGTGGCGAGGATCTCGAGGCCGAAGCGGTCGTACAGCGCTCGCGGCCGAAACGCCGGCTCGCGCAGCCTCGCCTCGACCTGGTCGTAGAGCGCGTCCGCGCTCTCAAGGCTGGGCTCGACGGTCACGCCGAAGATGTCGTGCAGCTGCTGGGTCAACCATAGCCGGCTCGGCGTGCCGCGGAAGTAACGCCAACCACTGCAAAACGTTCGCCAGATCTGCCTGGGGTCGTTCTCGACGGGCGCTCCATCTCGGCGCGCGAGCCCGAGGCTTTCCAAGCTGGCGCCCCGCGACACCAGCATCCGCGTGATGTAGTGATCGGGGATCACCAACAGCCGCGCTGGATCGGCGAACGGTTCGTCGTTCGCGAGCACCGCGGCGTCGACGTGGCCGTGCATGCTGATGAGCGGAAGGTCTCTGGTCTCCGCGAAGATTTGGCGTGCGACCGCCCGCGCTGCCGGCTCCGCCGGGAAGATTCGGTCGTCGTCGAGGATCAGCTGGCGCACGGCTTGAACCGTTCCGTACGAGGCGTTTTCACGCAAGGAAGCGCGCAGGGCCCTGTCGCGAGTCGAACCTTCTGATGGACGGCGCTGATGAGTGCCTGCCGAAATTTCGAAGCATGAACGGTCGGGTCGATCAACCATGCCTACCGAAGGGACGCGATGGGGGATTGGGACGGGTGGTCGGCTGGTGAGCCGGCACCTACCCAGCCTACGGGGCGAGCCCGTGCAGCTATCCGCGAGGTGGCACGGCGCGCCGGGGGGACCGCGGTGGTCGCGGCCGTCGTCGCGGC
>JAICLV010000169.1 GCA_025925185.1 Acidothermaceae bacterium
AGACTGAAGGCACCCCCCCACGCCTGACGCGCCGTGATCGCGCTCCACGCGTGCCGACGTACAGGAGACTCCTTGTCCTACGACGCCAAGTCGATCACCGTTCTGGAAGGACTGGAGGCGGTTCGCAAGCGACCCGGCATGTACATCGGGTCGACGGGGGAGCGCGGTTTGCACCACCTCGTGACCGAGGTGGTCGACAACGCCGTCGACGAGGCGCTCGCCGGTTTCTGCGACACGATCGTCGTCACCTTGATGGCCGACGGCGGCGTTCGCGTCGTCGACAACGGGCGCGGCATCCCGGTCGACAAGCACCCGGTCGAGAAGAAGCCAGCTGTCGAGGTCGTCCTGACGGTGCTGCACGCCGGCGGCAAGTTCGGCGGCGGCGGTTACAAGGTTTCCGGCGGCCTGCACGGCGTCGGCGTCTCGGTCGTGAACGCGCTGTCGTCTCGTCTCGACGCCGAGGTTAAGCGAGACGGTTACGTGTGGCGGCAAAGTTACGAGTACGGCGCGCCGACCGGCCCGCTCGAGCGCGGCGAGCCGACCTCCGAGACCGGCACCACGATCACGTTTTGGGCCAGCTCGGAGATTTTCGAGACCACCGAGTACAGCTTCGAGACGCTGTCCGACCGCTTCCGCGAGATGGCGTTCCTCAACAAGGGCCTCACGCTCTCACTTTGCGACGAGCGGCCTGCGCGTCACACACCAACAGAGGACGACGAAAAGCCTGCGGTCGGCGCCGACCCGTCTGAGGTCGTCTACCGTTACGACGGCGGGCTCATCGACTATGTCGCCCACCTCAACGCCGCGAAAGAGCCGGCGCACCGCAGCATCATCTCGATCGAGTCGCAAGACCCGGTGAGCGGCATGAGCCTCGAGATCGCGATGCAATGGAACACCGGCTATACCGAGTCGGTGCACACCTTCGCCAACACCATCAACACGCACGAGGGCGGCACCCACGAAGAGGGCTTCCGTGCCGCGCTCACCTACCTCGTCAACAAGTTCGGCGAGGACTGGAACCTCATCAAGAAGAAGGAAGACCGGCTTTCCGGCGAGGACGTTCGCGAAGGCCTGACTGCGATCGTGTCGGTGAAGCTCACCGAGCCGCAGTTTGAGGGTCAGACCAAGACGAAGCTCGGCAACACCGAGGCGAAGTCGTTCGTGCAGACGGTGTGCAACGACAAGCTCGGCGAGTGGTTCGAGAAGAACCCGAGCGAAGGCAAAGACATCGTCCGCAAGGGAATTCAGGCGGCGTCCGCTCGAGTCGCAGCGCGCAAGGCCCGCGATCTCGCGCGCAACCGCAAGGGTTTGCTCGGCGGCGGCGGCCTTCCGGGCAAGCTAATCGACTGCCAGAGCTCGCATCCTGAAGAGTGCGAACTGTTCATCGTCGAGGGCGACTCCGCCGGTGGTTCCGCGCGGCAGGGCCGCGACCCGCGCACGCAGGCGATCCTGCCCATCCGTGGCAAGATTTTGAACGTCGAGCGGGCGCGCATCGACCGGGTGCTGCAAAACAACGAGGTGCAGGCGGTCATCTCCGCGCTCGGCACCGGCGTGCACGACGACTTCGACATCGAGAAGCTGCGCTACCACAAAATCGTGCTGATGGCCGACGCCGACGTCGACGGCCAGCACATCCGCACGCTGTTGTTGACGCTCCTGTTCCGGTTCATGAAGCCGCTGGTCGAGGCCGGGCATGTCTATCTCGCGCAGTCGCCGCTGTACCGGCTGAAGTGGAGCAGCGGCGCGCACGAGTTCGCCTACTCCGACCGCGAGCGCGACGCGTTGGTCAGCGCAGGCCGCGAGGCCGGCCGCAAGATGCCGAAGGACGGCATCCAGCGCTACAAGGGTCTCGGCGAGATGAACGCCGAGGAACTGTGGTCCACGACGATGGACCCGATGCAACGCATCATGCTGCAGGTCAACCTCGAAGACGCCGCGCGAGCCGACAAGACCTTCAGCATCTTGATGGGCGAGGACGTCGAGCAGCGCCGTTTGTTCATCCAGCGAAACGCCAAGGACGTTCGCTTCCTCGACATCTAAACACCCACCTGGCAGCAAGCGAATTCGCATGCCGCTAAAGGAAATCCGAGTGAGGTACTTCGAGTGAGCCAGGACACCACGCTCCCGCCCGAAGGCGGCCGCATCGAGCCGGTCGACCTGCAGGGCGAGATGCAGCGCAGTTACCTCGACTACGCGATGAGCGTCATCGTCGGGCGCGCACTACCCGATGTCCGCGACGGCTTGAAGCCGGTGCACCGGCGCGTGTTGTACGCGATGTACGACGGCGGATATCGGCCTGACCGCGGGTACAACAAGTGCGCACGCATCGTCGGCGACGTCATGGGTCAGTACCACCCGCACGGTGACAGCGCGATTTACGACGCGCTCGTGCGATTGGCGCAGCCGTGGTCGCTGCGCTACCCGCTCATCGACAGCCAGGGCAACTTCGGCTCACCCGGAAACGACCCGCCCGCGGCGATGCGCTACACCGAATGCCGCATGGCGCAGCTCGCCATGGAGATGGTGCGCGATATCGACAAAGACACCGTCGATTTCACGCCCAACTACGACGGCAAGACGAACGAGCCGCTGATTCTGCCCAGCCGGTTCCCGAACCTGTTGGTCAATGGCTCGGCCGGCATCGCGGTCGGCATGGCGACGAACATCCCGCCGCATAACCTTCGCGAGGTGGCCGAGGGCGCGCAATGGGCGCTCGACCATCCCGGCGCCACCCGCGAAGAGCTGCTTGAAGCGCTGATGGAGCGCATCAAGGGCCCGGATTTCCCAACCGGTGCTTACATCGTCGGTCGCCGCGGTATCGAAGAGGCCTACCGCACCGGTCGCGGCTCCATCATGATGCGCGCGGTCATCGACGTCGAAGAGGACAACCGCGGCCGGCAACTGCTCGTCATCACACAGCTGCCCTATCAGGTCAACCCCGACAACCTCGCGCTGCGCATCGCCGAGCTTGTCAACGACGGCAAGCTCGCCGGCATCGCCGACATCCGCGACGACTCCTCGTCGCGCACCGGCCAGCGGCTCGTCATCGTGCTCAAGCGCGACGCTGTTGCCAAGGTCGTCATCGCCAACCTGTACAAGCAAACGCAGCTGCAAGACACCTTCGGTTGCAACATGGTGGCGCTCGTCGACAACGTGCCGCGCACTCTGTCGCTCGACGGGTTCATCCGGCACTGGGTCGCCCACCAGATCGAAGTGGTCGTCCGCCGCACTCGCTACTTGCTCGCCGAGGCCGAGCGGTTGGCACATGTCGCGCGTGGATTGGTGAAAGCGCTCGACCAACTCGACGCCGTCATCGCGCTGATTCGCGGCTCCGCGTCCGCCGAAGCGGCTCGCAGCGGATTGATGGAGCTGCTTGACGTCGACGAGGTTCAGGCCACCGCGATTCTCGACATGCAGTTGCGCAAACTCGCCGCTCTCGAGCGGCAGAAAATCATCGATGACCTGGCCAGGCTCGAGTCCGAGATCGCCGACTACAACGACATCCTGGCTAGCGAGCCGCGGCAGCGCACGATCGTCAGCGAAGAGCTGGCGGGGATCGTCGAAAAGCACGGCGACGAGCGGCGCAGCGTCATCGTGCCGTTCGACGGCGAGGTCAGCATGGAAGACCTCATCGCCGAAGAGCCGGTTGTCGTCACCATCACCAACGGCGGCTACGCCAAGCGCACGAAGACCGACCTGTACCGCGCGCAACGTCGCGGCGGCAAGGGCATCATCGGCGCGCAGCTTCGCCAAGACGACGTGGTCGAGCATTTCTTCGTCACCACGACGCACCATTGGCTGCTGTTCTTCACCGACAAGGGCCGCGTTTATCGCGCGAAGGCCTACGAGTTGCCGGAGGCGGCGCGCAGCGCGCGCGGGCAACATGTCGCGAACCTGCTGGCGTTCCAGCCCGACGAGAACATCGCGCAGGTGCTCGCGCTGAAGGACTACCAGGTCGCGCCCTACCTGGTGCTCGCCACCAATGACGGTCTGGTGAAGAAGACCGCGCTGCAAGACTTCGACTCCAACCGCACCGGCGGCGTCATCGCGATCAACCTGCGCGAGGGCGACGCCGTCATTTCCGCGCGCTTGGTCTCGGCCGACGACGACCTGTTGTTGGTCAGCCACAAGGGTCAGTCGATTCGTTTCAAGGCGGACGACGAGGCCTTGCGGCCCATGGGCCGCGCGACGTCCGGTGTTATTGGCATGCGCTTCAAGTCGGGCGACGAGTTGCTCGCGATGATGGTGGTCCGGCCCGACGCGTTTGTGTTCACCGCCACCGACGGCGGTTACGCCAAGCGCACGGCGATCGACGAGTACCCCTTGCAAGGGCGCGGCGGTCAAGGCGTGTTGACCGCGAAGCTCACCGACGACCGCGGCGGCCTGGTCGGCGCGTTGATGGTCGACGAGACCGATGAGGTTTTCGCGATCACGTCGGGCGGCGGCGTGATTCGCACGCGGGCCGACGAGGTGCGGCCGACGTCGCGCGCGACCATGGGCGTGCGACTGATCAACCTCGGCGACGGCGACGCCGTGGTCGGAGTCACGCGCAACGCGGAGTCGGCGTCCGGCGTCGACGAGATCGACGACGCCCTTGACGACGTCCTTGACGACGCCGAGGCTGCCGGCTTGATGGACGCCGATCTCGCGGAGGGATCGTCGGACATATCGGCGATGCACCCGGCGGATGACGACGCGAGCGGTGACAATGGTCAGCACGAGCGCGGTAGTGTCGCCGGAGCGCAAGACGACTCGGGTGGTGCCCACCCGGTCGCCGGCTCTGCCGCCGACGACTCTGCCGCCGA
>JAICLV010000166.1 GCA_025925185.1 Acidothermaceae bacterium
CCCCGCCCCGCGGGGGCGCCCCCCGGGGGGGGGGGGGGGGGGGGGGGGGGGGGGGGGGCGGTGCCCCCCCCCCCCCCCCGGCCACTCGTCTTTGGGTCGCCCAACCTCACCTGATCTGCTTTGTGACGAGCGGCGCGATCTGGGCGATGTTCGACTTGTCAACGAAGCCGCCGCCGGTGTCGATATGCAGACCGCTGAACCCGTACACCTTGCTCAGGCACAACTGCTCGATACCGAAGTAGCCTTGCAGCCACTCCTGCTGGTCGATGACCAAGTTGATGTAGCCGTCCTGGATGCCCTTCACGGTGGCCGGTGACATGTCGAAGCCAGCGGCGAAGATCGAACCTGGCTTGAGGTTGGCCGCCTTCATGTAGGTCGGGATCGCCGAGGTCAGGTTGCCGTGGTCGATGAAGATCGCCTTGACGTCGGGGTTCTTGGACACATAGCCGGTGAAGACCGACACGCCCGCCGCCGGGTCGGCGTTCGCCGCGTCGCTGATTTCCAGGTAGTCGACCTTCATGCCGGCCTTGGTCAGGGCGTCGGTGATGCCTTTGGTTCGCTCACCGCGACCCGGCTGGGACTTGAGTCCCCAGACGAAGACCCGACTTCCCGACTGCAGGTTGCCGCGCTTGATGGCCTCGGTCGCCAACGCTGCGCCCGCGTCGTAGAGCGTGGCGCCTGCGTAGCCGGTGCCGTCCGCCGCGTACTTCGCTTCTGCGTTCGGCAGTTCTGTGTTCATCACGGTGACGTAGATGCCTTGGGAGCGGGCCTGGTCGATCAGCGGATCGAACGCGGCGTCACCCGGGTGCCCCATGATCGCGATGCCGTCGGGCTTGGTGGCGACGGCCTGCTGGAACTGCGTGATCATCTTGTTCGGGTCCCAGTCGGACCACTGGTAGGTGACGTCCGCGCCGAGCGCCGCCGCGGCCGCTTTGGCGCCGTTGTAGACGACCGTCTCGAAGCCTCCGCCGGCGGTGCCGCCGGGGAAGAACACGATCTTCGTTCCCTTGCAGAACTGCGCGCCCGTGGGCACCGCGTCGCCACCGGCGTTCGCCGTGCTGCCACTGCCGCTCCCGCTGCCGCTCGCCGTCCCCGTTTCTGCCGCCTTGTTCTTGCCGCTGCTCGTGCACGCCGACAGCGCGAGTGCCACGACGCCGACCACGACGCCAGACCGCAGCGCGATGGATCGGACCTTTGCCTTCATAGTGACCCCTTCAGCCTAGAAGTCCCGAATTCGCATGCGTCTTGGGTGCCGCTTCTCCGTGGATCGGACCGTGTTCGCGGGGAGCAGCGCTGACCGCAATCGAGTGTATGCATCCGTATGCTCAGATCAATACCTACTTCATTACGCTGTGGTTGCGGTCGGCAAGACGGTCCCCGTGGCACTCGGCGGCAGGGCTCCCGCGGCCCGCGGGGCGAGCGCCGTCAGCCGGCGCGCTCATGCGATCGTGGTTCGATGGCGAGGCTGGGGCACGCGCGGGTGGAGACGCTGGGCGGTCCGACGGTCGTCATCGAGTACGGCGGGCTGCGGCTGCTGACCGACCCGACGTTCGACGAGCCCGGCGAGTACCCGACGCGGGGCTCCTACGCGTTGATGAAGACGGCGCCACCGTCGCGTCGTCGCAATGAGATCGGTGAGATCGACGTCGTGTTGCTCTCGCACGACCAGCACCCCGACAACCTCGACCGCGCCGGCCGCGACGTGTTACCGCAGGCGGCCCGGGTGCTGTCGACCGGGTCAGCGGGGGAGCGGCTTGGCGATGTCGTGACGGTGCTGCGGAAGTGGCAAAGCCTCGACATCGAGGCGCCCGAGGGCGCGATCACCGTCACCGCGGTGCCGGCGCAACACGGCCCCGACGGCAGCGAGCCGCTCGTCGGCGAGGTCACCGGCTTTGTTTTGCGCGGCGACGACTTGCCTTCGATTTACGTGAGCGGCGACAACGCGTCGCTGCGCGTCGTCCGAGAAATCGCTGACCGCGCAGGCAACATCGACGTCGCGATTCTCTTCGCAGGCGGTGCGTCGACTCCGCTGATACCCGGCGAGTACCTCACGTTGACCAGCGCTCAGGCGGCGGAGGCGACTGAGGTCCTCGACGTGGCAAGGGCTCTCGTCGTCCATACCGACGGTTGGGGGCACTTCACCGAAAGCGCGGACGACGTGCGGACGGCGTTCGCGCAGGCCGGGCTCTCCGATCGGTTGATCGGGTGCGAGCCCGGCCTCGCGTTGGATCTGTAGCTACGACAAGCCAGGCGCGGGGAAGTTCGCGGTGACCTCGCGCACCTCGCCGAGCACCCGGTCGGTGGTGGCGGTCAACGCATCTTCGTCGTCCTTCGCGACCGCCGCGACGACCTCGTCGATCCAGGTGCCGATCTGCTGCATCTCGGCGGCGCCCATGCCGCGGCTTGACACCGCGGGCGTACCGATGCGCAGCCCGGAGGGGTCGAACGGCTTGCGGGTGTCGTAGGGCACCGTGTTGTAGTTGGCGACCAAGCCCGCGCGGTCGAGCGCCTGCGCGACCGGCTTGCCGGCGACGCCCTGCGGTGTGAGGTCGATCAGGATCAGGTGGTTGTCGGTGCCGCCGGAGACGAGGTCGAATCCGCGCGACGAAAGCTCGTCGGCCAGCGACTTCGCGTTGGCCACGATCGACGCCGCGTAGTCGCGGAACGACGGCTGCGCCGCCTCCCGCAGCGCGACCGCGATGCCAGCCGTGGTCTGGTTGTGCGGGCCGCCTTGCAGGCCTGGGAAAACCGCCTTGTCGATCGCCTTGGCGTGCTGCTCGTCGCACATCAGCATCGCGCCGCGCGGGCCACGCAGCGTCTTGTGTGTGGTGGTGGAGATGACCTCGGCGTGGCCGACCGGCGAGGGATGCGCGCCGCCTGCGATGAGGCCCGCGATGTGGGCGATGTCGGCCACCAGCACCGCGCCCGCCTCCTTGGCGACAGCGGCGAACGCCGGGACGTCGATGGTGCGCGGAATAGCTGTGCCACCGCAGAAAATCAGTTTCGGCCGCTCGCGCAACGCAATGTCGCGCACCTCATCCATGTCGACGCGGCCGGTGTCGCGGCGAACGCTGTACTGCACGGCGTTGAACCACGCGCCGGTGGCGGAGACCGACCAGCCGTGGGTGAGGTGGCCGCCCATAGGGAGCGCCATGCCCATGACCGTGTCGCCCGGCTTGGCGAGCGCGAGGTACACGGCGAGGTTGGCGGGCGAGCCGGAGTAGGGCTGGACGTTGGCGTGGTCGACCCCGAAGATCGCCTTGGCCCGATCAATCGCGAGCTTCTCGACCTGGTCGATGACTTGCTGGCCCTCGTAGTAGCGCCGGCCCGGGTAGCCCTCGGAGTACTTGTTCTGCAGCACTGTTCCGCACGCCTCGAGCACGGCCTGGGAGACGTAGTTCTCCGACGGGATCAGCCGGATCTTCTCGGCCTGCCGGGTCTCCTCGGCGCGGACGAGGTCGGCGATCTGCGGGTCGGCGGCTTGTAGTGCGTCAAGATCGTGGCTCATGAGCGCCTCCTTCGACGGGCGGCGCCGACGGCGGGCGGCGCCGGCGGACACCCAGGCGCACGGCGTCCGCTGCTGATCGCTCCCCGGTGGTCGGTTCCACCATCTGTGCGCCAGTCGCGACCTGCCAATCGTAGCCGGAGGACGGCGCCTCCCGCGCCGCCGCGCGTCGGTCGGTCGGGCGCACCCCGCGCCGAGGGCGAGTTGCTGAGACACTGGACGACGCCATGCCCGCACCTGGAGAACTCACCTTTGCCGCGCCGCGTCGTGCCAAACCGCCGCGCCACCTCGCCGACCTCGCGCCGGTCGACCGCCGCGTCGCCGTCGCCGAGCTGGGACAGCCGGCGTTTCGCGCGACCCAGCTCTCGACCCACTACTTCTCACGGCTGGTCGACGATCCCGAGCAGATGACCGACGTGCCTGCCGCCGCGCGCGCCGAGCTCGCGACGGCGCTGTTGCCCCACCTCGCCACGCCGCTGAGGGAGATCTCGTGCGACGACGGGGCGACGCGCAAGACGGTCTGGCGGCTGTTCGACGGCGCGCTCGTCGAGTCGGTGTTGATGCGCTACTTCGGCGTGGTGTCGGGGCACGCCGAGCTCGGCGACGAGGCTGACGATCAGAACGGCGAGACCCCTGCGGCCACGACGCGCGGTCGCGACCGGATCACCGTGTGCGTCTCAAGCCAGGCCGGTTGCGGCATGAACTGCCCGTTCTGCGCCACCGGGCAGGCCGGCCTCACTCGCAACCTGTCGACCGGCGAGATTGTCGAGCAGATCGTCGCCGCCGCGCGAGCCGTCGCGCGCGGCGCGATCACAGGCGGCCCCGGTCGGGTTTCCAACGTCGTGTTCATGGGCATGGGGGAGCCGCTCGCGAACTACCAGGCGGTGCTCGGCGCGGTGCGCCGGATCACCGACCCCGCGCCGAACGGCCTCGGCATCTCGCAGCGCGGCGTCACAGTCTCGACCGTCGGATTGGTGCCGGCCATCGACAAGCTCGCGGGCGAAGGCTTGAATGTCACGCTCGCGGTCTCGTTGCACGCCCCGGACGACGAGTTGCGCGACACCTTGGTGCCGATCAACACCCGCTGGAAGGTGAGCGAAGTGCTCGCCGCCGCCGCGCGTTACGCGGCAGCGACGAAACGTCGGGTGTCGATCGAGTACGCCCTGATCCGCGACATCAACGACCAGGCCTGGCGGGCCGACCTGCTCGGCCAGTTGTTGCGGGCCAAGCTCGGCCACCTCGCGCACGTGAACCTGATCCCGCTCAACCCCACGCCAGGCTCGAAATGGACGGCGTCGCGCGCGAAAGACGAACGTGAGTTCGTGAGAAGGCTTGAAGCACAAGGGGTTCCGGTGACCGTCCGCGACACCCGCGGCCGCGAGATCGATGGCGCCTGCGGCCAGCTCGCGGCTAGCGTCCGATAAGCCG
>JAICLV010000187.1 GCA_025925185.1 Acidothermaceae bacterium
GGGCCGCTCCGTCTCACCGAGGACGAGGAACGGATTATTCGCGAGAAGCATCCCGTCGCGCTCGATGACCTCGCGATCGTGCGAGAAGTAGATCGACGGAAGCTCGAGCTCCTCGCGCTCGATGTACTCCCACACGTCGAGCTCGGTCCAGTTCGACAGGGGGAAGACCCGCACGTGCTCGCCGGGCTTGTGCCTGCCGTTGTACAGGTTCCACAGCTCGGGCCGCTGTCGGCGCGGGTCCCACTGGCCGAACTCGTCGCGCAGGCTGAAGATCCGCTCCTTCGCGCGGGCCTTCTCCTCGTCACGACGTCCGCCGCCGAAGACCGCGTCGAACTTGTGCTCGTTGATCGCCTCGAGCAACGGGACGGTCTGCAACGGGTTGCGGGTGCCGTCAGCGCGCTCGCGCAACCGTCCGCTGTCGATGAAAGTCTGCACGCTCGCGACGACGAGCCGCAGGCCCAAGCTTTCGACGAGGGCGTCTCGGTAGGCGATCACCTCGGGAAAGTTGTGGCCGGTGTCGACGTGCATCAGCGGGAACGGCACGGGCGCGGGGGCGAACGCCTTGCGCGCCAGATGCAGCATCAGCGCGGAGTCCTTGCCGCCGGAGAACAGCAGCACCGGCCGCTCGAACTCCGCGGCCACCTCGCGGATGATGTGAATTCCCTCTGACTCAAGGGCTTCGAGGTGTGGCACCTTGCGCGACGGCGGCAATGGCGGGTCGACGAGCAACTCGCCTTCGGTGAGCATGCTCATAGTGCTCCTCTTTCTGCCAGCGCGGCGTGCACCTTCGCCGCGGACTCCTCAACGGTGAGACCTCGTGTGTCGAGCCGAAGTTCAGGCGATTGCGGGACTTCGTATGGGTCGTCGACACCGGTGAGGCCGCTCACCTCACCGGCGCGTTGCTTGGCGTATAAGCCTTTGACGTCGCGCGACGCGCACACGTCGAGTGGTGTCGCGACGTGCACCTCGGCGAACGCCACGTCGTCCGATTGGTGCGCGGCGCGCACCGCGTCACGTGCGGCGGCGTACGGCGCGATCACGGGCACGAGGACGACGACGCCGTTGCGTGCCAGCAAGCGCGCGACGAATCCAACTCGCGCGACGTTGGTGTCGCGGTCGGCCCGGCTGAAGCCGAGGTCGGCGGTCAGGTGGGTGCGCAGTTCATCGCCGTCCAAGATCTCGACGCGGCGGTTCTCGGCGCGTAACCGATCGGCCAACTCGCGCGCGATCGTCGACTTTCCGGCGCTCGGCAAGCCGGTGAGCCACACCGTCGTCCCTCGGGAACTTCCATGAGTCATAGGTGAATCCCGCATTCCGTCTTTGACCGGCCCGCCCACCGGCCCGAGCGCGCGTCGGCGCCTGACTCGACGCGCGCGGTGCACGGCCAGCAGCCGATCGACAGGTAGCCGTCGTCGACAAGGGGGTTGACCAGGATGTTGTTGTCGGCGACGTAGGAGTCGACGTCGGCTTGGGTCCAGCGCGCGATCGGGTTGACCTTCACCTTGCGGCGGCGAGAATCCCATTGGACGACGGGAGTGTCAGCACGGGTTGGCGACTCGTCGCGGCGCAGACCGGTCGCCCATGCGTCGTAGTTGGCAAGGGCGGCGTTCATCGGCGCTACTTTGCGCAGGGCGCAGCATTGGTCGGGGTCGCGGGCGAACAAGTCTTTGCCGTGGGCCGCGTCCTGCTCGGCGACAGTCTGCGCCGGCGTGACGCTGACGACGTTGACGTCGTACGTCGCGGCGACGGCGTCACGCGTGCCGATCGTCTCGGCAAAGTGGTAGCCGGTGTCGAGGAACACGACGTCGATTTTCGGCCTTGCTTGCGCGGCAAGGGAAACCACGACGGCGTCAGACATCGACGACAGCACGCAAAAGCGGTCGCCGAAGGTGTCGGCGGCCCAGCGGAGGACCTCTGCCGGAGTTGCGGTCTCGAGCTCGCGGCCGGCGTCGAGCGCGACGCGCTTGCGGTCGATCGTCGCGGTCACGGCACCTCCAGTCCAACGAACTTCAGGTTGAAAACGCGTGCGCACGAGCCACACCGCCACGACCCGTGGGTTTCGCTGTGCGGCCGCAAGTCCTCGTCGCCGCAGTACGGGCAGTAGAACGGAGTCGCCCGCTCTCCGGGTTCGCTCATTGCAGGTCGGCCTCGTCGGCGCGCAGCACCCACTGGGTGAACTGCTCCCCCGATTCACGCTGCGCCAGGTAGCGACGGGCCAACCGCTCGACGTAATCGGCCAGCTCGTGCTCCTCGACCTTGAGGCCGCGCAGCTTGCGACCAAAGGCTGCGCCGACTCCGAGGTGGCCGCCGAGGTGCACCTGGTAGCCGGCCACCTGCTCGCCGTCCGAATTCAGCATCAGGCTGCCTTTGAAGCCGATGTCGACGACCTGGAAGCGCGCGCACGAGTTCGGGCAGCCGTTCACCGTGATGGTCATCGGCGAGTCGAAGCCGGGCAGTCGCCGCTCGAGTTCGTCGATGAGGTCGCTCGCGCGGTTCTTCGTCTCGACGATCGCCAACTTGCAGAACTCGATACCGGTGCAGGCCATCACCTGACGACGCCACACGCTCGGATTCACCTGCAAATCAAGGGCTTCCAGGCCTTCGACCAAAGAGTCGACCTGGTCGGCCGCGACATCGAGGACGATGAGCTTCTGCTCGACGGTGGTGTGCACGTGCCCGCTGCCGTGCGCCTCGGCGAGGTCGGCGACCTGGGTCAGCTTGGTGCCGGTGAGCCGCCCGACACGAAGCGCGGCGCCGACGAAGAACCTGCCGTCCTTCTGCGGATGGACACCGACGTGGTCGCGGCGTCCGCCCGGCGGCTCAGCTGGCGCAGGACCGTCGGGCAGCGCGTAGCCGAGGTACTCCTTCTCCAAGACCTCGCGGAACTTCTCCGGACCCCAGTCCGCGACGAGAAACTTCAACCGCGCCCGGTTGCGCAGCCGGCGGTAGCCGTAGTCGCGAAAGACGCCGGTGACACCGGCCCAGACCTCTTTCACCTGCGCGGGCTGCACGAACACACCCAGCCGCTGGGCAAGCATCGGGTTTGTCGACAACCCGCCGCCGACCCATAGGTCGTAGCCCGGCACGCCGTCCGGCCCGACGACACCGACGAACGCGATGTCGTTGATCTCGTGGATCGTGCACAACGCCGAGCAGCCCGTCATCGACGTCTTGTACTTGCGGGGCAGGTTGGAGAACTCGGGATTGCCGATGTAGTCGCGCTGAATTTCCAGCAGGTGCGATGACGGGTCGATGACCTCGGTGGCGTCGTAGCCGGAGACCGGGCAGCCGATCATGTTGCGCGGGCAGTCGCCGCACGCCTCCGTGGTACCAAGCCCGACGGCGTCGAGCGCGTCCCAAATCGCCGGCACGTCCTCGATGCGGACCCAGTGCAGTTGCACGTTCTGCCGGTTGGTGACGTCGGCGAGGTCACGACCGTACTTCGTCGAGAGCTCGCCTATGACCCGAAGTTGCGCCGTGCTGAGCCGGCCGCCAGGCACCCGAACCCGCAGCATGAAGTAGCGGTCGTCGAGGTCTTCCGGCTCGAGCACGCCGGTCTTGCCGCCGTCGATGCCTGGCCGGCGTTGGGTGTACAGCCCCATCCAGCGGAACCGGCCGCGCAGGTCGGCAGGGTCGATCGAGTCGAACCCGGCTTTGGAGTAGATGTCGATGATGCGACGCCGGACGTTGAGCCCGTCGTCGTCCTTCTTCAACCGCTCGGTGCCGTTGAGCGGCTCGCGGGTGCCCAGCGCCCACTGGCCTTGGCCGCGCGACTTGCCACGCTCGGCGTGGCTGCGACGGGCAGGAATTTGGGGTCGTGCCGAATTGGTGGTCGTCGCCGACATGATGCGTGCGTGTCCTTAAATGAATAGGCAGGCGCGGACACGCGAGGCTGGACGACGTTGAACAGCCGGGCGAACCGCGCCCGGGCGGGCGGCGGATCAGGCAGCCGGCATACAGACCGCGCTCGACACCCGCAGCAAATCAACATGCAGGCGCGCGACGAGCCGCAAAGCGGGCACGCGGGAGCGGACGATCATGCGGGCGAGCCTGCCATACCCCTGCCTTGCCTGTCGAATCACTAGACAAGCTTGCGACGAGGATGCACGACACGGAAACAATTCGCTGCCCGAGCGCTGGGAGTTTCCGCCCTACCAGCCGGCCGCACCCAAGCGCCACGAGCCCGGACGACGCGGGCGCCGGCGGGGGCCGGCGCCCCCGGCGTCGCCGTCCCACACCTCCAGCCGCGCAACCGCTGCCGAACCGCGGCCGCCGCCCGCCACCGGCCCCCGCCCCCGCCCACA
>JAICLV010000114.1 GCA_025925185.1 Acidothermaceae bacterium
CCGACCAGCGCGACCAGCTCGCCCGGCTCGGCGCGGAACGAGACCCCGCGCAGCACGAGTTGCGGCTGGGTGTTGTCGAGCACCGCGACGTCCTCCAGCGAGGCCAGCGACACCTCCGAGGCCGCCGGGTAGCGGAACTGGACGTGGTCGAACTCGACCGTGTTGGCCCGCGCCGGCAGGTCGACCGCGTCGGGCGCGTCGTCGATCATCGGCGGCAGGTCGAGCACCTCGAACACCCGCTCGAACGAGACGAGCGCGGTCATGATCGAGACGTTGACGTTCGACAGCGCGGTCAGCGGCCCGTAGAGGCGGGTGAGGTACGCGCCGAGCGCCACGACCGTGCCGACGTCGAGCCGATGCGTCGCCGCCATCCAGCCGCCCCAGCCGTAGACGAGGGCGGCGCCCAGCGTCGCGACCAGCATCAGCGACACGAAGAACACGCCGCCGTAGATGGCCTGCGTCACGCCGATGTCGCGCACCCGACCGGCCTTGGAGCGAAAGGCGTCGTCTTCCTCATGCGGCCGGCCGAACAGCTTGACGAGCATCGCGCCGGCGACGTTGAACCGCTCGTTCATGGTGTTGTTCATCGCGGCGTTGAGGTTGTAGCTCTCCCGCGTGATGCTTTGCAGCTTGCGCCCGAACCAGCGCGCCGGCACCACGAACAGCGGCAGCAACGCCAACGACACCAAGGTGATCTGCCACGACAGCTTGAACATGACGGCAAGGGTGAACGTGACGCCGAGCAGGTTGCTCACCACGCTCGAGAGCGTGCTGGTGAACGCCTGCTGCGCGCCTAGCACGTCGTTGTTGAGCCGGCTGATCAGCGCGCCGGTTTGGGTGCGGGTGAAGAACGCCACCGGCATCCGCTGGATGTGCGCGAACACCTTGGCGCGCATGTCGAAGATCAGGCCCTCGCCGATCCGCGAGGAGAAGTAGCGCTCGATCAGCGCGAGCGCTGAGTCGAACACCGCGATCACGGCCATCACGATCGCGAGGCCGATCACCAGGTTCGGCCGGCTCTGCCCGATCCCCTTGTTGAGGATCTCGCGCACCAGCAACGGGGTGACCGTGCCGAGTGCCGCGTCGACCGCGAGCAAGATCAGCAGCACCGTGATCAGCGCTCGATAGGGCCTCGCGAACCGGACGATGCGCTTGACGGTGCCCGGCGCGAGCTTCTGCTTGGCGACCGAGCGGTCTTGGGTGAACGAGCGGATCGCATGCCAGTTGCCCATGCCTTGACCCATGCTCATCGGCCGCTCACCACTTCATCCGCCTCACGGTGCACGGCGAGCACAACGCCGGCGGGCCGCTCACCGTTCCCGACCCGCATCATCGTCGCGCACGAGTCGGACTAGCGCCGCGAGTTCCTCGCTCAGCGAGATTTTCCCGGGGACGACTGGCTCGGACGACGCGGTGAGCAGCGCGCGCTTGACTTCGGTCGCGACCTCACGAGGAGTGGCGAGAATGGCGGCGACCAGGTCGTCGGCGGCGTCGACGACGTGGCCGGCGCCCACCACGAGGGACACCAGCCCAAGCGCCGCCGCCTCCGCCGCCGGCATCCGCCGTCCGGTCAAGCACAGTTCGGCGGCACGGGCATGGCCGACCGTCCGCGCCAACCTGCCGAGCGCACCGAAGAGGTCCTCGGGCGAGAAGCGGAAGTCGGCGTTCTCGTCGGCGAGGACCAGGTCGCAGCTGAGCGCCATCGCAAGCGCGCCGCCCGCGCAGGGCTGGTCGATCAGGGCGACGAAGACCGTGTCGGCGGCGGTCAGCCGCGCGATGACGCCTTCGCGCGCCTGGACGTCGGGCGGCGCAGCGTCGTCCAGGCTCGTCGGCGCCCGGACGACGACCACCCGCGTCCGGCCGGTGAGCGAGCGCAGCCGCTCTTCGAGACCGGCCCAACCGGCGCGCGGTGACGGCTGGACCCACGCGACCTCGGGATCGCCTTCGCTTGGCACCAGGCGACCTTAGCGACTCACAACCGACTCACAACCGACTCGCGGCCGACTCGCGGCCGTCGCTGCTGACGCGACCGGCGCTTACGGTTGCGGCTGGCCCATCGGCTGCGGTTGACCCGCCGACTGCGGCGCCGGCGGCTGCTGTGGTTGCTGTTGCTGTCTTGCCCGGCCGCGCGTGGCCCCACCTCGTCCTCGAAGGGTTGCCCCGGACTCGGTGAGGATGCGGTGCACGAAACCGTACGACCGGCCGGTTGAGTCGGCCAGCGTGCGGATGCTCGCGCCGCTGTCGTACTTCCTGCGCAGTTCGGCAGCGAGCCGGTCGCGCTCGCCCCCGGTCACGCGGCTGCCCTTCTTGAGAGTGTCGGCCACGGTGTCTCCCTTTCTTGCTCGACTGTCGGGAGTCCTACCAGACCCATGATCACCCATGACTGCCCAGACGGCCACCCGCCCACTCGATCATCGGCGGAAGGTGAGGTGATCATCGCCACCGGGTTATGCCCGGCGGGCGTCCGCCGGCGTCCCTCACGCCGCAACCCGATAGCTTTCCTGGATTCAACATCCGCAGTCTCGGGAGGGACCACTGATGCCGCGGCTGGCGAGATTCGTGCGCGCCGCGGCGTCCGACATCACCCCCCTGCGCGAGTCGGCTGCCTTCCGCCGCCTCTTCGTGGGCCAAACGGTGTCGCAGATCGGCGCCCAGGTCACCCAGGTGGCCGTCCCGCTGCAGGTTTACGCCATCACGAAGTCGTCGCTGGACGTCGGCCTGATCGGTCTCGCGTCGTTCGTGCCGCTGCTGGTGTTCGGCCTGTACGGCGGCGCGATCGCCGACGAGGTCGACCGGCGCAAGCTGGTCATCTTGACGTCGACCGCGACGATGCTGTTGAGCGTCGTCCTGCTGGCGCAGGCGCTGGCGCACCTGAACCAGCTGTGGCTGCTGTATCTGTGCGTCGTCGTCCAGTCCGGCTTCGCCGCCGTCGGGACGCCGACGCGTGGCGCCATCGTCCCGTTCCTCGTCGGTCGGCACCGGCTGCCCGCCGCGAACACGCTGATCTACGGCAGCTTCCAGCTCGCCGTCATCCTCGGCCCGCTCATCGCCGGTGTCGCGGTCGGCACCGGCGGGTTCGGGGCGGCCTACGCCATCGACGTCGCGACGTTCAGCGCCGCGTTCTACGCGGCGGTCCGACTCCCGCGGATGCCACCCGAAGACACGGCGCACGCCGCGCCGCTCGCTGCCATCCGGGAGGGATTCCGCTTCCTGTCGGTGCGACCGGTCATCTTGATGACCTTTCTCGTCGACATCAACGCGATGCTGACCAGCTCGCCGCGGGCATTGTTCCCCGCGTTGGCCGTCGGGCACTTCGGCGGCGGCGCGCACACCGCTGGCTTGCTCTACGCGGCACCCGGCGTGGGGGCGATTCTGGTCACGATCGTGGGCGGCCTCATCTCGCGAGTGCATCGGCAAGGGGTCGGCATCACGGTCTCAATCGCCGTGTGGGCTCTCACCATCACGGCCTTCGGGTTGAGCTCGTCGCTCTGGTTCGCGCTGCTGATGTTGGCCGTCGCGGGCGCCGCCGACACCGTGAGCGCGGTGTACCGCTCCACCATGCTTCAGGTCGCAACGCCGAACTCCATGCAGGGGCGGTTGCAGGGGGTGTACTCCGTGGTGGTGACGGGCGGCACCCGCCTGGGCGACGTGCGCGCGGGCGCGATGGGGTCGGTGATGTCGCCGCAGGTTTCCTTGGTCGCGGGCGGCATCGCCTGCCTCGTCGGTCTGGCGGCCCTGGTGGCACGGGTTCCGGCGTTCCTGCGCTACGACGCGCGCCGGGTCCTGCCTCCCGACCACGACGCTCCCGTGGAGGCGTTAGGCCAACGCGACTAGGTCGACGAGCTCGTCGCTCCACAGATCCTCGACGCCGTCGGGCAGCAGCAGCACACGCTCGGGCGACAACGCGTCGACCGCGCCTTCGTCGTGAGTGACGAGCACGATCGCGCCTTTGTAATTTCTCAGCGCGGCAAGCACTTCCTCGCGGCTAGCGGGGTCGAGGTTGTTGGTCGGCTCATCCAGCAGCAGCACGTTCGCGCTAGAGACGACCAAGCGGGCAAGGGCGAGCCGCGTCTTCTCGCCGCCGGACAGCGTCTTGGTCGGTTGGTCGACCGTCTCGCCGGAGAACAAGAAGCTGCCGAGCACCCGGCGCAGGTCGACGTCGGCGAGTTCGGGCGCCGATGAGCGCATGGTCTCGAGCACCGTCGCGTCCGGGTCGAGGGTCTCGTGCTCCTGGGCGTAATAGCCGAGCTTGAGGCCGTGCCCGGGCGTCACCTTGCCGGTGTCAGGGTTTTCCACGCCGGCAAGGGCTTTCAGCAGCGTGGTCTTGCCCGCGCCGTTGAGGCCGAGGACGACCACGCGACTGCCCTTGTCGATCGCGAGGTCGACGTCGGTGAACACCTCAAGCGACCCGTACGACTTCGAGAGCCCGGACGCCGTCAACGGCACCTTGCCGCACGGCGCAGGGTCGGGGAAGCGCAGCTTCGCGACGCGGTCGTGCTTGCGGACGTCCTCCAAGCCGGCGAGGAGTTTGTGCGCCCGCTTCTCCATGTTCTGCGCGGCTGTCGCCTTGGTGGCCTTGTAGCGCATGCGGTCGGCCTGGGCTTGCAGGGTGGTCGCCTTGCGCTCGGCGTTGGCCCGCTCGCGTTTGCGGCGGCGCTCGTCGGCCTCGCGTTGTTCGAGGTAGGTCTTCCAGCCGACGTTGTAGACGTCCATCACAGCGCGGGTGGCGTCGAGGTGCAGCACCCGGTTGACGGTCGCCTCCAGCAGGCCGACATCGTGACTGATGACCACCAGGCCGCCCTTGTGCGACCGCAGGAATTCCCTTAGCCACACGATGGAATCGGCGTCGAGGTGGTTAGTCGGCTCGTCGAGCAGCAGCGTCTCGGCGTCAGAGAAGAGAATCCTCGCCAGTTCGACCCGGCGCCGCTGACCGCCCGAAAGCGTTCGCAGCGGCTGGCCCATCACCCGGTCGGGCAGGCCGAGGCTGGCGGCGATCGACGCGGCCTGCGACTCGGCGGCGTAGCCGCCGAGAACGTGGAAGCGGTCCTCGATGCGCCCATAACGGCGAACAGCGGCGTCGCGCGTCGCGTCGTCCGCGCTTGCCATTTTCGCCTCGGCGTCACGCATCTCGCGCGTGACGACGTCGAGGCCGCGGGCGGACAGGATGCGATCGCGCGCGAGGACGTCGAGGTCACCGGTGCGGGGGTCTTGCGGCAGGTAGCCGACCTCACCGGCGCGGGTGACGGCGCCTTGTGTCGGCAGCGCCTCGCCCGCGAGCACCTTGGTGAGGGTCGTCTTGCCGGCGCCGTTGCGACCGACCAGGCCCACGCGGTCCCCCGGCGCGATGCGGAAGGTGACCTTCTCCAACAAGACGCGCGAGCCGACGTGGATCTCGACGTCGCTCGCGGTGATCACAGCACAGCCTTTCGGTCGTCTCCGAGTTGATCACGTTCAGGGGGCTAGCGCGTCCGAGGACAGGGCTGTAGAGGCACCTTCGGACGTGCTGATCACGTTAACGTGATCAACATGGAACGGCGGGCGCGAGGCGCGATCAGACGTTGAAGCCGATGGCGCGCAGCTGCTCGCGGCCATCGTCGGTGATCTTGTCGGGGCCCCACGGCGGCATCCAGACCCAGTTGATCCGGAACTCCTTCACCAGACCGTCGAGCGCGCTCCGAGTCTGGTCTTCGATGACGTCTTGCAGCGGGCAGGCCGCCGACGTCAGGGTCATGTCGATGACAGCGGTGTCGTCGTCGTCCATGACGAGGTTGTAGATGAGGCCGAGGTCGACGACGTTGATGCCCAGCTCCGGGTCGACCACGTCGTACAGCGCTTCCTTGACGTCTTCGAGGGTGGTGGTCATTCGGATGTGCCTTCCGGGATCGGGGCGTCGTCTGACGCCGCTTGTGCTCCTAACGCTTGCGCGGTGGCGTCCTTCCACGCCATCCACGACAGCAGCGCGCACTTCACACGCGCCGGGAACTTAGACACTCCGACAAACGCCACGGCGTCCTCGAGGACATCCTCGTCGGGAGTGGCGGTTCCCTTGCTCTGCATCAGCGCGAGAAACTCCTCGTGCGCCGTGAACCCCGCATCGATGTCTCGACCGATCACGAGGTCGGTGAGCACCGACGCGCTCGCCTGCGAGATCGAGCAACCCGCGCTGTCGTAGCTGACGTCGGCGACCTTGCCGCCCTCGAGCTTGACCCGCAGGGTGATCTCGTCGCCGCAGGTCGGGTTGACGTGGTGCACCTCGACGTCGAACGGCTCCCGAAGCCCTTTGTGGTGGGGGTTTCGGTAGTGATCGAGGATGATCTCCTGGTACATCGACTCAAGCTGCATCAGGCGAAGAACCTTCTCGCTTGCTCGACACCCGCGATCAGCGCGTCGATCTCGGCCGGCGTCGTGTACAGATAGGACGACGCGCGCGTCGAGGCCGTGATGCCGAAGCGTTGATGGACGGGCCGCCCGCAGTGGTGACCCGCCCGAACCGCGACGCCGACGGAGTCGAGCACCTGCGCGACGTCGTGGGGGTGCACCTTGTCGAGCGTGAACGAGATCGCGCCGCCGCGGTCGACCGCCTCGGTGGGCCCGAGAATCCGGACGCCGTCGAGCGCGCCCAGGCGGGCAAGCGCGTACGCCGTGATGGCTTGCTCGTGCGCGGCGATCGACTCCATGCCGATGCCCGATAGGTAGTCGACGGCGGCGCCGAGCGCGACCGCCTCGGCAATGGGCGGGGTGCCAGCCTCGTACTTGTGCGGCACGGCGGCGTACATCGACTTCTCCATCGTGACGGTCTCGATCATCTCGCCGCCGCCGAGGAACGGCGGCAACTCCTCGAGCAGCGCGCGACGGCCCCACAGCACGCCGATGCCGGTCGGGCCGCACATCTTGTGGCCGGTGAACGCGTAGAAGTCGACGTCGAGGGCGGCTACGTCGACCGGCATGTGCGGCACCGCCTGCGAGCCATCGACGACGACCAGCGCGCCAACCTCGTGCGCGCGGGCGGCGAGCGGCGCGACCGGATTGACGGTGCCGAGGACGTTCGAGACATGCACCAGCGCAAGGACTTTCGTGCGCTCGGTGAGGAGGTCGTCGATGTTCGAGAGGTCGAGCCGGCCCTCGTCGGTGACGTCGAACCACCGCAGCGTCGCACCCGTGCGTTCGCAAAGGAGCTGCCACGGCACGATGTTGGAATGGTGCTCCATCGTGGTGACGACCACCTCGTCGCCGGGCTTGAGCCCGCGCGGACCCCACCCGAGCACGTTGGCGACCAGGTTCAACGCCTCAGACGAGTTCTTGGTGAACACGACCTCGGCGGCGTCGGGCGCGCCGATCAGGCTGGCGATTTTCAGCCGCGCGTCTTCGTACGCCTCCGTCGCCTCTTCGCCCAGGGCGTGCGTGGCACGGTGGATGTTCGCGTTGTGCCGCTCGTAAAAGTCCGAGAGCACGTCGAGCACGGCCCGCGGCTTTTGCGACGTGTTCGCGCTGTCGAGATAGACGAGCGGGTGCCCGTCGCGTACCGTGCGGTCGAGGATCGGAAAGTCCTTGCGCACCGCCTCGACGTCGAAGTCACCCAGCAAGTCGCGAAGTTCGGCCTCGCTCATGCACATTCCTCCCTACGCGGGCTACGCGGCGCCCTTGACGAAGCGCTCGTATCCCTCGGCCTCGAGCCGGTCGGCGAGCTCGGGCCCGCCTTCCTCGACGACGCGGCCCTCGACGAAGACGTGCACGAAGTCGGGCTTGATGTAGCGCAAGATGCGCGTGTAGTGGGTGATGAGCAGCACACCGCGATCCGATTGGGCACGGAACCGGTTGACGCCCTCGGACACGATGCGCAGCGCGTCGACATCGAGACCGGAG
>JAICLV010000015.1 GCA_025925185.1 Acidothermaceae bacterium
CTCGTCCGTCGCCGACGCCGCCAGCATCAAGCGGGTTGCCCGCCGCATCATCGACACCAAGTCGCTCGGCAACGAGGTGGTGGTCGTCGTCTCCGCCATGGGCGACACGACGGACGACCTGCGGGACCTGGCGCAGCAGGTCTCGCCGCTGCCGCCGGCCCGCGAGCTCGACATGCTGCTCACGTCCGGTGAGCGGATCTCGATGGCGCTGCTCGCCATGGCGATCTCCGACCTCGGTCACCAGGCCCGCTCGTACACCGGCAGCCAGGCGGGTGTGATCACCGACTCGCGGCACGGCAAGGCGCAGATCATCGACGTCACGCCGGGCCGCATCCGCGACGCGCTCGACAAGGGCCGCATCACGATCGTCGCGGGGTTCCAAGGCGTCGCCCAGGACACCAAGGACGTCACGACGCTTGGCCGCGGCGGGTCCGACACCACCGCCGTGGCGCTCGCCGCCGCGCTCGGCGCCGAAGTTTGCGAGATTTACACGGACGTCGACGGGGTGTTCACCGCCGACCCGCGCATCGTCGCGTCGGCTCGCCAGATCGGCAAGCTGTCGTACGAGGAGATGCTGGAGATGGCCGCCTCCGGCGCCAAGATCCTGCATTTGCGATGTGTCGAGTACGCGCGCCGGTTCAATCTCCCGATCCACGTGCGGTCGTCCTTCTCCACAAAGCCCGGAACCTGGATCGTCAACATCCCCGCGGAGGAGCAGATGGAAGCCCCGATCATCTCTGGCGTCGCGCACGAGCGGGGTGAGGCCAAGATCACCGTCGTCGGTGTGCCCGACAAGCCGGGCGAGGCGGCGAAGATCTTCACCATCGTCGCCGGCGCGGGCATCAACATCGACATGATCGTGCAGAACGTCTCGTCGGTCGCGACCGGCCGTACCGACATCACGTTCACGCTGCCGAGCGCCGACCTGACGAACGCGGTCGCGACGCTCACCAAGGCGCAGGACGAGATCGGCTTCGAGTCGCTGCAGTCCGACGACCAGATCGGCAAGCTGTCCCTTATCGGTGCGGGCATGCGCACTCACCCCGGCGTGACGGCGAAGTTCTTGTCCGCCCTTGCCGATGCAGGAATCAACGTCGAGATGATCTCGACGTCGCAGATTCGCATCTCTGTCGTCGTCCGCGAACACGAACTACCCGCGGCCGTCGCGGCGTTGCACCATGCGTTCGAGCTTGACGACCCCAACGGGGCGGCGACGGTGTACGGAGGTACCGGACGATGAGTGGCTTGCGAGTAGGCGTTGTCGGCGCCACCGGGCAGGTGGGTGGCGTCATGCGCCGAATCCTCGCCGAACGCAGCTTCCCGATCGCTGAGATCCGCTTCTTCGCGTCGGCGCGCTCGGCCGGGACGACGTTGCCGTGGGGTGACTCCGAGGTCGTCGTCGAGGATGCCGCGGTCGCAGATCCGTCCGGCCTCGACATCGCGTTGTTCTCGGCGGGGGGCGCCACGTCACGCGAGCTGGCACCTCGTTTCGCCGCGGCCGGCGTCATCGTGGTCGACAACTCGTCGGCGTGGCGCATGGACCCCGACGTGCCGCTGGTGGTCAGCGAAGTCAACCCTGGCGCCGTGCGCGAGGCGCGCAAGGGCATCATCGCCAACCCGAACTGCACGACCATGGCGGCGATGCCGGTCTTGAAGCCGCTGCACGACGAGGCCGGCCTGACCCGTCTCGTGGTCAGCACCTACCAAGCGGTCTCCGGGTCGGGCCTCGCCGGTGTCGACGAGCTCGACAAGCAGGTGCGACAAGTGTTCGACCGAGCGGTCGACCTCACGCACGACGGGTCCGCGGTGTCGTTCCCAGAGCCGGTCAAGTACGTGCGGCCGATCGCGTTCAACGTGGTGCCGCTCGCCGGTTCGGTGGTCTCCGACGGTAGCTTCGAGACCGACGAGGAGCAGAAGCTGCGCAACGAGAGCCGGAAGATCCTCGGCATCCCGTCGCTGCTGGTTTCGGGCACCTGCGTTCGAGTGCCGGTGTTCTCCGGCCATTCGCTGTCGATCAACGCGGAGTTCGCCTCGCCGCTGTCGGTCGAGCGCGCTCTGGAGCTGCTCGGCTCGGCGCCAGGTGTCGTCGTCACGGACGTGCCCAACCCGTTGCAGGCGGCAGGCGTCGACCCGAGCTTCGTGGGCCGCTTGCGGATCGACCCCGGCGCGCCCGAGGGCCGTGGCCTGGCGATGTTCGTCAGTAATGACAACCTTCGTAAGGGGGCGGCTTTAAACGCTGTGCAAATCGCAGAGCTTGTAGCCGCGTCTCGGTAGCCGCTTCGTCGTCTCTCGCGTCGAAGTAGCGGCGAAAGTCGCGGCGCCACCGACCGCTGAAAGTGAACTCAGGCGCGGGACGTTCGCATATTGCCCAATAAACCCGGCCCCACCAGCAGTCCCTGCCTGAGCGGACGTCGAGGTGCGCGGGAAAGCGCCGACCCGCCGCGTCCCGGCGCTCGGCGTCCGCCTCACTCTCAGGAGCGAGTTCGACGCCGTCTCTGTCGAGCACCGCTAACCGAAAGCCGGTGGCCTCGAGCAGCATCGCGAAATGCTCGACACGCGCTAGCTCCGGCGTGCGCTCGATGCGAGCGACGATCGTCTGCGTGAGCCCGGTCATCGCCGCTAGCTCACGCTGGCTGAAGTCGGCCCAATGGCGTGCGGCGCGCAGTAGCCGGTCGCTCGGAAACTTGGTCACGCATCAAGCGTGTCGTGACGGCCGGTGGCTGATGCCATGCAACCGCGCCGCTGTGGACGGGTCGGTCGCAGGATCGTGCGGTGGAAAACTGGCCCGTTGGGCTGGCCGGCATGTCTCGGCCCGGACGCTTGGTCTTGAGGCCCATTTGATTCAAGACCAAGCGCCGGCGGAGGTAGCCCGGCGGTGGGTTGTTCTCCTGGAGCTTGGTCTTGAATCGTGGGTGACTCAAGACCAAGCGTTCGAGGCGGACCTTGGGTCTGGGCGGCTGGACCCGGCCGGCTAGCGTTCCGGGCCGGCTAGCGTTCCGGGCCGGCTAGCGTTCCGGGCCGGCTAGCGTTCTGGGCCGGCTAGCGTTCCGGGCCGGCTAGCGTTCTCGGCCTAGGTGGCGGCGGGCGAAGGCGAGTTCGGCGGCGACCTGGCGGATTCGCTCTTCGATCACCAGCGATCCGTGCCCCGCGTCGAAGCGGTACACCTCGTGTGGCGTCCCCCTCGCAGCCAACGCCGCGATGTAGTTCTCGATCTGGCGGATCGGGCAGCGCGGGTCGTTGGCGCCGGCGAGGATCAGCACCGGCGCGCGCACGTCGTCCACGTAGGTGATCGGTGACGACCGCCGGTAGCGATCGGGCACCGACTCGGGCGTTCCGCCGAAAAGCGAGCGGTCGAAGGCGCGCAGGCCCTCCATCTCGTCCTCGTACGCGGCGACGTAGTCGGCGACGGGCACGCCGGCGATGCCAAGCGTCCACGCGTCAGGCCGGACGCCGAGGCCGAGCAACGTCAGGTAACCCCCCCACGAGGCCCCCGCGAGCACGACCGCCGAAGGGTCGGCGACGCCGGAGTCGACAGCCCAGTCTCGAACTGCGGCGATGTCCTCGAGCTCGGTCAAGCCGACACGGTGCTCGATCGCGTCCCGCCACGCGGACCCGTAACCGGTCGATCCGCGGTAGTTCACCCGGACGACGGCAAAGCCGGCGTCGACCCATGCGGCCACACCAGGCACGAAGGAATCAGCGTCCTGGCTGGTCGGACCGCCGTGGACCAAGAACACCGTCGGCATGGCGCCGGAGGCCCCGGCTGGCTTGGAGATCAGCGCGTGAATGCGTCCGCCCAACCCGTCGACCCAGGCGTCGTCGACCGGCACCGACTCAGGGGCGGCCGCGCCTCGCACGCGAAAGACCACGGTGCCGGCGATGTCACGGACGGCAGGAGGTTGCACGCCCGACGACCACAAGAACTCGACGGCGCCGTCCGGGCGCGCGGTCGCCCCGGCGATCGTTCCGCGCGGCGTCGGCAGCTTGGCGACCTCGCCAGTGGCGAGGTCGAGGCGATAGAGCTCGCTTCGCGCGTGGTGCTCGTGTCCGATCAGCAACGCAGACGAGTCGGGATACCAGCGCGCGGAGACGTCGCCCGGCAAGTCGAGCTCGAGTTCCCGCTGCGCGCCGGTCTCGACGTCCCACAACAGCGGAAGCCAGCGGCCGTGCCGCTCGTTCAGCACGAGCAGCCGCGCGTCGCCCGGCGTCGGCGCGAACGCCATGGCGCGCAGCCCGAGCCCGGGACCGTCCCAGAGCTCGCCAACGACCGACGGCGCCGTCGCGTCGACGCGCAGCACCCGTAACGCCATGTGCCGGGAGTCGCCGTGTTCGCTGTGCTCGAGCGCGAGAAGCGTGCCGTCTCGGGACAGCGCACCGACCTGCGCGTCCTCTTTGTGCGCGTAGATCGTGGCCGGCCGCTCGCCGGTGCGCGCGACGTGCACCGACGTCCCGTCGTCCGTCGATCGACCCACGATGGCGAGACCGTCGCGGCCTAGCGCGAGCCCTGCGGGGTACGACGGCTCGAGTCCCGCGACCGCCGTTTCGGTCGCGCCGCCCTCGAAGGGTTGCCGGCGCCAGACGCCGAACTCGTTGCCGCCCTCGTCGTCGAACCACCACACCCAGTCGCCGCCGGGGTCGACGGCGCCGACGCGCGTGCCGTCGGGGCGGTTGGTCACCTGGCGAGTGGCGTCGGTGTCGCGATCCCACGTGTAGAGCTCGACGGTGCCGCTGGCGTTGCTCGCGTACAGGCATCGTTGGGGCGCGTCGGCGGCCCAGTCGGGCAGCGTCATCCGGGCGGCCCGGAAGCGGGCCTTCCAACGGTTCTCGACGGGATCGGAGGGGTCGGGCTGGTCCGGGCTCACGGGTCACAGTCTGCCGGATTACGGCCCCGCCTACCTTTTATGCCGCGACCGCCACGCCGGTGCACACAACGGACACGCATCTCGGGGCGGCAGATCGGTCAACTCACCCTCGACGATCATCTGCTCGCCGCAGTACGAGGTCGTGACCGATCCCGGCGACAGCCTCGGCGGCGGATAGCCGTGCTTGACCGACGAGGTGACGTTCCACGACGACCGCTCGAGCTCGGGCTGCTGCAGGTCCACCCACACACGGTACGTCTGGCTGCCGAGATGCCGAACGCCCGGCTTTCCGCGTCAGCGGAAGCCGGGCGTTCATCTTGTCGGGGTGGCGGGATTTGAACCCACGACCTCTGCGTCCCGAACGCAGCGCGCTACCAAGCTGCGCCACACCCCGATAAAGCCTTTGGAGTCTAGCTCAGGGCGCGGCCACGAGTGTGAGCAGCGTGGCCTCGGGCGGGCAGGCGAACCGCACGGGCGCGAACGGCGACGTGCCAAGCCCGGCCGAGACGTGCAGCCAGGCGTTCTCGTAGCGCGACAGCCCTCGGGAGCGCGCGCGATCGAGTCCGCAGTTGGTGACCAGCGCGCCGTAGAACGGGACGCGAAGCTGCCCGCCATGGGTGTGCCCGGCCAGGATGAGGCGGCAGCCGTCGTCCGACATCGGTGACAGCACTCGCGGCTCGGGCGAATGGGTGACGCCGATGGTGAGCGCGACGTCCGGGTCGGCGGGCGCGGAGACGTCGGCGTAACGGTCGCGTTCGATGTGCGGGTCGTCGACCCCGACGAGCTCGACCCTCCGGCCGTCGGCTTTGAGGAAGCCGCGGTTGTTCGACAGGTCGATCCAGCCGGCGTCACCCATGGCGTCACGAAGCGCGGGCCAGGGCAACTCGGGTCCGGCGGCGCGCTCACGGTCGTCCGGCAACAGGTAAGCGACCGGGTTCTTGAAGCGCGGGGCGTAGTAGTCGTTCGAGCCGAAGACGAACGCGCCCGGACGTTCGAGCAGCGGCGCGATCGCGTCGACGAACGGCGCCACCGCGTCGGGGTGCGCGATGCTGTCACCGGTGTTGATGACGAGGTCTGGCTGGAGCGCGCCGAGGCTGCGCAGCCAGTCGCCCTTCCACCGCTGGTTGGGCGTGAAGTGGACGTCGGAGAAGTGCAAGATCCGCAGCGGGCTCGATCCGGCCGGCAACACCTGCACCTCCGCCCGGCGCAACCGAGGCGAGCGGCGCTCGATGCCCGCGGCGTAACCGATGGCGGCCACCGCGGTGGCGGTGACGGCGAGCGGGACGGCGATCAGTCGGCGCATAACTGCGAGTGTCCCAGAGATCACCGGTGGGAGACTGGCGGTCATGACTGCTTCCCTGAAGACCCGCCTGCACGACGACCTCACCGACGCCATCAGGTCGCGCGACGAACTGCGCACCGCGACGCTGCGCATGGCGCTGGCCGCGATCACGAACGAAGAGGTCGCCGGCAAGCAGGCGCGCGTGTTGTCGGACGACGAGGTGCTTCGCGTGCTGGCCCGCGAGGCGAAGAAGCGGCGCGAGGCGGCCGAGGCGTTCGAGACCGGCAACCGGCCCGAGATGGCGCAGCGCGAGCGGGCCGAGGGGGCGGTGATCGACGGCTACTTGCCCAAGCAGTTGGACGACGAGGAGCTGCGCGCGGTGGTGGCGGCGGCGATCCAGGAGTCCGGCGCCAGCGGGCCATCGGCCATGGGCGTCGTCATGAAGGTGGCGACCGCCCAGGTGGCCGGCCGTGCGGAGGGCGGTCGGGTGGCCGCCGAGGTCAAGCGGCAGCTCGCGGGCTGAGCCCGCTAGCTACCGGCTCAGCCGTGCTTCTTCTTCTTGGTCGGTCCCGGCTTGGCCGGAGGGCGCTTGGCGGTTGATGTCGCGTCGGCCGACGCGGGTGGCGAGCCTGCAGGCGCCGAGGCGGGTGGGCTGCCGCTCGCCGGCGGTGAGCCGCTCGGCAACGGCGGCGTGCCGTTGCTGACGAACAGCGTCACCTTGTTGCCCACGTACAACGTCGCGCCTGCCGCGGGGTCGGTGGAGGCGACCTTGCCCAGCGGCTGGTCGGAGGGCACCTGCGTCGCGTCGATGGCGACGCTAAGGCCCAGCTTGCGCAACGCGTCGGCCGCCGCGGTCGGATCTTGGCCCTTGACGTCCGGCACGGTCACCGGCTCGCCGCGCAGCGTCGAGGTGGGCGGTTGCACGAACGTCTCAATCGGCAGACTCTGGCTCGCGCTCTTCATCGCGAGCTGCCAGATCTTTCCGGCCAGCGTCGCGCCGAACACCTCGGGATAGCGATGGCCGTTGATCGTGATGTTGCGCATCGGCGTCGCGGAGTCGGGGTTGCCGGTCCAGACGGCCGCCGCGAGGTTCGGCGTGTAGCCGCCGAACCAGCCGTTCTTGTAGTCGTCGTCGGTGCCGGTCTTGCCCGCGGCGGGCCTTCCGATGCCGAGGCCGGCGCCGGTGCCGTGCTCGATGACGCCTTGCAGCAGCGACGTGACGCCGTTCGCGACGTCTTTGTCGATGGCCTGCTTGCAGCTCGGGCCCGGCACCTTCGGCGGGTTCAGACCTTGAATCGACGTCGTGACCCCGGTGATCGCCTGCGGGGCGCAGTACATGCCCTGGTTGGCCAACGTCGCGAAGGCGCCGGTCACCGCGAGCGGGTCGACGTCCTCCGCGCCGAGGGTGAAGGCCGGGATCTGGTCGAGCGGCTGGCCGTTGGCCTGCTTGACGCCCATCGCCTCGGCGATTTGCACCGGCCGGCAAAGCCCTGTTTTCACCTCGAGCTGCGCGAAGTAGGTGTTCACGGAGTCCCAGGTGCCACGAACCATGTCGAAGGTGCCCGACTCGCTGTCGCCCGCGTTGTGCACGGTCCATTTATCCTGCGGGTTCCCGTCGCAGTCGGTGGTGGATCCTTTCGGGATCGTCACGGTCTGCGGGGACACGATCGTGGTGCCGGTCGGGATGCCCTCTTCGAGCGCCGCCGCCAAGACGAACACCTTGAAGGTCGAGCCCGCGTGTCGGCCGTTCGAGCCGTCATGCGCGGCGTCGGCGGCCAGGTTTATCTCGGTCTGGCCTGGGCCACTGCCGAACGTGCGGTTGACCGCCATCGCCTTGACCGCGCCGGTCTTCGGGTCGACGAGGTCGATCGCGGCCGCGACGCCGGCGTTCTTCGTCGGATCAGGCGGGACGACGCCGTTGACCGCGTCCTGGGCGGCCTTTTGCATCTTCAGGTCCAGCGTGGTCGAGATGACCAGGCCGCCACGCCGGAGCAGGTTGGCGCGCGCGTCGCGGGTCGCGCCGTAGGCCGGGTTGTTGAGGAACTCCGCAACCACGTACTGGCAAAAGTAGGGCGCGACGGCGGTCGAGCAGCCGTTGGGGATTTGGGAGACCTTCAAGCCGAGCGGGGCGAGCTTCGCCTGGTCGGCGTCGTCCTGGCTGATGTACTTGAGGTCGGCCATTCGCTGCAGGACGGTGTTGCGGCGGTCCAACGCGTTGTTCGGGTTGAGGATCGGGTCGAACGTGCTGGGGTTGTTGATGACGCCGGAGAGCAGCGCGGCCTGCGGGAGCGAAAGCGAGTCGGCCGACTCGCTGAAGTAGTGCTGGGCGGCCGCCGACACGCCGTACGCGCCGCTGCCGAAGTAAACGGTGTTGAGGTAGTCCTCGAGGATCTCCTCCTTCGACAGCTGCTTTTCGAGCGCGATCGCGTAGCGGGCCTCGGTGATCTTTCGGGTGAGGTTCTTCGCCCGCGCGGCTTGCGCACCGGCGACGTTGTCGTTGGCCGCGCTCGTCTCGACGAGCGCCTGGCGCACGTATTGCTGCGTGATGGTCGAGGCGCCCTGGGTGGCCTCGCCGGTCGAGCTGTCCTTCACCAGCGCCCGCAAGATGCCCTTCGGGTCGATGCCGTGGTGCTCGTAAAAGCGAGAATCCTCGATCGCGACGATCGCCTGGCGCATGATGGGGGCGATGTCGGCGAGGTCGACCGACTGCCGGTTCTCGTAGTAGAACGTCGCGAGCTCGGTGCCGTTGGCGGCGAGGATGACCGAACGCTGCGAGAGCGGAGGCTGCTGCAACTCAGGCGGCAGGTCGGTGAACGCGACGTTGCCGATCATGTTGCGGGTGAACACCCCCACCCCGCCGACGACGGGCAACGCCAGGGCGGCGACGAGCGCCCCGGTCAACACCGCGAGCACGAGCAGGACCACGGACCTGGTCAGCTTCGATCCGAATCCCAGCCGACCGGACGAGCTCCCATCCGACGGCAACCAACCGCTCCCAGCGCGTGTGGACACCAGTGCAGGGTAGCCGCCGGTGACCCTGAACGCGGCGCGCGCGGACGCGCGCCGATTGGTTAACCGCCTTAGTCGGGGCTAGTCGGATGGTCCGCCTGGGTCAGCCCGAATGGGCCGAACGGAGCCTGGTGGGTGCCCGTGCGCGATCCGTACCGTCGAAGCACATCGCTGATGGCAGGGTCGCGAGAGCTGATCGCGCGAGAGCTGATAGGGGACGGGGACTCATGGCTTGGACCAACGACTGGACGTCGCGCGCCGCGTGCCGCGGCAGCGACCCTGACGCGCTCTTCGTGCAGGGCGCCGCTCAAAACCGAGCCAAGGCCGTCTGCTTCGGTTGCCCGGTGCGCGCCGAGTGCCTCGCCGACGCGCTCGACAATCGCGTCGAGTTCGGTGTGTGGGGTGGCCTCACCGAGCGCGAGCGCCGCGCGCTGCTGCGCCGCCGTCCGAACGTCACCTCGTGGCAGCGGCTCCTCGTCACCGCGATGGAAGACTTCGAGCGGGCGGCCGCCGACCGCTACTCCGCGACTGGCTGACCGACCTCCGGTCAGCCGCGCACTGGCTGACCGCAAAGCGCCGCGGCGAGCTGCCGCAGGCCGGCCAGGTCGTGCACGTCCTCGGCGAACGCCGGTGCCGACGTCGTCCTGACCTTCGGATGGGCCAATCCGAACCCGGCCAGTTTGTGTTGCTCGCTCTTCTCCGCCTGCACGCGCTGGGCGTGCGTGCGCAACACGCCGGCCGCCAACGCGGCCGCCGGATCGCCCTCCCCTTCAAGCGCCTCGGCCGCGGCCAGCGCCTTGCCTGCGCTCAACTGCGGCACCGCCGTGCGATGAACCCGGTTCACGACGACGCCGGCGAGTGGCATCTCCTCCTCGACCAGGCGCTCGACGAAGTACGACGCCTCGCGCAGCGCGTCGGGCTCCGGCGCGGCGATCACGACGAACGCGGTGCCGGGCGCGCGCAGCAGCTTCGCCGTCGCGTCGGCGCGCTCGCGCAATCCGCCGAACATCGTGTCCATCGCCGCGACGAACGTCTGCACCTCGGTGAGCAGCTGCGCCCCGAGCAGCCTGGTCATCGCGCCGGTCATCACCCCGAGGCCCGCCTGCACCACCTTGACGTAACCGCGACCGCCGGCTTTGGCCGGAACGAGCAACGTGCGGATGAATCGGCCGTCGAGGAAGCGGCCCAACCGGCCTGGCGCGTCGAGGAAGTCCAACGCGGAGCGGGCCGGTGGCGTGTCAACGACGATGAGGTCCCAGCGGTCGGATTTCCTTAACTGACCGAGTTTCTCCATCGCCATGTACTCCTGCGTGCCCGCGAAACTTGACGACAGCGATTGGTAGAACGGGTTCGCCAATATCTGCGCCGCTTTTTGCGGACTCGCGTGCGCCTCGACGATCTCGTCGAAGGTGCGCTTCATGTCGAGCATCATCGCGTGCAACTCGCCCGTGCCTTTGATGCCGGCCACCTTGCGAGGGGTGTTGTCGAGTTCGGTCAACCCCAGTGACTGCGCGAGTCGTCGAGCCGGGTCGATGGTGAGCGTGACGACGCGTCGTCCGGACTCTGCGGCGCGAACGCCCAACGCCGCGGCCAGCGTCGTCTTGCCCACCCCGCCCGATCCGCAGCACACGACGACACGGGTGGCCGGGTCGGCGAGCAGGGCGTCGACGTCGAGCGACCGCGTCGTCGAGGCGGCGGACATCAGGCGGCCCCTTGCGCGGCGAGCTCGCCGGCGAGCGCGTACAGCCGCCCGATGTCGTCGGTGTCGAGGTCGGGCAGTTGGTAGATCGGCCGCTGCGCCGCCTTCAGCTTGGTGAGCAGGCGCCGTTGGGCGCTGACCTGCAGCGCGTGGTCAGTGGCTTCGGACGCCAACCCGCGCACCGTCTCGTCGTCCGGCTTAAGACCGCCGGAGGCGAGGCCCTCGCGCAAGAGTTCGGTGTCGAGCTTGCCGCCGGCCGCGCTTTTCAGCGCGGACGACGGGAGCATCGAGGTGTGCGCGCGGTTGACGATGACGCCGCCGACGGGCAGGTCGAACGACCGCAACTCCTCAATGCCGTCCAGGGTTTCCTGCACCGGCATCTCCTCGAGCACCGCCACCCGGTGCACCACGGTCTGCGGCGAGCGGATCAACCGCATGATCGACTCGGCCTGCTTGTTGACCGGACCGATCCGCGCGAGGCCGGCCACCTCGGCGTTGACGTTGAGAAAGCGGGCCACCCGGCCGGTGGGGGGCGCGTCCATCACGACGGCGTCGTAGACGTAGTCGTCGAGATTCTCGGACGGCGCGATTGCCGCGGCGGTGCGAGCCGGTCGCGACGAGAACCGCCGTCTGGTGGCCTCGTAGGCCTTGCCGGTGAGCAGGACGTCGCGGACCCCGGGCGCGATCGTCGTGGCGAAGTCGATGGCGCCGAACCGTCGGAGCGCCCGACCCGCGCGGCCGGCGCGGTAGTACAGCTCGAGGTACTCGAGCAGCGCCTCTTCAGGGTCGATCGCCAGGCCGTAAACCATCCCGCTCTCGGGGGCGACCGCGACCTTGCGCTCGGCGTAGGGCAGCGGCGGCGCGTCGAACAGCCGGGCCAGGCCCTGACGGCCCTCGCACTCGACGAGGAGGGTGCGTCGTCCGCCCGCCGCGAGGGCCAGCGCGAGCGCGGCTGCGACGGTGGTCTTGCCGGTGCCGCCCTTGCCGGTGACGACGTGCAACCGCACGCCCTCCCAGTCGCGATCTCGCGCCGTGGCTTCTCGCCTCGCCTGCCTCACTCGCCGAGCGTATCCATGAACCCCTAGGCTCCGGGGCATGGCGAAATGGGAGTACGCGACGGTTCCGCTGCTGGTGCACGCCACCAAGCAGATCCTCGACAACTGGGGCGAAGACGGCTGGGAACTGGTGGCCGTGGTGCCGGGCCCGAGCGCCGAGCAGCTGGTCGCCTACCTGAAGCGGCCGAAGTCGTCATGACCACCCCCGAAGAGCGGATCTCGTCGCTCGGGCTGACCCTCCCGCCGGTCGCCAAGCCGGTCGCCTCGTACGTGCCGGCGGTCCGCACGGGTTCGTACGTCTACACGTCCGGTCAGCTGCCGACGGTCGACGGCGAGCTGGCCGAGGTCGGCCGCGTCGGCACTGACGCGGACGCCGCCGTCTCGCCGGAGGCGGCCAAGGCGGCCGCGCGGGTGTGCGCGTTGAACGCGCTCGCCGCGGTGCGCGGCGTTGTCGGCGACCTGTCGAAGGTGGTGCGCGTCGTCAAGGTCGTCGGGTTCGTGGCGAGCATGCCGAACTTCACCGGCCAGCCCGGCGTGATCAACGGCGCGAGCGACCTGCTCGGCGAGATCTTCCCGGACGGCGTGGGGCAGCACGCCCGCAGTGCGGTCGGTGTGGCTGTGCTGCCGCTCGACGCTCCGGTCGAGGTCGAGCTGGTCGTCGAGGTGGCCGACTAGCCCACCGATAGGCTGGGCGCATGTCGAGCGACGAGGTGTTTTCCGATGTCCTGCAGGCAAACGAGGCGCATGCGGCGCAGTTCAAGCTAGCCGCGCTCGAGGGCAACGCGGCGAAAGGGCTCGCGGTGCTCACCTGTATGGACTCCCGAATAGACCCGCTCGGGATGCTCGGCCTGAAGCCGGGCGACGCGAAAATCCTGCGAAACGCCGGTGGCCGCGTCACCGACGACGTGCTGCGCACCCTGGTGCTCGCGGTCTATCTGCTGAACGTCGACCGCATCATGGTCGTCCAGCACACCCGTTGCAAGATGGCCAGCGGCAATGAGGACGACGTGCGCGCCGCGATCAGCGAGGCCGGGGGCCCCGACACCCGAAGCCTGTCGTTCCTGACGACGCAAGACCAGGAAGGCGCGATCCGCGCCGACGTGCAGCGCGTGCAGTCGTGGCCGTACCTGCAAGGCGCGAAGGTGGGCGGCTTCATCTACGACCTCGGCGACGGCCGCATCCGCCGGGTCTGCTGACCAGACTGCCGTGCCGGACGCGCCGCCGCCGCTGCCGCCGCTGCCGCTGCCGACGGCAGACCTGATCGAACGCGCGCGCACGTTTCGAGCCGCCGGCGGGCAGCCCGCCGTGGCGAGGCCGGCGGCCACCGTCGTCCTGCTTCGCGACGACGCGGCCGGGCTCGAGGTCTTCATGCTCCGCCGCCTCGTCGCCATGGCGTTCGCCGGCGGCATGCACGTGTTCCCGGGCGGTGTCGTCGACGCGACCGACGAGAGCCCAACGCTGGCCGCGATCCGCGAGACGTTCGAGGAGAGCGGCGTGCTGCTCGCGTCCGGAGCGCCCTCCGACGAAGAAGTTCTCGAGCAAGACCGGCTCGCGCTGATCGAACACCGCGCCACACTCGTCGATGTGCTGCGCCGGCACCACCTCGTCGCGCGGCCAGATCTGCTGCGCCCCTGGTCGCGCTGGATCACGCCCGTGTTCGAGCCGCGGCGCTACGACACGCACTTCTTCGTCGCGCTCGCTCCCGAGGGTCAGCAGGCGCGCGACGTCGGTGGTGAGTCCGACGACGCGACCTGGGTCGCGCCGCAAGTCGCGCTCGCCAGCGCGAGCCGTGGGGAGTGGTTGCTGATGCCGCCGACCGAGGCTACGTTGCGCGAGCTGCTGCGGTATCGAACGGCGGGAGAAGTATTCACCGCTGCGGAAAATCGCACGCCGTACGTGCTGCAGGCCGACGTCGACCTCGACGCCGAACCGCCGGTGTTCACGATCGTCGGCCGGTCATGAGCCACGCCCGCCTCGTCCGCGCCAACAACCCGTCGCCGATGACGCTTGACGGCACCAACACCTGGGTGCTCAAGGGCGGCGACAACGCCCGGGCGATTGTCGTCGACCCAGGCCCGTTAGAACCCCAGCATTTTCAAGCAATCCTGGACGTCGCTGGCAGCGTCGGCCTCATTCTGCTCACCCACGGGCACCCCGATCACGCCGAAGGCGCGAATGAGTTCGCCCGGCTGGCCGACGCCCCGATCAGGGCGATCGCCGAAGACCTATGTCACAAAGCGAAACCGCTACGCGACAACGAGGACATCGAACTCGACGGCATCGACGTCGGCGTCGTCGCGACGCCTGGCCACAGCGCCGACTCGGCCTGCTTCCTTCTTCCGGCGGACGCCGCGCTGCTCACCGGCGACACCGTCCTCGGGCGTGGCAGCACCGTCGTCGCGCATCCCGATGGGAAGCTCGCGGACTACCTGGAAACGTTGGGAAAGTTGCGCACGGTCGTCGACACGCACGGGGTTCGCGTCGTCCTGCCTGGGCATGGGCCGACCCGCGACGACCCGGCCGGCCTCATCGCGCAGTACACGACGCATCGCGAGGCGCGGTTGGCGCAGGTACGTGCGGCGGTCGCTGGCGGCGCGACGACGGCCGACGAGGTCATCGCGATCGTTTACCCAGACATCGACGAGGGTGTGCGGTTCGCGGCGCGCTGGACCGTGCTGGCGCAGCTCGCGTACCTGGGCGTCACTTCGCCCGGCGGCTGAGCCCTTCGACGTCCTTGATGACGACGGCGCGCGACTCGATGCGGATCCAGCCGCGGCCGCTGAAGTCGGCCAGCGCCTTGTTGACCGTCTCGCGCGAGGCGCCGACGAGTTGCGCCAGCTCCTCCTGGGTCAGGTCGTGGACGACGTGGATGCCCTCCGGGGTCGGCTGCCCGAACCGCTCGGCCAACCCGAGCAGCGCTTTCGCGACGCGCGACGGGACGTCGGAGAACACCAGGTCGGCCATGACGTCGTTGGTCTGCCGCAACCGCTGCACGAGCGCCTGGAGCAGCTGCACCGCGACATCGGGATGGTCCATGATCCAGGGCCGCAGCGCGTCGTGCGCGAGCGAGGCGAGCACCGAGTCGGTGAGCGCGACGGCTCCCGCGGTGCGCGGCCGCGGGTCGAACAGCGACAGCTCGCCGAACATCTCGCCGGGGCCGCGCACGGTCTGCAGGCTCTCGCGGCCGTCGGCGGCGGTGCGGGCGATCTTCACCTTGCCCTCGATGACCGCGTAGAGCTTGTCGCCCTGGTCGCCCTCGTCGAAGATCACGTCGCCACGGTTGAACTGCTCGCGCTTCATCGCGCCGCGCAGCGCCGTCCCCGCGTCATGGCTGAGCGCGACGAACAGCGGCAGCTTGCTAAGCACGTCCTCCACGAGCGTGATTCTCACACCTTTGGACGCGGTCCGCAGGAGGGTGGTCGGATCAAGCCTGTCGTGGTGTGTCAGCTGCGGGCGGCCAACCGGGGGCGCGGCAGCGCGAGCAGGCACAGCGAGGGGTCCTCGCGGTAGCGGGCGATCAGCTCGGCGGTCGCTCCGGTGATCCGCCGATGTAGGGCGGCGCGATACGCAGACAGTTGGATCTCCGCGCCGGCGAGGTCCCGGGCCAGCGCCTCGTTGTGGCGCGGGTCGTCGCGCTTGGGCTCGCGCTCCCACAGCTTCGCGAGGTCCGGCAACGGGGGGATGTCCTCGACGGGCAACACCGTGATGAGCACCCGTCGTCCGCTGTTAATGCGAGCTTCCGCGAGCACGTTGCGCAAGTTGTCGACCTTCACCGCGCCGGCCTCACCAGCCCGGACGACGTCGAGGCGCGCCTGGATGATCCGCCGCCAGTACGAGACGCGGTTCTCCTCGTCGGCGAGAGCCGTCCGGTAGGCGCGCAGGTCCTCGATCGACAGGTGGTCGAAGGTGTTGTTGCGCGTCGGAGCCTGGCGTGCGGACGTCCGGCTTGTCGCCGCGCGGTTCTCGGCGCTGCCCGTGCTCACCAGCGACCCCATTCGTCCCGTGTGTTTGTCCCGTGTGTTGGTGCCTTGTGCGGTTTCCTCTCGCGGCATCGGCGCACATTTGGAGGTGCTTGAGGTGATCACGGCGAGCGTCACCCGGTCAGGCGAGCCGACCGCTACCGGTTTGCACTCAAGGTGAGTACCGTCTGGTTCCTGGCACCACCGGGATCGTTGGCAAGTGGGGCACGCAATGGCTATCTCGCACAAGATCAGCGGCAACGCGATGCAGTTGGCCGTCTGCCAGGTCGACGACGGGCAGTCGCTGTACGCGGAGGCCGGGAAGTTCCTCTGGAAGACCGTCAACGTCGGCGTCGAGACGCGGATCAGCAATCCCAGCGGCCAGGCCGGCGGGTCGGGGGGCCTGCTCGGCATGGCGGTCAACGTGGGCAAGAGGATGCTGGCCGGCGAGTCGATCGCCTTCCAATACTTCACGCCGCATGGCGGCGCGGGCCTGATCAGCCTGGCCGGCACGCTGCCTGGCGAGATGCGGGCGATCGAGCTCGACGGCTCGCGTGGGTGGTTCGCCGAGAAGGACGCGTTCGTCGCGGCCGAGTCGACGGTCAACTTCGACATAGCGTTCAGCGGCCTGAGATCCGGGCTGAAGGGCGGCGAGGGCTTCGTGCTCGAGAAGTTCACCGGCGTCGGCACGCTGTTCATCGCCGGGGCGGGCAACTTCATCGAGCTGAACCCCGCGAAGTACGGTGGCAAGATCCAGGTGCACACCGGCTGCCTGGTGGCGTTCGAAGACACCGTGCGCTACGGCGTCGAGCGGATCGGCGCGCTGAGTGGGCAGACCCTGATGAGCGGCGTCTTCGGCGGCAACGGCTTCAACCAGGCGACGCTCGAGGGCGACGGCACGGTCATCCTGCAATCGATGACGATCGAGTCGTTGGCGCACGCCATCGCGAAGAACGCCCATCTCGGGCATGAGGAGAAGGCAAGCAACCCACTGGGCAGCCTGTTCGGAGGTCGTGACTGACATGGGGTTTCTCGACAAGGCAAAGGCCACCGCCGCTCAGGCCATGCAACAGGGCCAGGCGAAGGTTGAGCAGATCCAGCAAGGCCGGCAAGAGTCGGAGCTGTACAAGACGCTCGGCGAGGCGGTGTACAAGGCGCAGCGGCAGGGCGGTGACCAAGCGGCCGTCGATGCCGCGTTGACCGCGCTCGACAACCACTTCGCGCAGGTCGCGCAGGCTGCGGCTGCCGCGCCGGAGGCCGACGGTGGGCCATCGGCGAGCCCGTCCGGGTCGGCCGGGCCGGCGCCCGCAGGGCCAGCCCCCGCGGCGCCGCAGGAAGGAAACTTCACGCTCGACGACATGTGAGTCGGTCGCGGTCAAAGGGCGTGCTGTCGGAGCCGCTTTGTTTTGAGGCAAATGCGCTTCAAGACAAAGGGGCCCGTCTCGACCGGGCTTGCCCGCTCGACGCTTGGCCGGCCCGCGCGCCCACCGGGTCGGCCGCGCCGCACCCACGTCGTCCGGGCTGTCGTTTGAAGCGGTTAGGCTCGGCGGCGTGGCGCGGCGCGACTTCGACAACGAGACTCAGACGACGCTGGTGCGGCGCGCCCGCAAGATGAACAAGGTGCTGGCCGAGCTGTACCCCGACGCGCACTGCGAGCTCGACTTCGCCAACCCGCTCGAGCTGCTCGTGGCCACGATCTTGTCAGCGCAATGCACCGACAAGCGGGTGAACATGGTCACGCCGACGCTGTTCGGCAAGTACAAGACCGCCGCCGACTACGCCGCCGCCGACCGCGCTGAGCTTGAGTCGATCATCGCCTCGACCGGCTTTTTCCGGGCCAAGACCAACTCGATCCTCGGCATGGCGCAGGCGCTGTGCGACCGCTTCGGCGGCGAGGTGCCGGGCAGGCTCAAAGACCTCGTCACGCTGCCGGGAGTCGGGCGCAAGACGGCCAACGTTGTGCTTGGCAACGCGTTCGGCGTCCCTGGCATCACCGTCGACACTCACGTGAACCGGCTCGCCAACCGCTTCCACTGGACCATCTCCGACGACCCGGTGAAGGTCGAGCAAGACGTCGCCGAGCTCATCCCGCGCAAGGAGTGGACGTTGCTCTCCCATCGCGTGATCTGGCACGGCCGCCGGGTGTGCCACGCCCGAAAGCCCGCGTGCGGTGCGTGCGCGCTCGCGCCGCTGTGCCCGTCGTACGGCATCGGGCCCACCGATGAGGCCACCGCGAGCAAGCTCGTGAAGACCGGCCCGATCGATGCGTTGAGCTGACGTGTTTCCGCAAAACAAGCGATCGTGGGTCGCGGTCGCGGTGGTGATCGTGCTGGTCGGCATCGCCTTCGCCATCAACCGCGCCACCACGAGCACTTCCTCGGACGACGCGGGGTCGGTGCCGAGCCGGCAAGAACTCATCGCGCGGGCGAACCTGCCTGACTGCCCCACGACCTCCGGCACTGGCAACGTCGACGGTTCCGGCAAGCAGGGGCTGCCCGATCTCACGCTGCCGTGCCTGGGCAACGGGCCGAAGGTCAACCTGTCGAAGCTGCGCGGCCCCGTCGTCGTCAATCTATGGGCGGGCACCTGTCCGCCATGCCGCGCCGAGGCCCCGCTGCTGCGAGACTTCGCGGCCAAAGCGGCGGGCAAGGTGAGCGTGCTGGGTGTCGTCGACGGCGCGTACCCCGGCGAGACGTGGGACGACGCGCTCGACGCGTCGCGCGGCCTCGCGTTGCACTACCCATCGCTTTTTGACCAGAAGGGCAAGCTCGTCACGTGGGTGCGCAGCGCCGGCATACCCGTCTCGCTGTTCGTCGACTCCGCAGGCTTGGTCGCGTATGCCAACATCGGCGAGTTGAAAGCTGGCGACCTTGAGCGGCTTAGCAAACAGTATCTCGATGTTGAGATAGCAACGTGAAAGCCTCGAGACCCGCGTGGCTCTCCCAGCTGGTCGGCGCGTGCGCGTCGGTCACCGTCCGCGACCTGAGCCGACTCGAGACCCCCGCCACCGGGGGGCGGGAGAGCGCCGTCCTGATCTTGTTCGGTGAAGGCCCGCGTGGGCCGGACGTGCTGCTCATCGAGCGCAGCCGCGACCTGAAACACCACCCAGGGCAGGCGGCCTTCCCCGGTGGAGGCGCCGAGCCTGGCGACGACGGTCCGGCGTCGACCGCGCTGCGCGAGGCGGTCGAGGAGACCGGCCTCGACCCGATGGGCGTCGAGGTGCTCAGCCTGCTGCCGACGCTGTGGGTGCCGCCGTCGGACAACCGCGTCACCCCGGTGCTGGCCTGGTGGCGCGACCCGTCCGCCGTGTGGGCGGTCGACCCAGCCGAGGTCGCCGCCGTGGCACGGGTGCCGATCGCCGCGTTGGCCGATCCGGCGAATCGGTTCCGCACCCGGCACCCGAGCGGTCACATCGGCGCCGCTTTCGACGTCGGGGACCTGTTCGTGTGGGGGTTCACCGCCGGAGTGCTCGACCGGCTGCTCGACCTCGCCGGCTGGGCCCGCCCCTGGGACCACGCCGACGTCCGCGACCTGCCGGCCGGACGCTGACCCGCTGGCAGGGGCATCGGGCGGCTCTCAGGGTTGTCGTGATCTCCATCCGGTTAGGTTGAGGGCGTGCGCGGCGACTGGCTCGACATCGTCCTCGTGGTGCTGGTCGCGTTATCCGCGCTCTCCGGCTACCGCCAGGGCTTCGTCGTCGGCGTCCTGTCGTTCGTCGGCCTGCTCGGCGGCGGCGTCGTCGGGGCCGAGATCGCGCCGTGGGCCGCCAGCCACTTCGTCGGCAGCGCCGAGGCGATCGTCGGGGTGGTCGTCGTGTTTGTGGGCGCCTCGCTCGGCCGTGCGGTCGCCGGTGCGATAGGCACCGCGCTCCGCCGTCAACTGCATTGGGACGCCGTCCAGCTCGCCGACTCGGTCGGCGGCTGCATTGTCTCGGCGGTCGCGGTGCTGTTGATCGCATGGTTTATCGGCAGCTCGCTCGCTCAGTCGCCCTTTCCGGGAGTCGCCCGCACCGTCAACCAATCCGCGGTGCTGCGAGCGGTCGACCGGCAGGTTCCCTCGCAGGTGCAGGCCTGGTTCGCCGATTTCCGGCGGGTCGTTGCCGGCGGCGGATTCCCGCAGGTGTTCGGCGCACTTGGCGCCGAACGCATCGTGCCCGTCGCCCCGCCCGATGAGTCCGCGCTCGACGACCCGCAAATTCGCGCCGTGCAAGGCAGCGTCGTGAAGGTGAGCGGCACCGCGCCGTCGTGCTCGCGCGACATCGAGGGCAGCGGTTTCGTCTTCGCCCCGGGTCGGGTGATGACGAACGCGCACGTCGTCGCTGGCGTCCGTCGTCCGAGCGTGCAGGTCGGCGGCGAAGGCGAGCGGCTGCCCGCGTCGGTTGTGTACTACGACCCCCACGTCGATGTCGCGGTGCTCGCCGTCGACGGGCTGCGGGCCAAGCCGCTCGTGTTCGACACCGGCCAGCCGGGTCCCGGAGCGTCAGCGGTCGTCGCGGGGTTCCCGAACGACGGCCCTTACACGCTCGCCGCGGCCCGGGTGCGCGGGGTCGAACACGCCCGCGGCCCGGACATTTACCAAGACCGCCAGGTCACCCGCGAGATCATCGCGGTGCGCGGAGACATCGAGCCGGGCAACTCCGGGGGTCCGTTGCTCGACCTCGATGGCCGGGTTGCCGGCGTCGTGTTCGGCAAGGCTGTCAACGACTCGCAGACCGGCTACGCCCTCACCGCCGACCAGGTGTCGGTGGCCGCCAACGCGGGGGCGACCGCGAGGGTTGCGGTCTCAACGCAAGGTTGCGATTAACGCAGGTTTAATCGAAGAGCCGCAGGCCGGACGTCGAGGTTGGCTTCGAGTTCACCGGCGAGCGCGGTGGCCGCCGCGATGACGCCCGGTGCGTCGACGCCGTGCGGATCTCCGGCGTATCCGGCCACTCGATCGCGGCCGCGGCGCAACAACGCCGCCGCGCCCTTGTGGTTCCCGCGCATCGCGTGGGTCAGGCCCACCGCCATTTGCGCGAGTCCCTGCCACAGGTCGCGTTCGACCGACGGGCGTGACTTCCAGAGCGCCTCGAGCACCTCGTGCGCGTGGAACGGTCGCCCGGTGTCGAGGTAGCGCTGCGCGAGGTCGACCGCCTCGGCCAGGGGCAGGTCGAGCCGATCGGGCACCCGTTCGACGCCGCCTTCGGCGTCATGCGGCAACGGCCGGCCAAGGGCATCGCGCGGGCGCGCGTTTCGCGGTCGACCCGCAGTGTCGCGGTCGCGTTCGATCGCCTTCATCGGCTGCGGTCGATCCCGTCGAGCCAATGCAGGATCTCGCTCGACACCACCTTCGGGGCCTCCTCATGCAGGAAGTGGCCGGCGTCGTCGACGATGCGCCAGCTGTACGGACCGCCGACGTAGCGGCCCGATCCGGCGGCCGTGCGAGACAGCACGTTGGTGTCGAGGGCGCCGTGCAGTTGGAGCGTCGGAACCGCGACCGGCTGTCGCATCCGCTTCACGAACCGCATTCCGTCGCGACGCAGCTGCGAGCGCAACAGCCAGCGGAAGTACTCCAACGCGGAGTGCGCGACGTGGGGGATTTGGATGTGCGCGCGATACCGGCGCTCGCTCTCGTCATCCGGCCAACTCGGGCCCGACCACGCGTGCAGCATGCGCGCGACCCGCTCAGCGTCGTTGGCGACAAGTTGTCGCTCGGGTAGCCACGGTTGCTGAAAGGCCAACAGGTGCGCGCTCGCTTGGAGTTGCCCGCGCGGCTCGGTGACCATCGCGTTGCGGAATCGCACCGGGTGCGGCGCGGCGAGCGCGACCAACCCGCGGACGGCTCGAGGGTGCAGCACCGTGGTCGCCCAGGCCGCGTAGCCGCCCCAGTCGTGCCCGACGACGACCGCGTCAGCGGAACCGAGGGCGCGAATCATGCCGGCGACGTCGGAGGCGAGCGTGAATGCGTCGTAGCCCCGTGGCGGCTTGTCGCTCGCGCCGTATCCGCGCAGGTCGGGAGCGACCGCCCGATACCCCGCGTCCGCGAAGGCGCTCAACTGGTTGCGCATCGACCACCAAAACTGCGGAAACCCGTGCAACAACAAGACAAGCGGTCCGTCGCCCATTTCGGCGGCGTGGAAGCGCATGCCGTTCGCACTGATCTCCCGGTGGGTCCATGGGCCTTCGACCAAGACGCTGTCTAGATCGGGACCGGGCATGCAGCCAGCGTGCCACACCTTCGGTGCCGTGGCGCCCCCGATTACCGGCCGATGGTCACGTCTCGATCGGGGGGACCGGCTGCGGCTTGCGGGCGATCGCCTGGATGTCGGCCTTGACCGAGTCGACCGCCCGCTTGTGCTTGGACACCCGCCGCAGCGCCATCACGCCTAGCGCGGCGGCGAACAGCGCGCCGGCGACGTACCCGCCGCCGACGATGAGGAACGACCAGCCGAGCGTGACGCCAAGCGCGTGGATGCCGAGGGCGGCCGCGATCGAGACGATGGGCGCCGCGAGCAGGAGGAACACCAGCGCCACGACGAGGCCACCGGCGGCGACGGCGCCTTTCAGCAGACCCGTTTTGAGTTCGGTCTTGACCAGCTCGATCTCTTGATGCACGAGCAGAGCGAGGTCGCGGCTCAGCGTCGCCACGAGTTCGCCGAGCGAGCGCTGACTCAACGGCGTGGTCGGGATCGTTCGCTCCTGCTCTTGCGTGGCCGACATCGACTCGTCCTTTCCGCTCGGCGTCCTTCCCGAAGGCCGCCGGTGATCGGTGGCTGGGCCTATCCGCACATCCTCGCTCGCTGATCGTGCCCCTGCCCAGCGCGTTCGATGCGCGCGGCGCCCCAGCGGCCGCCGACCGGGTGAGGATCGCCTAACCTGGGGGGCGGCTAGGCGGTACTGCAGGTGGAGGCAACATGGCGGCGCTGGTCGCCCACGGGGCGGCGTACGTGGCGCACGGCTTCTCCGAGCATGCCGATGACGCGCTGCCGCCGCTCACCTGGCACACCACGATCACGCAATGGGAGTTCGACGCCGGTATCACCGCCGGCCTGGTGGCGGCCGCGCTGGTCTACCTTTACGGCGTTTCGCGGGTGTGGCGCGCTCACCGGTCGCGCCCCTGGCCGTTGGCGCGCACGTCGTCCTTTCTGCTTGGGCTTTTCGTCGTCGCGTTCGCGACCCAAGGCAGCGTCGGCGCGTACGACGACGTCTTGTTCTACATGCACATGTGGCAGCACCTGCTGCTCATCATGGTCGCGCCGCCGCTGCTGCTCGCCGGCCGTCCGGTCAGCCTGCTCTTGCACGCGAGCAAGAATCCCTTGCACACGTGGGTGAAACGGGCGGTGCGCTCGAGACTCGCCACGGCGCTGACCGTCCCACTTGTCGGGGTGGCGCTGTACATCGTGGTCGTCGTCGGCACGCACTTGACGAGTTTTATGAACGTCACGTTGACCAACGACACGGTGCACTACGCCGAGCACGCGCTCTACCTCGTGGCCGGCTACCTCTACTTCCTCCCACTGGTGGGGCGGGAGCCGATCAAGTGGAAGTTGTCCTTCCCTGCGCAGCTCTTCTTCCTCTTCCTCGCGATGCCTGTCGACACCTTCACGGGCGTCGTCCTGATGCAGGCAGACCACCCGCTGTTTCCCGCCTACGAGGGAAGGCGAGAGTGGGGTCCGACCCTCCTTTACGACCTCCACGCCGGCGGCGCCGTGATGTGGATCGCCGGAGACGGCATCATGTTCTTGATCATCCTCGCGCTCGTCGTGCGTGCGACGCGCGAAGGGGTGCAGCTGACGGCCGGCCGGTGGCTTGAAGGCGTGCGCAGGCGCCGTTTTGACGAGCTGGCGACATCCACGATCGGCGTCGGCGAGGTCGAGTCGGACGTCGCTGCGGACGCTGACGCGCTCTCGGCCACGGCCCGCGAAGCCTCGGTCGTCGATGACGACGATGAGACGAGGCTGGCCGCCTACAACGAATACCTCGCCCGGCTGAATGGCGGGCCCGGATCCCCCGCAGGGAGTGCACGTTGAGCTCGACCACCACATCAACCAAGCCGGAGCGGCCCAGAACGCGCCGGACGAAGGAAGCGGCGATCCTCGGCGCGGTGGTCGTCGTGGCGCTCTTCGTCGTGGCGGTCGTCGTCGGGCAGCAGTCGAAAGCGGCGCCGAAACCGCCCGGCGAGAACGTCGGTGCGCAGTTGAACGACCCGCTTCCTGACAACATCGCGTCGCTGCCGCTCGTCGACGAGCACGGCAACGACGTGACGCTCTCGTCGTTCCAAGGGAAAGTCGTCGTGATGACCGATTTCCTGACGACCTGCCAGGAGATCTGCCCGATCA
>JAICLV010000099.1 GCA_025925185.1 Acidothermaceae bacterium
ATCTGCCGCAGCACCGGCGCCATCTTCTGGCTGACCCGGCCGGCGACGATCATCAGGTCGGCCTGCCGCGGCGACGCGCGGAACACCTCCATGCCGAACCGCGCGAGGTCGTACCGACCGGCGCCGGTCGACATCATCTCGATCGCGCAACAGGCGAGGCCGAACGTCGCGGGCCACAGCGAGCCCGCCCGCACCTGGCCCGCGAGCTTCTCGACCGAAGTCAGCAGAAAGCCGCTGGGCAGCTTCTCTTCGATGCCCATGTCAGGTTCTCAATCCCATTCCAAGCCGCCGCGACGCCACACGTACACGTAAGCGACGAACACGGTCACGATGAACAGCACCATCTCGACGAACAGAAAGACCGTCGCGCCGCCTTTTTGGGCGAAGGCCACCGCCCAGGGGTACAAGAAGATGATCTCGATGTCGAAGACGATGAACAGCATCGCGGTCAGGTAGTACTTCACCGGGAACCTGCCGCCCCCGACCGGTTGCGGCGTCGGCTCGATGCCGCACTCATACGCGTCGTACTTCGCCCGGTTGTAGCGACGCGGGCCGCTCAGCCGACCGGCGATGATCGAGAAGACTGCGAACCCGCCCGCGAGTAGGAAGAGGGCGAGGATTGGAACGTAGCTGAAGACCATCGCCACTCCTCGCATCGAGCGTCGTTCGGCGGCTCGGGCGGACCCCAAACCGCTGTGCAGTCTAGGCGGGCGGGCCGAGGGGCTCCGCGATGGGGTCAGGCCGCAGGGGCGAGCCGGCTCAGCCCGTTGATGATCCGGTCCATCGCGTCGCCACCGCGCGGGTCGGTGAGGTTGGCGAGCAGCTTCAAGGTGAACCGCATCAACATCGGGTGCGGCAGCCCGCGTTTGGTGAGGGTGCGCATCACGCCCGGCTTGCCGATCAGGTTCACGAACAGCCGCCCGACCGTGTAGTAGCCGCCGTACCGCGCGTTCAGCGCCCGCGGATAGGCCCGCAGCGCCAACTCGCGGGCCGACCCGGCGGGGCGGGCCAGCGCCTGGGCGATCACCTCGGCCGCCAGCTCTCCCGACTCCATGGCGTACGCGATGCCCTCGCCGTTGGTCGGGTTGACCATCCCGCCTGCGTCGCCGACCAGGAGCACTCCACGGTCGTAATGCGGCTTTCGGTTGAAGCCCATCGGCAGCGCCGCGCCGCGAATCGGGCCGCGGGCGTGCTCCTCGTCAAATCCCCACTCGTCGGGCATTTGCGCCACCCAGCGCTTGAGCAGAGCGCGGTAATCGACGTTGCGGAACGAGGCCGACGTGTTCAAGATGCCGACGCCGACGTTGCTGGTGCCGTCGCCCATACCGAAAACCCAGCCGTAGCCGGGCAGCACCCGATCTTGACCGTCAATCCGATCCCACAGCTCGAGCCATGACTCAAGCCAGTCATCGTTGGTGCGTGGCGACTCGTAGTAGCGCCGGTACGCGACGCCCATCGGCCGGTTCTCACGGCGATGCAGGCCGAGGGCCAGCGACAGCCGGCTGGAGTTGCCGTCGGCCGCCACGATCACCGGTGCCTTGAAGACGAGGTCGCGCTCGGCGCCGATCGGTCGGGCTGTCACGCCGACGACCCGCCCCGACCGGTCGTCGACGATCGGCGAGCCGGCAGGGGTCTGCTCGTGCAACGAGACCCCGAGCTTTTGCGCGCGTCGCGCCAGCGTCTGGTCAAAGTCGAGCCGCGTGCGAACCAGCCCGTAGTCGGGGAAGCTGGCGAGCTCCGGCCAGGGCATCTCGAGCCGCATGCCGCCACCGAGGATGCGAAGGCCGTGATTGCGCAGCCAGCCGGCCTCGGTGCTGGTGTCGATGCCGAGCTTGACGAGTTGCTTCACGGCTCGCGGCGTCAGACCGTCGCCGCACACCTTCTCGCGCGGGAACGCGCTCTTTTCCAGCAGGACGACGTCCAGGCCGGCCTGCGCGAGGTGGGCGGCCGTCGCCGACCCGCCAGGGCCGGCCCCAACCACGATCACGTCGGACTCAGTGACCGGCAGCCCTTGCACGGAAGACGCCGAACGCACCGGGGCAGCTCCCCCGGTCGTCTCTTGGCTCACCGATTCACCGCCTACGCACGCGCGAAAAGAAGGGGCTCGAAGTCTATGTGTTACCCCGCGGCGTGTTACCCAGCGGACCGGGTCGCCCGGTGCAGCGCGACGATCCCGCCGGTGAGGTTTCGCCAGGCCACCTGCTGCCAGCCGGCCGTCGAGATCAACTCGGCGAGCGCGGCCTGCCGGGGCCAGGCCCGGATCGACTCCGCCAGATACACGTAGGAGTCGGGGTTTGAGCTAACGCGGCTCACCACCTGTGGCATCACCGCCAGGTAGCGGTCGTACACCGCGCGGAACGGCGTCCATGTCGGAGCGCTGAACTCAGCGATGACCAGCCTCCCGCCGGGCTTCACCACCCGCGCGAACTCCACAAGCGCCGCCCGCGGGTCATGCACGTTGCGCAGTCCGAACGAGGTCGTCACCGCGTCGAACGCCCCGTCGGCGAACGGCAACGCGGTCGCGTCGCCCGCCACGAAGCGCACGCCGCCGACGTCCGCGCCACCGCGTTGCTTGGCCCCCTGCCGCAACATGCCGAGTGAGAAGTCGCAGGCGACGCACGTCGCGTCGTCCAGAACAAACGAAGCGGACGACGTGCCCGTGCCGGCGGCGACGTCGAGCACCCGCTCGCCGCTCTTCGCGCCGACCGCCCGCGCGACCGCCTTGCGCCACAGCCGGTCTTGGCCAAGGGAGAGCAGGTCGTTGACGAGGTCGTAGCGCTTGGCGACGCCGTCGAACATGGCCGCGACCTCGGCCGGCTCCTTGCGCAGGTCGGCTCTGGTCAGGCGGGTGGTCATGCCGGCCATCGCGCGGCCAGGTGGGCCTTGGTTTGCGGGTCGCACAACGCGCCCGCCACCCCCGCGTCGTACAGGCGCTTGGGGTCGACGCCGAGCTCTAGGGCGATCGCGTGCTCGCGGCCGAGGTCGGTGTTGAACATCGCCGGATCGTCGGTGTTGAGGGTGCACAGCAGGCCGGCTTCGATCATTCTTGGCAGCGGGTGCTGCGCGAGGTCGGGGACCGCTTTGGTGCGCAGGTTGGACGTCGGGCAGACGTCGAGCACGATCTGCTTCTCGATGAGCTCCTGGGTGAGGGTCGGGTCGTCGATGGCGGAGATCCCGTGCCTTATGCGGTCGGCGCCCAGCGCGTCGATGGTCTCGCGGATCGACTCTGGGCCGCACACCTCGCCGGCGTGGGGAACCGCGCCCAGACCGCCGTCGCGGGCGATCGCGAACGCCTTGGCGTACGGCTGCGGCGGCATGTCCTTCTCGGGGCCGCCGATGCCGAAACCGACGATCCCGCGCTCGCGGTATTTGACGCAGCGGCGGGCGAGCTCTTCGACCGCCTCGACGTCGGCACCCCGGTAGGCGTCAGGCGTGAACCGGACGACGACGCCGTGCTCTTCGTACGCCTGCTGCGCGCCGTCGCAGTAGCCCTCGAAGATGTCCTCCCAGCGGACGCCGCGCAGCACCCGCTCGATCGGCGAGAAGATCGCCTCAACGTAGACCGCGCCGTGGCTGCCCGCCTCGGCGGCGTAATCGAGGGTGATCTGCCGGAAGTCGTCGGCGCTGCGCATCACGTTCGTGGTGAGAATCCAGACCTCGATGAAGTGCGCGAAGTCGGTGAACTCGTAGAGCTTCGTGACGCCCTCGACCGTGTCGGCGGGCAGCGGCAGCTCGTTGCGTCTTGCCAGGTCGAGCAACGTCTGCGGGCGCACCGCGCCTTCGAGGTGCACGTGAAGCTCGATCTTCGGATTACTCACCCGCTCATCCTGCCAGTGCTTCCGCGCCGTGCTCGCCGCCCGTCCGCCCGGCGTACCCCTGTAAACCCGACTGTTAGACACCGGCGTCCCTACCTCAGCGTGCGCTCGTCTAACGACCGTCATTCCACAGCTGCGGCACGGGTGCGCTCGGCCTCCACAGCTTGCGGCCGCCGCAGACAGCGGGGTGCGCTGCCGTCGCAGTCTGCTGCCATGCCGATCGAGCTAGCGCCGGCGCGCCTCGCGCTAAACGAGCTGGCACGGCTGCAAGACGACGTGCTGACGAGGCGGCAGCTGTACGACTGCGGATACACCGAGAGCGCGATCCGCGCATGCGTCAGAGTGCAGCGCTGGAGGACGTACGGGCGACGGGTCGTGGTCTTGCACAACGGTCCGTTGACGACACGCCAGCGGTGGTGGGTAGCCGTACTTGCCCAGCACCACGCGGCGTTGGCTGGGATCACCGCCGCAACCGAGTACGGCCTGTCCGGCTTCCGCGACGACGCGATTCATTTACTTCTTGAGTTCGGCGCCCGCCGGCATCCCGTGCCCGGCGTACACCTGCATGTCTCGCGCCGGTTCGCAGCGGCGGACATCCATCCCGGGCGGGTGCTGCCGACCGTGCGAATCGAGCGAGCCCTAGTCGACGGGGCATCTTGGACGGCCTCTGAGCGAAAGGCGTGTGCCGTCCTCGCGGCCGGCGTCCAACAAAGGCTTACGACAGCAGCTCGGCTTAAGCCGGAACTCGCGGCGGCCACCGGTGCACACCATCACCGTTTGCTGACACGCGTGCTGTGGGACATCGAGGGCGGCGCGCAGTCGTTCGCCGAGATCGACGTCGGCCGGTGTGCCGCGCGCGCCGGACTTCCGCCTCCGATCCGGCAGGCGTTCCGCTACGACCGCGCCGGCAGGAAACGCTGGCTCGACGTCGACTTCAAAGGGTTCTCTGCGGAGATCGACGGAGCGGTGCACCTAAAACCGCTGCGGTACTGGGATGACATGGAGCGGCAGAACGACCTGGTGATCGTGACAGGCAAGCCGATCTTGCGGTTCTCGACGGTGGCTTTTCGGATCGCCCGCGAGGTGGTCATCGCACAGTTAACCGCAGCGGCGCGGCGGTTCGGCTGCTGAACGGCCCGCGCATCGGCAGCGCGTTAGACACTCCCGCGCTCATGGAGGGACGCCGTTGTCTAACAGCCCGCCGGGCGACGGACGGCCGCGGGGCGACGGGCGGCGGCGGGCGGCAGCTCAGGTGGCGGCGGCGAGTGGCAGGTCGCGGCGGAACGCCGGCGCGGTCGAGGCGACGTGAGAGTGGATACGCGGGTCGGGCGCCGGGTCGTCGGCCGGCGTCCAGTGCACCCGCAGGTGGTTGTAGAGCGTGTCACGCTGCGCCGGGACGCGATCGGCCGAGCGAATCAGGTGGATCAGCTCGGCGAGGTTCCAGCTGTGCTTCGCGCCGGCAGATGAGACGACGTTCTCCTCGAGCATCACCGAGCCGAGGTCGTCGGCGCCGTAGTGCAGGCCGAGCTGTCCGACCTCCTTGCCCAGCGTCAGCTGCGACACCTGCAGGTGCGCGATGTTGTCGAAGAACAGCCGCGCCACCGCGAGCAGCCGCAGGTACTCCAGCGGCGTCGCGAGCGTGCGGCCCTTCAGGTGGTTGTTCTCCGGCTGGTAAGTCCACGGGATGAACGAGCGGAACCCGCCGGTGCGGTCTTGCACGTCGCGGATCAGCCGCAGGTGCTCGATGCGCTCGGCGTTCGTCTCGCCGGTGCCCATCATGAAAGTCGCGGTCGACTCGACGCCGAGCCCGTGTGCGGTCTCCATGACCTCGAGCCACACCGCGCCGGACTCCTTCAGCGGCGCGATCACCTGCCGCTGCCGGTCGACCAAAATCTCCGCGCCCGCCCCGGCGAAGGAGTCGAGACCTGCCGCGCGCAGCCGTCGGATCACCTCTTCAAACGACAAGCCGGACACCCGCGAAATGTGCACGACCTCCGAGCCGCCAAGCGAGTGCAGCGCCAGTTGCGGGTAGGCCGCCCGGATCGCCGAGAATGTCTGCTCGTACCACTCGATGCCGAGGTCGGGGTTGTGCCCGCCCTGCAGCAGGATTTGCGTGGCGCCGAGGTCGACCGCCTCGCCGCACCGCCGCAGGATCTCCTCCAGCGAATGCGTCCAGCCCTCGGCATGCTTGGGCGCGCGGTAAAACGCGCAGAACTTGCACGCCGTGACGCAGACGTTCGTGTAGTTGATGTTGCGGTCGATCAGATACGTCGCGATGTCTGCCTGCTCGCCAAAACGACGACGCCGGACGACGTCAGCGGCGCGCCCCAGTGCGTGCAGCGGCGCGTCGACGTAGAGGGTCAGAGCCTCGTCGGGAGTGAGGCGGCCGCCGTCCGCGGCCCGGTCGAGAATCGCTTGCACATCAGCCACGCCGTCAGCCTAGCCGGGAGGCCGGTCAGGCCAAACCGCGCGGCAGACGCCGCGCTACACGGCGCGGCAGACGCCGCGCTACACGGCGCGGCAGACGCCGCGAAGGGTGTCGATGAGCACGTCGTTCGGCGTGCCCTTCTCGATCTGCGCCCGCGCGCCCTCGGGCAGCGGACGTCGCTCCCCTGTCAGCACGACGACCCGCGTCGACGGCGAGCACACCCGCACCGCCTGGATCGCCTCCAAGCCCGACATCACCGGCATGGTGACGTCGATGACCAGCAGGTCGGGATGCAGCTTCGACACCAGGTCAACGGCCTCAGCGCCGTCGCTCGCCTGCCCCACGACGTCGAAATCGGGCTCAAGGGACAGCAGCGTGCTCATCAGCGCGCGAATGCCGGCCGCGTCGTCCGCCACGACGACACTGAACACCTGGTGCTCGGGCATGGCAGCAATTCCGGATGCCGTGAGGCCGGCTGTGGACGCGCCGGGCACAGCTTCCCCCTTGGACGTGGGCATGCACTGATCGTCGCAGGCAAGATGCCGGTCCGCGCGCACTTTCGCAACGCTGATCACAACGGGTGGTATGGGAGCGCGCCCGCGGCCGCGGCCGGGTCAGACCTCGATGAACTCGGGCTGCGTCAACGGGGCTAGCCCAAGCTGGGGAGCGACCCGCCTCGCGAATTCGGCGAGACCGGCCAACTGCCGGTCGCCGAGCGAGAAGTCGAGCGTGGTGAAGTACCGCACCAACGTCTCGGCGTCGAAGTCCTCCCAGCGCGCCGCCGAGGCGGCAACCTCGTGCACCCGGGCGAGCGACAGGTCGCGCGAGCGCATGAAGGCCGTATGGACGTCCTTCGCAAGCCCTGGATGCGCCTCGGCGAACGCGTCGCGGGCCGCCCACACTGCGAACACCATCGGCAGGCCGGTCCAGTCGTGCCATCCCGCGCCCATGTCGTGGACGGCGAGCCCGAGCCGCGGCCCGTCGTGCAGCGTCGCGCGCAACGCCGCGTCGCCGATGAGCACCGCGGCCTTGGCTTCGATCATCATCGCGGGGAGGTCAGGCGGGCAGGTCAGGTAGCGCGGGCGTACGCCGACGCGCTGCTCGAGCAGCAGCTTGGCCAACTCGACCGTCGTCCGGCTGGTCGACCCGAGCGCGACGAGGGCGTCGTCCAAGTCTTCAAGCGGTACCTGGCTGACCAGGACACATGACATCACCGGACCGTCGGAGCCAACGGCGATGTCGGGCAACAACCGCAGCGACGACGAGTGGCGCAGGTATTCGACGAGGCTGATCGGCGCGACGTCGAGGTCGCCCTCGACGAGCCTGTCGCTGAGCCGGTCGGGGGTGTCGCGAAACAGCTCGAGGTCGAGAAGGGCGCCGGAGTTGACCATTCCCCAATACAGGGGCAGGCAGTTCAAGAACTGGATGTGGCCCACCCTCGGGCGCGGCACGGTCATCGTGTCTCGGCGTGCTCGTCGGCCGGTTCGTCCTTCTGCCCAACCGCTTCGGCCGCGAGTTCGTCGGCGATGTCGTCCTCTCGCGCGGCACGCTCCGTCGCGCGGGCCTTGCGGCGGGCGCTGACCTCCGCCACGCGCGCCGACATCGCGTCGCGCTCGCGTTGCAGCAGCGCGTAGCTGGCAAGACCTGAAATCAACACCGCCAGCGCGACCAGCAGCAGCCCCCGCACCTGAACGAGCCAGAGCAGGCCAACCGCGACGGCGAACAGCGCCAGCCGAAACACGCTGTAGCGCATCACCGGATGCAGGTTCACCGGCGGCTGAACGTTGTCGTTGTCGCTGACGTTGTCGTTGTTGTTGTCGTCGTTGTCGTCGTCGACCAGGGGGTGTTCGGAGTGTTTCTTCACAGCGGTTACCTCACACCGGCATCGGTTGCGGCGTGTCGCGACGGGTGCGGTCGGGACCGTCGTAGACGCGCAGCACGTTGTACTTCGTATCGCGTTCGACGGGCGTGAAACCCGCGTCGCGAATCAGGTCGAGCAGGTCGTCGCGATGCATCGTGTCGGGTGTGCCGAAGTGGTCGGCGTCGTGGGTGATCTTGTACTCGACCACCGAGCCGTCGAGGTCGTCGGCGCCGTGCGACAACGCCAGCTGCGACGTCGTCAGCCCGTGCATGACCCAGAACGCCTTCACGTGCTGGACGTTGTCGAACAACAGCCGCGACACCGCGAAGGTCTTCAATGCCTCGGCGCCGGTGGCCATCGGCTGGGTCATCAACCGGTTGCGCGGGTCGCCGTTCGGGTCGTGCTGGAACCGCAGCGGGATGAAGACCTGGAAGCCGCCCGTCTCGTCTTGCAGCTCGCGCAGCCGCAGCACGTGGTCGACCCGGTGCCGCGGCTCCTCGATGTGGCCGTACAGCATCGTGCACGGCGTCTTCAGGCCCTTGGAGTGCGCGAGGCGGTGAATGCGCGACCAGTCCTCCCAGTGCGTGGCATGGTCGACGATCTTCTCGCGCACCTCCCAGTCGAAAATCTCGGCGCCGCCGCCCGTGAGCGACTCCAAGCCGGCGTCGATCAGCTCGTCGAGGATCTCGTCGGCCGACAGCCCGGAGATCTTCTCGAACCAGTGGATCTCGGTGGCGGTGAACGCCTTCAGCGCGACGTTAGGCAGCGCCTCTTTCAGCGCCTTCAGCGAGCGCGGGTAGTACCGCCACGGCAACGTGGGATGCAGGCCGTTGACGATGTGCAGCTCGGTGATGCCCTCGGGCTCCATCTGCTTGGCCAGCTCGACCGCTTCCTCCACCCGCATCGTGTAGGCGTCGGCCTCACCCGGCTTGCGCTGGAAACTGCAATAAGCGCAGGACGCCGAGCACACGTTCGTCAAGTTGAGGTGCCGGTTGATGTTGAAGAACACCCGGTCACCGTTCTTGCGGGTGCGCACCTCGTGCGCGAGGCCGCCGAGCCAGGCGAGGTCGTCGCTGGCGTACAGCGCGACGCCGTCGTCGTAGCTCAACCGCTCACCGGCGAGCACCTTGGCTTCAAGCTCGCGTTGCAGCCCTGCGTCCACGTCGTCCGCACCCCTTTGCTCAGCTGTCGCGCGCAGTGGCACGCGCGCGTATCCAGCATGCCTGAGTCGGTGGTCCGGCAGCGCAGGCGGGCGTCTCATCGACGGATTCGGCGCTTGACGAGGGCTTGCTCCTTCACGACGTAGAGTGACGACCAAGCGACGGAAAGTTCGCACTATGGGCCCTGCGCTCAATTTTCGTCACTCTGAGTGATGCTTTCGTGACGACCACCCCTACTTTTTTGCCGCGTCGCCAACAATCCCGCGTCAACGGCAGACGGGACGGCACAACTACGTGTACACA
>JAICLV010000186.1 GCA_025925185.1 Acidothermaceae bacterium
AGACGAGGAGTCGCGCGCGGTCTGGGGAAGGCCCGGCGCGGCGGCCGCGGCCGGCGCGGTGCAGCGGACCTTGCCGTTGTCGGAGATCGCGCGAGCGTTGGTGGCGATCGTTCGGGGCGACCCGTTCGGCGGCGCGGCGGTCGGTGAATGATGGCTCGTCCGATGACCGATGAGGAGTTCGACCTCGTCCGCCGAATCTTGGAGAAGGCCGCCGGCCTGGCGCACGACGAGACGCGTCGGGAGTCGCTCAACTTCTCGGTGCTGAGCCGCGTTGAGGCGACGCGGTCGCAATCGGTGGCCGCTTACTTGGCGCTGGTGTCCTCAGCCACTGGCGGCGAAGAGCGGCAGCGCCTCGTCGACGAGGTGACGATTCAAGAGACCCACTTTTTTCGTAACCCGCCGCAGATTCGCGCGCTGCGCCAGCATGTGCTGCCCGAGTTGATCCGGCGTGCGGCCACACTCGACCGACCGGTGAATATCTGGAGTGCCGGCTGCTCGACAGGTGAGGAGCCGTACAGCGTCGCGATGCTGATCCGCGAGTTGCTGCCGATGGCGACGCGTGAACACGTTCGCATTTTGGGCACCGACGTCTCGACGAGCGCGCTGCGAATCGCGGAGCAGGCTCGGTACGGCGCGCGTGCCGTCCAGATGGCGGAGCCGGTCGATCTCGCGCGGTGGTTCACCCACGTCGCCGAAAGCTACGTCGTGCGCGACGACGTGCGCGACCTCGTCGAGTTGCGGCTGCACAACCTGGTGACCGAGGCACCGCCGTTCGAGCCTGGCGAGGTCGACCTCGTGCTCTGCCGCAACGTCACGATCTACTTCAATCGGGCCACGACAAAAGAGTTGATGGGCCGGTTCCACACGGCGTTGCGCGACGGCGGATATCTGTTCCTCGGGCATTCCGAGACGCTGTGGCAGATGAGCGACGCGTTCACGCTGGTGCCACTCGGTGACGCGTTCGTGTATCGCCGCGACGACCAGCCCGAACGGCGTGCGGTGTTGCCCGAGCGGCGGACCGAAGAGGGTGACGCGCCGGTCCTGTTGCGCGAACGACGCAACCGCGGTGACCGCCGGCGCGGCGATCAGGCCGGGTCCGGGCGGGTGGTGAAGCTGCCTCAAGGCGAGGCGCTGCCTCCGGGGTGGCCGCAAGTTCCCAAGAATGCCGGACGGCGGCGCACGGACATTCCGGAGCAACGTGGCGACGCGGGCTCAGGCGCTGCTGACCACGTCGCGGCGGCGCGAAAGGCGCTGGCCGCGGGCCGGTACGCCGACGCCGTGGTGGCGGCGGGCCGGGCGGCGCGAGCCGACTCGCTCCTCGTCGAGCCGCATCTGATCGCCGGCGAAGCGCTTGTGAACATGGGCCGAGATGCCGATGCCGTGAAGGAACTGCGGCAAGCGGTCTACCTGAAGGCCGACTGCGCGCCGGCGCATTTGCTGTTGGCCGGCGCCCTCGACCGGCTCGGTGAGCCCGCCGCCGCGGGTCGCGCGTATCGCGCGGCGGCGGCGACGGTTCGCTCGCTGCCCGGCGATCTGGTGTCGGCGTTCTTCGGAGGGCGCGACGCCAGCGAGCTTGTGGAGCTGTGCATCCGCCTCGCGATGCAGGCGGAGCGCGCGGCGCGGTCGAAGGGCATGGCCCGCGGCGCGCAGAAAGGGCTGAAGGGACGGGACAGGCGATGAACGGCTACATCACGTTCCGGCTGGCGGCGCGCGAGCTGGCCTGCCGCCTCGACGAGGTCCGCGAGGTGGTTCGGCTCGCCGGCCTCGAATCGCTGCCTGGCATGGCCCCGCCGGTCAGCGGGGTTTTGGAGTTGCGCGGGAACCCGCTGCCGGTCATCGACTTGCGCGCAGGAGACCTTGCCGCGCGCGGTGACGTGCTCGTCCTGGCGGACGGCGCCGACACCGTCGGCATCGTCGTCGATCAGGTGACAGCGGTGCTCGACGAGGACGACCTGCTCGCGTCGTCCGATGATGTGCCCACGGGCTTGCCGCAGTACGTGGTGCAGGTCTTGCGCCGAGACTCGGGCGAGCCGGTGTTACTCGTCGACCTCCGGCGCTTGGTGGCCGTCGCGGCCTAGGCTCGGGCGCGGCTTGCCGCCCCTCCTTGCCGACTGGTGTCGGCGTATACGCGGTCTACCGCGTGCTGGCCGACACAATCGTGGGTGTTCCCGTCTTGGCCGGCGGGCACGATCTGCGGGTGCATTGGTTCGACGCGCAGTCGTACTGGTTGGCGCGGTTGGTGTTGCAGCGGGGCGTCGCCGCGCTGTACGTCGTCGCGTTCGTGTGCGCCGCGATGCAGTTTCGGGCGCTGCTTGGATCGGCCGGGTTGTTGCCCGTGCCGAGGTTCCTCGCCCGGGTGCCGTTTCGCCGCGCGCCAAGCCTGTTTCATCGGCGGTATAGCGATGGTTTGGCGATTTCGGTGTGCTGGGCTGGCGCGGCGGTCGCTGCGCTCTTGGTGGCGGGCGTGCCGCAGTCGGGTCCGCCATGGGCGCCGCTTCTCGCGTTCTTGTTTGTGTGGGCGCTGTATCTGTCGATCGTCAACGTGGGCCAGATCTTCTACGCGTTCGGCTGGGAGTCGCTGCTTTTAGAGGCTGGCTTTCTGGTGGCCTTTCTCGGCTCGTACTCGGCGGCGCCGCCGGTCACCGTCATTTGGCTCGCGCGTTGGCTGGTGTTTCGTCTCGAGTTCGGCGCCGGGCTCATCAAGATGCGCGGCGATCCGTGCTGGCGCGACCTGACGTGCCTGTACTACCACCACGAGACGCAACCGATGCCCGGACCGCTGTCGTGGTACTTCCATCGGCTGCCGCGCGCATTGCATCGGGTCGAGGTCGTGGCGAACCACTTCGCGCAGCTGGTGGTGCCGTTCGCGTTGTTCTGCCCGCAGCCGGTCGCCTCGGTGGGGGCGGCGATCGTCATCGTGACGCAGTTGTGGCTCGTGTTGTCGGGCAACTTCTCCTGGCTGAACTGGGCGACGATTGTGCTCGCGTTCTCCGCCATCGACGACGATTCGTTGAGTTACTTGGTCGGCGGATACACGCATCCGAGTGCCGACGCGACTCCGTCATGGTTTGTCGTGCTCGTGCTGGCGTTCACCGCTGGCGTCGCCGTTTTGAGCTACTGGCCGGCGCGAAACCTGCTGTCGCGCAGGCAATTGATGAACGCCGGCTTCAACGCGCTGCATCTGGTGAACGCGTACGGCGCCTTCGGTAGCATCACGCGACATCGCGACGAGATCGTTCTTGAGGGGGCGTCGTCTGTTGATGGCGAGTGGCGCGAGTACGAGTTCAAGGGCAAGCCCGGCGACGTGCGCCGTCGTCCAAGGCAGTTCGCGCCGTACCACCTGCGGCTCGACTGGCTGATGTGGTTCGCCGCGATGTCATCGCCGCAGGCTCATCGGTGGTTCACGCCGCTCGTCGTCCACCTGCTCGAGAATGATGTGCGGACGACGAAACTGCTGCGCCACAACCCGTTTTCCGACGCGCCGCCGACCTACATCCGGGCGCGGCTGTATCGGTACGAGTTCACGACGTGGGCCGAGCGGCGGACGACGGGCGCGTGGTGGAGGCGCTCGCTGCTGACCGAGTACCTGCCGGTGGTGTCGTTGCGCGACGCTCGACGCTGACGTTACTGTGCCAGCGGCCCGCACACGACGGAAACAATTCGGCGCTCTAGCGCGGGAAGTTTCCGAGCTGATTTGCCGACGTCGAAACGGTCGTTCGCGCGAAATGCTCGGCCAGCGCGCCGGGCGGGCGCCGTCGTCCGGCAACTAGCGCTTGACGGCTTGGGTGATGAGGGTGCGACCGAAGTCCCACATCAGCCCGGTGCCGCGATGCGCGTCGTCCATGACGTCGGTGAAGGCCTCGACGAACAGGTCGACCTCGGTCTCGCTGGCCACCAACGGCGGGATGAGCTTGATGATGTCGGCGTGGTCGCCGGCCACCTGAGTCAATATCCGATGCCGCTGGAACAACGGCACGACCACCATCTGCGCGAACAGCCCGTGCCGCGCGGCTTGCAGCATGTTCCATCCGGTACGCAGCTTCAGAGACTTCGGCTTGCCGAACTCGATGCCCACCATCAGCCCGCGCCCACGCACGTCGGCCAGCAACTCGTAGCGGTCGACCAGGGCTTGCAACCGTTCGAGCAGGAGCCGCCCGGTCTTCTCGGCGTTCTCGATGAGCCCTTCGTCATCGACGACCGAGAGCGTCGCGAGCCCCGCCGTCATCGCCATCGCGTTGCCCATGAACGTCGATGCGTGCACGAACACACGGTCCATCGACGAGTAGACCTTCTCGAAGACCTCTTTC
>JAICLV010000013.1 GCA_025925185.1 Acidothermaceae bacterium
CGCCGACGGCCACGCGGCGGCCGCCGATCGTGGCGGTGACGCCGACTGCGGCGGAGGCCCGGAAATCGGCTGCCGGCATGATCCGCAGGCCCCGCTGCTCGGCCGCGGCGACGATGGCTCGCGCGAGGGGGTGCTCGCTGTCGGACTCCGCTGCGGCGGCGACAGCGAGCAGCTCGTCCTCGGAGCCGACCGTCGCGGCCAGCGCGCGGACGACGGGCCGGCCCGCCGTCAGGGTTCCCGTCTTGTCGAACAGCACTGTGTCGACCGTGCGCATCCGCTCGAGCGCCGCCCGATCCTTCACCAGCACGCCGCTGCGAGCGGCCCGTTCGGTGGAGATCGACACCACAAGCGGGATCGCCAACCCGAGTGCGTGGGGGCAGGCGATGACCAAGACCGTGATGACTCGGGTCAAAGCGTCGTCCGGTGCTCCGATCAAGCTCCAGACCACGGCGGTGATGACCGCCGCGCCCGCGGCGAACCAGAACAGCCAGCCCGCGGCCCGGTCGGCCAGCAGCTGCGCGCGTGTCGACGACGCTTGTGCGTCGGCGACGAGACGCTGGATCCCGGCCAGCGCGGTGTCGTCCCCGACGGCGGTGACTCGCACGCGGACAGCGGTGTCGGTGGCGACCGTCCCGGCGACCACGGTGTCGCCGACCGTGCGACGAACCGGCCTTGACTCGCCGGTGATCATCGACTCGTCCACCTCGGCCGTGCCCTCGACGACCGCGCCGTCCGCCGGCACGCGCCCACCAGGCCGGACGACGACCACGTCGCCGAGCACCAAGTCCGACGGCGCCACCGTGACGACGCGTTCGCCGTCCACCTTCTCCGCCTCGTCCGGCAGCAACGCGGCGAGCGAGTCGAGCGCGGACGACGTCTGCGCGAGCGCCCGCATCTCCAGCCAGTGGCCGAGCAGCATGATGACGACGAGCAGCGCGAGCTCCCACCAGAACTCCAAATCGTGGGAGAGCAACCCGGTGCTGGCGCCCCACGAGGCGACGAACGCGACGGTGATCGCCATGCCGATCAGCAGCATCATCCCGGGCTTGCGGGCGCGCAGTTCGGCGACGGCGCCCGTGAGGAACGGGCGACCGCCCCAGGCGTAGATAACGGTGCCGAGGGCAGGCGCGACCCATCTCAAACCGGGGATGTCAGGAAGTGTGTAGCCGACGATGTCGGCGAACATCGCGCTGAGCAGCACGGTGGGAACCGACAGGACCAATGTGATCCAAAACAGCCGGCGGAACATCGTGACGTGATCGCCGTGGCCCTCGTGCCCGCCGTGCCCGCCGTGGCCCTCGAGCCCGCCGTGTTCACCGTGCTCGTGGGTCGGCGTCGCCTGGCCGGCAGGCGGACTCTCGGAGGTTGTCGGCACCGTTGGCTCCTCGTCGATAATACCCCTATGGGGTATATGCCGAACCCGCGCGAGCGGGGCCGTATTCCTCGGCGATCCATCGCTCAACGCTTGGCGGCGACGCCCTCATACGTGTACCCAAAAGCCTTCGGGCCCCGCATGTAGTAGTTCGTCAGTCGCACCAACTCGAGTCCGGATCGCCGCACGTGTTCGTCGATCGGCCGGTTGAGGTGGCAACCCCCGGCCAGCCGTCGCTGTATCGGGGTGAGCCGGGCCTGCCAGCGGGCGACGCTGGGGTCGAGTGAAAGTCCGTGCTCGACGAAACGCAGGGTGCCGCCGGGTCGCAGCACACGGTTCATCTCGGTGAGAGCCCGATCGAGGTCGGGGATCGTGCACAGCGTCCAGGTGCTGAGCACGTGGTCGACGCTGGCCGCGTCGAGCGGCAGGTGCTGCCCGTCGAGGGCGACGTACTCGATCGGCACGGAGCTGGCGGCGATGCGCTCCGCCGCGCGCTTCCAGGCGACACCGGATGGGTCGACCGCCAAGAGCTCGCTAACGCCGGGCGGGTAATGCGGCACGTTCAGTCCCGACCCGAAGCCAACCTCGACGACGCGACCTTCGAGCCCGGCCGCGACCCGATGGCGGATCTCGGTGAACTGCCCGCCGCGCATGGCGATGTCGATCACGCGGGGGAGGACCCGGTCGGCGTAGACGCCCATGGCGCCAGTATCGACGAGCCGAAAGGCTTCGAGTCTCTGAGATAACACAGATTTGTGTTATCTCAGTTGTACGTGTAGCTTGTGGCTCGTGCCTACCGACGCCGAGTTGACCTTCGCCGACCACGCCGGCCGGCTGTACGCCCGCCGCTACGGGTTCGCGCCGATGGTGGGGCGGCTCGTCGGCTACCTCGCGATCTGCGATCCGCCAGAGCAGAGCATCGCCGAGTTGGCCGACGCGTTGCTCGCGAGCCGCAGCGCGATCTCGGGCGCGGTGAAGACGCTGGAGCAGATTCACGTCGTCCGCCGATCGCGCGCCGCCGGCGAGCGGATGGACCGCGTCCGCATCGACCTGATCGCCTCGGCGGCGTCCGGGTTCGACGTCACCGAGTACGTCGAACAAGGCAATCTGGCGCGCGAAGGACTGCAGGTCATCAAGAACGCGCCGATCGAACGGCGGGCGGTGCTGCTGTGGTGGGCCGCGTTCGCGGACTTCCTGGCTGAGAAGCTCCCCGACCTCGAGAAGCAGTGGATAGCGCACCGTGCCGCGTTGGTGAAGTCCGGCAAGCTGCCCGACTCCTCGCAGCTGTGAACGTCTCGAACGAGGAATTGGCAATGGAGAAAGCGATAGCGGTGACCGGGCTGCGCAAGTCGTTCGGTGACCACGTGGTGCTCGACGACGTCGACCTCACCGTCCCCGAGGGCACAATCTTCGCTTTGCTCGGCCCCAACGGCGCCGGCAAGACCACGATGGTGCACATCTTGTCGACGCTGATCCCGGCCGACGCTGGCACGTTGGTCGTCGCCGGGCGCGACGTCGCCACCGACGCTGCGGGCGTGCGGTCGGCGATCGGGGTGACCGGCCAGTTCTCGGCGGTCGACGACCTGCTGACCGGCGCGGAGAACCTGCGGCTGATGGCCGACCTGCTCCACCTCGGTCGCGCCGCCGGTCGCCGGCGGGTCGCGGAGATGCTCGATCGCTTCGAGCTGACCGACGCGGGCGGCAGGCTGGCATCGACCTACTCCGGCGGGATGCGGCGCCGGCTCGACCTGGCGATGACTCTGATCGGCACGCCCAGGTTGGTCTTCCTCGACGAGCCGACCACCGGGCTCGACCCGCGCAGCCGCCGCACGATGTGGGACGCCGTCCGCGAGCTGGTGCGCGACGGGATCACGATCTTCCTCACCACCCAGTATCTCGACGAGGCAGACGAGCTAGCCGACAACATCGCGGTGCTCGACCGCGGCCGGGTCGTCGCCGAAGGCACGCCCGCAGACCTCAAGCGCCGCGTGCCCGGCGGCCATGTCGCCCTGCGATTCGCGGCTCTTCCGGCGCTCGAGGCCGCGACCCGGTTGCTGCCCGCGGCCCTGCGCGACGACGACAACCTGACCCTGCAGGTGCCGGGCGACGGCAGCGTCACGATGCTGCGCGCGCTGCTCGGCCAGTTCGACGACGCCGCGATCGACGTCGAGCAGCTGTCAATCCACACGCCAAACCTGGACGACGTGTTCTTCGCCGTCACCGGCCGTCTCCCGAACGCGGACGTCGAATCGCAGAAGGTCGCCGCACAATGAACAGCTCTCTCGCGTACTCGCTGACCGACTCGCGCACGATGCTGCGACGCAACCTCAAACGTCAGGTCCGATACCCGTCGATCACGGTCATGCTCATCGGCATGCCGCTGGTTTTCCTGCTGCTGTTCGTGTACGTCTTCGGCGGCCAACTCGGCGCCGGTCTTGGTACGCACCCGGCCGCACATCAAGGCCGCAGCGCTTACCTCGCCTACGTCACACCCGGAATCCTCATCATGACCGTCGCATCCGCGGCGCTCGGCACCGCCATTTCCGTCGCCATGGACATGACCCAAGGGATCGTCGCGCGGTTCCGCACGATGTCGATCGCTCGCGGCGCGGTGCTCACCGGGCACGTGCTTGGCACTCTCTTGCAAGCGTTGGTCGGCCTGGTCGTCCTCGGTGGTGTCGCGGCCGCCCTCGGCTTCCGGCCGGCCGTCGGCGCCTTGAACTGGGTTGCCGCCCTTTGCGTACTTCTGCTCTTCGCCCTCGCGTTGATCTGGCTTTCGACCGCGCTCGGCCTTGCGGCGAAGTCGGTCGAGACAGCGAGCAACACCCCGATGTTCCTCACGCTGCTGCCGTTCCTCGGCAGCGGTTTCGTCCCGACCGACTCCATGCCCGCGGGGCTGCGGCAGTTCGCGCAATACCAGCCGTTCACGCCGGTTACCGAGACGGTTCGGCACCTGCTGACCGGCGGGCCTGTCGCCCACCACGCGATCGCAGCCATCGCCTGGAGCCTCGGCATCAGCGTTGTGGCGTACCTGTGGTCGATCCGCCTTTACGAGCGCCGCGCCGTGCGTTGACCGACGTCCAACTTCGAGTTCATCTGCGGGCCGCGTCGGTTCGGCTGTCTCAGCCGCAGCTGCCAGGGCACGCTCGTGACCATCACACCAGGCTCGAACAACAGCCGAGCCTTCAGGCGAAGGGCGGTCTGATTGTGGAGCAGGTGCTGCCACGGCCGCCCGACGACGTATTCAGGGATGAAGACCGTCACGACGTCGCGAGGGCTCCCTCGACGGACGCCGCGGATGTATTCGAGCACGGGTCGCGTGATCTCGCGATAGGGCGAATCAAGCGCCACCAGTGGGATGTCAACGTCGTGTGTGAGCCATGCCTGTTCAAGTTCTGCAAGCTCCGCGTCGTTGATGCGCAGACTCACCGCCTCGAGTCGAGTCGGTCGGGTCGCCTTCGCGTACGCGATCGCACGGAGGGCAGGCAGGTGCAACGTGGAGACCAGCACGATCGCGTGGTTCCGAGCGGGCAACGTCGGATTCTCCGCCATGTTGATCGTGATCTCGGCGGTTACAAGGCTGTAATGCCGTCGGATTCCTTTCATAGTGATGAAGAGCAGCGCCATCGCCGCTACTGCGATCCACGCGCCCTCCGGGACCTTGGTCGCCACGATGATGATGAGCACGAGAAAGGTCGTGCCCGCACCGATGAGATTGATGGCGCGCGACACCTTCAAGCGTCGCCGATTCTGCGCCGTTGGCAGCAGCCGGTTCCAATGCCGTACCATCCCCGCCTGGCTAAGCGTGAAGCTCGTGAACACGCCGATGATGTAGAGCTGGATCAGTTTGTCGATGTTGGCGTCGAAGCCAATGACGAGCGCCATCGCGAATCCGCCGAGCAGCACGATGCCGTTGCTGAATACGAGTTTGTCGCCGCGGTTGCGAAGTTGGCGCGGCAGGAAGTCTCGCTCAGCGAGGATAGACGCCAGGCCAGGAAAGCCGTTGAAAGCGGTGTTTGCCGCGAGGATCAAGATGCCGGCGGTAGCGGCTTGAAAGACATAGAACAACACTGACGTGCCGCCGAACACGGAGCGGGCGATCTGCGAGATGACCGATGGATTGCCGCTGGTTTCGGCGTGTGCGTCCAAGTTTCGGGCCAGCACGGTGATGCCGACGAACATCGTCACGGACAGCAGCCCCATGATGGCGAGCGTGTTCGCCGCGTTCCGTGGCTTCGGACGGCGAAACGCCGGAACGCCGTTGCTGATCGCTTCGACGCCGGTCAACGCTGTGCAGCCAGATGCAAACGCCCTCGCGAGCAGGACAACGGTGAGAATGCCGCCGGTGTGCGCGACCTTGACGATCTGCTCGGTCGAGGTCGACGCTTGCGGCAACCGGCCGGCCAACCCCTTCGCTGCGGCAACGACAAACATCAAGTAGGTCAACCCGACGAACGCATAAGTCGGGACTGCGAACGTTCGCCCAGCTTCTCTCACTCCACGCAAGTTCGCCACCAGTAGCAGCGTGATGAATCCAACTGACAGCGCGACCGCGTCTCGGCTGAGAAAGGGGACACTGCTCGTGATCGCCACGACACCAGCGACGACAGACACCGCGACTGTCATGACGTAGTCAACGAGCAGCGCGCTCGCAGCAGTCAACGCCGCGTTCTCGCCGAAGTTGTCGAGACTGACCGCAAATGCTCCACCGCCGTTTGGATAAGCGCGACAGGTCTGCCGGTACGAAAGCACGACGACAACGAGCAGGACGGCGATGACCACCGCGATCCACTTCGCGAATGCGAGATAGGCCGCCCCGCCGTACGCGGCGACTAGCACGATTTCCTCTGTCGCATAGGCAACGGACGACAGTGGGTCGGAGGCGAAGATGGGCAGCGCGAGCCATTTCGGCAGCAGTGTCTCCTGCAGTTGCTGACTTTGCAGCGGGCGGCCAACGAGCAGCCGTTTGGCACCGACCTGGATCGCCAACTGAGCCTCCGTGAGCTGCGTCTGTTCGACGGTAGAGATTCAAGGCGTCTGCGGCCGTAAGCCCGGAGTCAAGATCGTGAGCTCGGGCGTTAGGAAAGCGTCAAGATCGGGCTCGGCGGGCCCTCCGAATGGCCGGACGAGCGATAGCAGTCCACAATCGACCTTGTGAACAGGAGGGCCGATCCTCGTCGCCTTGCGGCGGCCATGGGCTCACGCCGACTAATGATTGGCATGAGCATGGCACTGTTGACGCCGCCGCTGTTGACCGTGGGCACCGCCGCGCTCAGGCCGCATCTCGCGCTCGTCGATGACGTTCTGATCTACCTGTTTGCCGTCGTCTGTGTCGCGGTGGTCGGAGGCTTCTGGCCGGCGATGGTTGCCGCGGTCGCGAGCTGTCTTTTCTTGAACTGGTACCTGACGCCGCCCGTGCACACCTGGATCATTCATACGCCGCAAGACATCATGGCGCTGGTCCTGTTCCTTGCTGTCGCTGCCGTCGTCTCCAGTGTCGTTCTCCAGGCCGCCACGCGCGCGGCGACGAGCGACCGGCTGAAGGCCGAGGCCGAGATCCTCCTTGAGCTCGCCCGCAAGGTGTTGGCCGGCGATGACAGCGCGGAAGCGGTGCTTGCCCAGCTGCGCGACGCGACGGGGTACTCGTCGGAGTTGCTCGAACGGGTGAAAGGCACGTGGGTTCGCGTTGCCGGCGTCCCGGCGTCCGGCGAGCGCGTGCGCGAGATCGCGATTGGCCAGCGCCTCCGTTTCCGCGCATCCCGCACGGCAACGGCGAGCGGGCCGGTCAGCGCACGCGTCCTCGAGGGTTATGGTGCGCAAGCCGCAGCGGCGCTCCAGCGCGCCCGGCTCCGCATGCAGGTTGCTCAAGCCGCAGGCCTGGCTGAGGCAGACCGCATGCGCACCACGCTTTTGGCCGCTGTCAGCCACGACCTTCGAACACCACTCGCCGCTGTGAAGGCGAGCGTGAGCACGTTGCGCCAGACAGATGTCGACTGGTCGCCCGAGGACCGCGCCGAGCTGCTCGCCACGATCGAAGATGGGGCCGACCGGCTCACGGACCTCATCGCCAACCTTCTCGACATGAGCCGTGTTAGCGCTGGTGCGCTGTCTCCGGTCCTCCGGCCGGTCGGTCTCGACGAGATTGCGCCGATGATGGCGAGCTCGTTGGACCACGGTGGCGTGATGCGCTTCGACATCGCCGATGACTTGCCGTTGGTGCTTGCCGACCCAGGATTATTGGAACGGGCGCTGGCAAACCTCGCCAGCAACGCGTTGCGGTATTCCCCGCGCGGCCATCCGCCCACGCTTCACGCGCATGCGGTAGGTGGCCGGGTGTTGATCGACGTCATTGATAGCGGCCCGGGTGTCCCCGAGGATGAGCGCGCTCGCATCGTGCAGCCCTTCCACCAGCTTGGCGATCAGCGGCGAGGTAGTGGCGTTGGGCTTGGTCTCGCCGTCGCCAAGGGCTTCGTCGAAGTGATGGGCGGCGAACTACGCGCGCTCTCAACGCTGGGCGGGGGGCTCACGATGCGCATCGACCTTGCGGCCGCCCCAAAGAAGGCGTCGGTAACCGCGGACGTCGCGTCATGAAGGCCAGCGTTCTCGTCATCGAAGACGAGCCGGCAATGGTACGCACGCTCCGTATCAACCTGTCGGCTCGCGAGTACGAGGTTCACGCTGCCTTCGACGGTGCCTCCGGCCTCGCCTCGATGGCGCGCGAGCGACCCGATGCCGTGATTCTCGATCTTGGGCTCCCGGACATGGACGGCACGGATGTCATCAACGGCATTCGAGGATGGTCAGCGGTACCGATCATCGTGTTGTCCGCGCGCGAGCAGGAGGTCGAAAAGGTCGCTGCTCTTGATGCTGGGGCCGACGACTACGTGACCAAGCCCTTCGGAATGGACGAGCTGCTGGCCCGACTTCGCGCGGCGACGCGGCGGAGCAGCCCGGCACCCGATGCGCCGGTGGTGCGCACCCGTCATTTCGAGGTCAACCTTGCCACGCAGCGCGTCAGCGGTATCGGTGGGGCCGTGGTTCGGTTGACCCCCACGGAGTGGCACTTCCTCGAACTCTTGGCCCGTCACCCTGGGCGGTTGGTCAGCGGGCGGCAGGTACTCCAGGAGGTGTGGGGCCCCGGCTATGGCGTCGAAACTCACTACCTGCGCGTCTATATGGCGCAGTTGCGGCGCAAGCTCGAACCTGATCCAGCGCATCCATGCTGCCTGTTGACGGAGACGGGCATGGGCTACCGGCTCGTTGTCGGCGCGACTCAGCCCGATGATTGCGTCGCCTTCCCGTGAGGAATGGTCGCGGTCGTTGTCGGCGACGACGCGCACGCTCTTCGTCAGCGGTCGTAGTGGCCGGCCGCGATGTCCTCGAGCAGCGTCGGGCCGACCGGCGTCCAGCCGAGCAGCTCGCGGGTTAGCTGGCTTGACGCCGTCACGTCGAGGCCGAGAAAGCCTCCTACGAAAGGAATTTCCTCGGCTAGCTGCTCTGCCGCAGCCGAAGTCGCCGGCACGTCGAGGCGCTCGGCCAGGGCTTCGGCGACCTGCCGGAAGGGCACGCCCTGTTCAGCCACGGCGTGCAGGATCGTGCCGGCCGGCGCCTTCTCCAACCCGAGTCGAACGAGCCGCGCGGTGTCAGATCGGTGCACGGCGGCCCATCGGTTGGCGCCGTCGCCCACGTACGGAACCGCTCCGCGCCTTCGTGCGGCGTCCGCGACGGTCGCGATGAAGCCGTGGTCGCTCTCGCCGTGCACGGTCGGGGCGAACCGCGCCGCGACGACGCGCACTCCCCGGCCGGCGTACCCGAGGGCGAGATTCTCCGCGCCGCCGCGAGGGGAGTCCGGCCCGACGTGCGGGCTCGGGTCGCTCTCGGTGATCGCCCGCCCGAGAGCGAAGGGGAAGCCGGAGGCGAGGACGAATGGCCGGTCTGACCCGGCGAGCGCCTCGCTGATCGCCTCGACCGCCGCCCGCTCGGCGCGGTTGGACTCCGCGACGTTGGCCCAGTCGTGCTTGTTCGCAAGGTGGACGACGCCGTCGGCCGCCGCCGCTCGAGCGCGAATCGCGTCGAGGTCGTCGAGATCGCCGCGGTGGACCGTTGCGCCGAGCCGCTTGACCGCTGCCGCCGAGTCCTCCGAGCGCGCGAGCCCGGTCACCTCGTGGCCGGCGGCGACGAGTTCGGCGACGACTGTGCTGCCGATGAATCCCGACGCCCCAGTGACGAAGACGTTCATGAACCGCTCCTCCGAAGCTGATGTCAGATACTGTCATCATGAAGCTACCAGGTGATGTCAGACTCTGTCATCACGAATCGGCCGCGCTACCCTCGCAGCCGGCGATCGCAGTGGGTCTGGAGAACTGATGGGACGTTGGGAGCCAGGGGCGGCGCAACGCCTCCCGCAAGCCGCATTGGAGCTGTTCGCCCAGCGTGGGTTCGACGCGACGACCGTCGCGGACATCGCCGAGCGGGCCGGCGTCACCGAGCGAACGTTCTTCCGCTACTTCGCTGACAAGCGAGAGGTGCTGTTCGCGGGCCAGGATCAGTTCGAGTCGGCTTTCGTCGACGCGATCGACGCAGTACCCGAGGCGGCCTCGCTCATCGACCTGGTCGCCGCCGCCGCGGCCGGCGGGGGCGACGCCCTGCAGCGGGCTCGCGGCCGCGAGTATGCGCGGGCCAGGCATGCGGTTATCGAGGCGAACGAGCAACTGCACGAACGCGAGCTGCTCAAGCTGGCCAAGCTCGCCACTGCCGTCGCCGCGAAACTCAAGGAGCGCGGCGTCGTAGCCGTGGTCGCGCAGTTGGGGGGCGACCTCGCGGTGTCGGTGTTCAACGACGCGTTCGGCCGCTGGATCGCGCCCGGCGAGACGCGCGACCTCGTCGAGTTGCAGCGCGAGAGCCTCGCCGCGCTCGCCGACCTCGTCGCGCCGCTCTTAGCGCGACGCGTCGTCCGAGCTTGAAAGCTTTGACAGCGACGTCGCGAGCTGGCGCAACTCGGCTCGACTGAGCCGGGTGAGTCCCACGGGTGGAGTGTCGAGCACTCTGCGCGCTGTGTTCACCACCTCGCGGCCGGACGACGTGAGGGCGACGAGTTTGCGCCGCCTGTCACGGGCGTCGATCGTGCGTTCAACGAGGTCGAACGACTCGAGACGGTTCACAATGACGGTCGTGTAAGGCCGGTCGACCTGCAGCGCGTCGGCGATTTCGGCGAGGGTGAGCGGCTCTTTTTCCAGCAGTAGCAGCGCTTTTATCTTGCCGCGGCCGGAGCCGAGCGCGGTGCCGAGTTGCTCGCGCAGCTTCGTGCGCGCGGAGTTCGCCTCGACGAACGACTGCATCAGCGACCACACCTGGGCGGGTGTGTCAGCGGAGGATGAGTTCATGTTCGGCCCCTTCGTGGTAAAGGAGATGGCGAGTGCGGCCGGCGGTCGAGGCCGCCCACCGGCCCGTGCCAACGATGCCGAGCGCGACGACCGCCAGGCCGCAGCCCAGCATGATCCCCCAGATGGCATGTGTGGTGAATCGAGCGCCCGACATGCTCGCCAGCAGCGACCCGCTGATCGCAACGCCGAGCGAAACTCCGACCTGGCGGCTGGTCGAGGCGATTGCCGCAGCGACACCCGCTTGAGCGCGCGGCATTCCCGACGTCGCGGTGTTGGTGATCGGGGCGTTGACGACCCCGAAACCGAGGCCGACAATGGCGTACGCGGCGAGCAGCTGCGCAAGCGGAGTGTGCGGCGACATGTCGAGCAGCAAAGCCGCGCCGACGGCGATGGCGGCGCCCGACACGATAAGCGGAATTCGGTCGCCTCGGGCCGCGACGAGCCGCCCCGACAGTGGGGAGCTGATTCCCGCGACTGCGGCCATCGGCAGCGTCAGCAGGCCCGCGGCGATGGCGGAGTAGCCGCGGACGTTCTGCAGATACAAGGTGTTGACGAACAGGAAAATTCCCAGTGCCGCGAACGACGCGACGGCGGTGAGCGTCGCCGAGGAGAACGGCGCCGACCGGAAGAACCGCAGGTCGATCAACGGCTCCGCTCGGCGAGACTCGACAATCACCAGCGCTGCGGCCGCGATCGCGCTCACCGCGAACAGCGTCAACGTGAGGGCCGAGTGCCATCCTCGCGTGGGCGCCTCGATAATCGCGTAGGTCAGCGAACCGAGCAGTGCGATGACGAGCACCTGCCCGACAGGATCGATCGCGCGCGCCCTCGACGCGCGCGACTCCGGGACGTAGAACCAGGTCAACGCCAACGCGGTCAGCCCGATCGGGATGTTGACCCAAAAGACCGAACGCCAACCGGCCGCCGCCACCAGCGCCCCACCGACGACTGGTCCGAGCGCCATGCTGACGCCGACGACAGCACCCCAAATCCCGATGGCCCGCGCTCGTTCTCCGGCGTCGCGAAACGTGTTGACGATGATGCCCATCGCGACCGGGTTCATCATCGAGCCGCCGAGTGCCTGCAACATCCGGAAGGCGACCAGCCAGCCAAGTGCCGGCGCCACGCTGCACAGCAGCGAGCCCAACGTGAAGAGCGCGAGGCCGATGCGAAAGACCCGCCGTCTGCCCAGCCGATCGCCGAGCGACCCCGACATCATCAGCAGCATGGCGAGGACGAGGACGTAGCCATCGACGGTCCACTGCAGGTCGCTGAGCGACGTATGCAGATCACGCCGGATCGACGGCAGCGCGATGTTGACGATCGTGCTGTCAAGGCTGACGATCAGCAGGCTCATGCAGCAGACGGCGAGCGTCAGCCAGCGCTGCTCATGCGGATCGGTTGTGTTCACACAACGATTGTGTCAACACAACAGTTTTGCCGCAACTGGCAATGTCGAGGGCGTCAGCTTGTGAAGGGCCGGTTTCCCTGACTCTTGGGACCTTCGGCCCTTCGGCTTGGGTGAGGCACTCGGTTGCATGAGGGTGATGTCTGAGAACCCTCACCCTTCGCGACCGGTGCTGCGTGCGCCGCGTCACGCCGTCGGCGATCGGCCGTTCATCGTCATCTGGGAAAGCACCCGCGCGTGCCCGCTCGCCTGTCGGCACTGCAGGGCAGAAGCCCAGCCGAATCGGCAGTCTGGCGAGCTGTCAACCAAAGAGGCCGTCGATCTCGCGGCGCAGGTGGCGGAGTTCGGCCATCCGGCGCCGCTGTTCGTCATCACCGGCGGCGATCCGTTCGCGCGCGACGACCTTTTGGACATCGTTCGCGGCGCGGTGGGCCACGGACTCGCGGTCGCTGTGTCGCCATCGGGCACGCCGTCCTTGACGAGAGACAACCTCGCGGCGCTCAGGGACGCCGGCGCGACCGCGATCTCTCTGAGCCTGGACGGTTCGAGGGCGCGCATCCACGACGTGTTCCGCGGTGTCGGCGGCGTCTTCGAGCACACGATTCGCGCATGGGCGGCCGCGCGTGCACTCGGCCTGAAGGTTCAGATCAACTCGTCGGTGTCGAAGCACAATCTGACCGACCTTCCTGCGATCGCCGGATTGGTCGCGTCGTACGGCGCGATGTCGTGGAGCGCGTTCCTCCTTGTGCCGACCGGTCGCGGTCGGCAACTCGACGCCCTCGATGCGACGACCGTGGAGGACGTGCTGAATTTCATCTACGACGCAGGGACATTCGTGCCATCTCGGACGACGGAGGCGCATCATTTTCGCCGCGTCGCCGTGCAACGCACGGTCATCGAACGTCGCGGCCTCGACCCCGCCGACGTATTGGGCCTCGGTCCGTTATACCGGCGGTTGACGGCGGATCTCGCGACAACGATGTCGGGCGTGCCGCGGCGGGCACGGCGCACGCCGATGGACGTCAACGCCGGGCGCGGCTTCGTCTTCGTCTCGCATCTCGGTGACGTCCACCCCAGCGGGTTCCTTCCGTTGGCCGCGGGAAACGTTCGCGAGCAGACGCTGTCGCGGATTTACCGCGGGTCGACACTGTTCCGTGAATTGCGCGACGTAGCAAGCTTCGGTGGCCGGTGCGGGCGCTGCGAGTTCGCGGCGGTGTGCGGTGGATCGCGGTCACGCGCCTACGCGATGACCGGCGACCCGTTCGCGGAGGAGCCGTGGTGCGGGTACGAACCCGGGAGTTTCCCTTACCAGGACGACGTCGCAGAGTTGCTCAGCGCGTCGGGCCGGTGTTGACCGCAGCCGAGTCACGACCGGACCAGGCGCGCGATCGCGTCAGACGCCTCCCGAATCTTCGCGTCGGCGTCGGGGCCGCCGGAGGTGATGGCGTGACTCACGCAATGGCCCAGATGGTCTTCGAGCAGCTCGAGCGCGACCGCCTGCAATGCTTTGGTGGCAGCGGAAATCTGGGTCAGGATGTCGATGCAGTAGACGTCGTCGTCTACCATGCGCTGCAGACCGCGCACCTGCCCTTCGATGCGCCGCAGCCGCTTTTGAACGGCGTCCTTCTTGTCGGTGTAGCCCCTGGTTTCCATGCGCGCTCCCGTTTCACTTTGTACCCCCAGGGGGTATAGTATGCCACAGCGTCGAGAAGGAGAAGCGTCATGAGCGAACGGACCTACAACGTCACCGGGATGACCTGCGCCCACTGCGTCCACGCGGTCACCGCCGAGCTGAGCAAGCTGCCGGGTGTGTCCGACGTCAAGGTCGATCTCGCCAGCGGAACCGCCACCGTCGCCAGTGCCGCGCCACTCGATCGCGCCGACGTCGCCGCCGCGATCGACGAAGCGGGGTACGAACTCGCGTCATGAGCACCGTGAACGGGTCGACCGTGGAGCTCGCCATCGGCGGCATGACGTGCGCCTCTTGTGCCGCGCGGATCGGCAAGAAGCTCAACAAGCTGCCGGGCGTCGAGGCCAGCGTCAACTACGCCACCGAGCACGCCACGGTCACCATCCACGACGACACGATCACGCCGCAAGACGTCATCACCCGTGTCGAAGCGCTGGGCTACTCCGCGACGTTTCCCGCCGTCCGCGAAGAAGAACCCGGCTCGGACGACGAGGGTGATGTCGACCCGGCGCTCGGCCAACTGCGCACGCGGCTCGCGCTGTCCGCGATACTCGCGCTTCCGGTGCTGGTGTTCGCGATGACCCCGCCGTTGCAGTTCACCTACTGGCAATGGCTTTCGTTCGCGCTCGCCGGTCCGGTCGTCGCGTGGGGGGCATACCCGTTCCACCGCGCGGCCTGGCTCAACCTGCGGCACGGCGCCGCGACGATGGACACGCTGATCTCCGTCGGCACGCTCGCCGCGTTCGGCTGGAGCGTCTACGCGCTTTTCGTCGGCGGCGCAGGCGAGCCAGGCATGAAGATGCCGTTCAGCTTGGCGATCGAACGCGGGCGAGGCGGGGAGCAGCTGTATCTCGAGGTCGCCGCGGTCGTGACCGTTTTGATCCTCGCCGGCCGCTACTTCGAGGCGCGGGCAAAGCGTCGCTCCGGCGCAGCGCTGCGCGCGCTGCTCGGGCTCGCAGCGAAGGACGTCGCGGTCCTACGCGACGGGCGCGAGACTCGGGTGCCCGTCGGCGAGCTGGTCGTCGGAGACTCGTTCATCGTGCGCCCGGGGGAGAAAATCGCGACCGACGGCGTCGTCGTCCAAGGCTCGTCCGCGGTCGACGCGTCGCTGCTCACCGGAGAGTCCGTCCCGGTCGAGGTGCGGCCGGGCGACGTGGTGACCGGTGCCACGGTCAACGTCGGCGGCGCGCTCGTGGTGCGGGCTACGCGGGTTGGCGACGACACCGCCCTCGCGCAGATCGGGCGGCTCGTCACCGCCGCGCAGAGCGGAAAGGCCCCCGCCCAGCGGCTTGCCGACCGCATCTCCGGAGTCTTCGTGCCGCTGGTGATCGCCCTCGCGGTCGGCACCTTCGGGTTTTGGCTGGCGTCGGGAGAAACCCTCGAAACCGCGTTTGCGGCGGCGGTCTCGGTGCTGATCATCGCCTGCCCGTGCGCTCTCGGCTTGGCGACGCCGACGGCGTTGCTCGTCGGCACCGGCCGCGGAGCCCAGCTGGGCATTCTGATCAAGGGCCCAGAGATCCTCGAATCCACCCGTCAGGTCGACACGATCGTGCTCGACAAGACCGGCACCGTCACGACCGGCACGATGGCGCTCCTTCGCGTCGTCTCGGCCGACGGCGAGGACGAGCGCGACGTGTTGCGACTCGCCGGCTCGCTCGAGAACGCGTCCGAGCACCCGATCGCGCGAGCGATCGCGGCGGCGCAACGCGAGCGAGCCGGTGGCTTCGAGCCTGTCGAGTCCTTCGAGAACCATCAAGGCCTCGGCGTCCAAGGGATCGTCGCGGGGCACGCGGTGGTGGCAGGGCGCGCGACCCTGCTCGCCGATTGGGGGGTGTCGATTTCCGAGCCGCTGCACACGGCGGCCGCTCGCGCGGAAAGCCTTGGCCAGACGGCGGTTTACGTGGCCTGGGACGGTGTCGCACGTTCCGTTCTCGCCGTCGCCGACACGGTGAAGCCGACGAGCGCGGCCGCCATTCAGCTCCTTCGCCAGCTCGGCTTGCGGCCGGTGTTGTTGACGGGCGACAACGAACGCGCGGCGCGCGCGGTGGCCGCCGCGGTCGGTGTCGATGAGGTCATCGCCCAGGTGCTGCCGGAGCAAAAGGTGCGAGAAGTCCAGCGGTTGCAGGAGTCCGGCCGAACCGTCGCGATGGTCGGCGACGGCGTCAACGACGCCGCCGCTCTCGCGCAGGCCGACCTTGGCATCGCGATGGGCAGCGGCAGCGACGTCGCGATCGAGGCGAGCGACCTCACCCTCGTCGGCAACGACCTGCGCGCCGCGGGCGACGCGATCCGGTTGTCGCGAGCGACCTTGCGCACGATCAAGGGCAACCTGGTGTGGGCGTTCGGCTACAACGTCGCCGCGCTGCCACTCGCCGCCGCCGGCTTGTTGAACCCGCTGATCGCGGGTGCGGCAATGGCGTTCTCGAGCGTGTTCGTCGTGTCGAACAGCCTGCGACTACGGCGTTTTCGGGCAACTCGCGTCGAACCTGAGCCTCAGGCCGATGCGCGGCACACGCCCGGCGTCGAGGTCGTTGCGCGGAGTTCGCGATAATGCTGCGCGGCGGGTGCACAAACAGCGAACGGAGCGGAAGTGGCATTTCACCTCGCCCGGTTGGGCGACGCAGGTCACGAGCGTCCGTACGCGCTGCTTGACGGCGCCGCCTTCGCACTCGACTCCCTCACCGCTGACATCGACGGCGCCTTCCTCGCCGGCGGCGGTGTCGAACGCGCACGCGCCGAGGTGGAGGCGGGGCGCATTCCGTCGTCCGGGGCCTTCGAGACGCTTGGTTTGCGGGTTGGGCCGCCGATCGCGAAGGTCGGGAAGGTCGTCTGTATCGGTCTGAACTATCGCGACCACGCGGCGGAGACCGGCGCCGCGTTGCCGACCGAGCCGGTCATCTTCATGAAAGACCCGGGCACGATCGTCGGCCCGAACGACGACGTGCTCATCCCGCGGAAGTCGGTGAAGACCGACTGGGAGGTCGAGCTGGCCGTCGTCATCGGCAAGACGGCGAGGTATCTCGATGACGAGAGATCAGCTCTCAGCTGCGTCGCCGGCTACGCCATTTCGAACGACGTCTCCGAGCGTGAGTTCCAGCTCGAGCGCGGCGGTCAGTGGGACAAGGGCAAGAGCTGCGAGACGTTCAACCCGCTAGGCCCGTGGCTGGTGCCGGCGGGCGACGTCGCCGACCCGCAAGCGCTCACCTTGCAGCTATCGGTGAACGGCAAGCTGAAGCAAGACGGCAACAGCCGCGACATGGTCTTTGGCGTCGGCGAGATCGTCCGCTACGTTAGCCAGTTCATGGTGCTTCGGCCCGGCGACGTCATCAACACCGGCACGCCGGCGGGCGTCGCGCTCGGCCAGCCGGATCCCAAGCCGTACCTGCGAGCCGACGACGTGATGGAGTTGGCGATCGAGGGTTTTGGCCGCCAACGGCAGCGCCTCGTGCAGGTTGCCTAGGTTGGGAGCATGAGCCGAAACGAGTGGTGGCGGAACGCCGTCATTTACCAGGTGTACGTCCGCAGCTTCTCTGACCACGACGGCAGCGGCGTGGGCGATCTCCCGGGTATCACCCGGCGACTGCCGGCGCTCGCGGATCTCGGCGTCGACGCGCTATGGCTAACGCCGTTTTACCCGTCGCCGATGTCCGACGGCGGTTACGACGTCGCCGATTATCGCGACGTCGAGCCGTCGCTGGGAACGCTCGCCGACTTCGACGCGCTCGTCGTCCAGGCGCATGACCTCGGCCTCAAGGTGATCGTCGACCTCGTGCCCAACCACACGTCCGATCAGCACGCGTGGTTTCAAGCGGCTCTTGCGTCGCCCGCGGGTTCGCCCGAGCGGGCCCGCTACATCTTTCGCGACGGCCGGGGCCACAGCGGCGATCAGCCGCCCACCGACTGGCACTCCAACTTCGGCGGTTCGGCGTGGAGCCGCGTCGCCGACGGGCAGTGGTACCTGCACATGTTCGCGCCGCAACAGCCAGACCTCGACTGGACGCATCCTGAGGTGCACGCGGAATTCGAATCGGTGCTGCGGTTTTGGCTTGACCGCGGTGTCGACGGGTTTCGCATCGACGTCGCCCACGGATTGGCGAAGAACCTCGCGGAGCCGCTGCCCGACCTCGGAGCGGCGTCGGTCGACAAGGCGATGCGGTACAGCGTTCAAGACCATCCGCTGTGGGACCGCGACGACGTCCACGACATTTACCGGGAGTGGCGCAAGGTGCTCGACGAGTACACGCCGCCCCGGATCGCCGTCGCTGAGGCGTGGGTCGCCCCTGGCCGCCTGGGTCGTTACGTGCGCGACGACGAGTTGCACCAGGCCTTCAACTTCCCATTCCTGCTCGCACCGTGGGACTGCTCAGCGTTCGCCGAGGTGATCGACGCGTCGCTCGACGAGGCCGCCGACGTCGGGGCCGCGACGACGTGGGTGTTGTCTAACCACGACGTCATCAGGCACGCCACCCGATACGCGCTGCCGCCCAAGACCGACCAAGCGGCGTGGTTGATGAGCGACGGCACCGCGCCGCGAATCGACGGCGCGGTGGGCCTGCGACGCGCCCGCGCCGCCGCGTTGCTCATGCTCGCGCTGCCCGGCTCGGCGTACATCTACCAAGGCGAGGAACTCGGCCTGCCCGAGGTCGCCGACCTCCCGCGCGACCTGCTGCAAGACCCGACCTGGGAGCGGTCCGGCCACCACGACAAAGGGCGCGACGGATGCCGGGTGCCGATCCCCTGGGAAGCGGAAGGGCCGTCGTTCGGATTCGGCCCAGGGCCGGCGTGGCTGCCGCAACCTGCGGCGTGGGCGGCGCTCGCCAGAGCCGCCCAACGCGACGACCCGCAGTCGACCCTCGCGCTTTACCAAGCCGCGTTGCGAGTCCGGGCCGAGCTCGGCGGCGACGGCGCCCTGGAGTGGCTCGAACGCGGGCCACAGCGGCTCGTGTTCCGCCGCCAGAGCGGCCTGATTTGCGCGGTCAACTTCGGCCCAATTCCCGCCGGCCTGCCGGCGGGCGACGTCCTCATCACGAGCGGGCCGCTCGACGATGGACGGCTGCCGACCGACACCGCCGCCTGGATTCGCGGGTAGCCCACGCCCGACCGCCGGATGGCCGTACCCCCCGAATGGGGGGTATTCCACATCTCACCGTGGCGCTAGGTTGAGCCCGTCTTTGGTGAGGGGGTGGCCCGGTGGGGGGCCTGCAGTGGTGGTCGCAGACGCATTGGATGCGCGAGCAACGCCGCCAGTGGCGCGAACATGACGCGCGGTTGGCTGCTGCTTGGCACGCCGAAGTCGACGTCGACGACGAACCCGATCGGGTGATCGTGCTTCCCGACGTCATCGTGTTGCCCGAGTCTGGCCTGCGGATGAGCGCGCCCTCGCGTTGACGCGGGCCAGCGCCGCCGGTGCGATGACGTATCCGTCCGCGAGAATCGCCGCATGGACGACGCGCCGACCCCACTCGCGACGCTGGTCGACGCGTCGCGCGCCGTCGCCGCGACGTCGGCCCGCTCGCGCAAGGTCGGGCTGATCGCCGATGTGCTTCGCACCACGACGCCGGACGACGTGTCCACGGTTGTGGCGTATCTCTCGGGTGAGCTGCGGCAGCGTCGCACCGGCGTCGGCTGGGCTTCGCTGCGCGACCTGCCGCCGCCGGCCGTGAACCCGAGTCTGACTGTCGCCGAGGTCGACGCCGCCTTCGAGCGCATCGCCGCCGCCTCCGGGGTGGGCTCGCAGGCCGCCCGCGCGGGATCGATCGCGCGGTTGTTCGCCGCGGCGACGGCCGACGAGCAGGACTTCCTTCGGCTGCTGGCGGTGGGCGAGCTTCGGCAGGGCGCGCTCGACGGCGTGATGACCGACGCGATCGCGAAGGCGTTTGAGCTTTCGCTCGCCGACGTCCGGCAGGCCGTCATGCTGCGCGGCGACTTGCCCGCGGTGGCCGCCGTCGCCGCTCGCGAGGGGTCCGCCGGGCTCGCCGGTATCGACTTGCAGGTCGGCCGACCGGTGCAGCCGATGCTGGCGCAGTCCGCGTCGAGTGTGGCGGCCGCCATGGACAAGCTCGGTGGCGGGCCGGTCGCGGTGGAGTGGAAACTCGACGGCATCCGCGTACAGGCGCATCGCGTCGGCGAGCGGGTCAGCGTGTTCACCCGCACGCTCGACGACATCACCGAGCGGGTGCCCGAGATCGTCGACGCCGTCGCGGCCCTCGACGTCCACGACGTGGTCTTGGACGGCGAGGCGATCGCCCTCGACGCGCACGGCCGCGCCCGTCCGTTCCAAGAGACCGCCGCGCGCACCAGCAGCCGGCTCGCCGTCGACCAGCTGCGGGGGAAGATTCCGCTGACCATGTTCGTTTTCGACGTCCTGCACCTTGACGGCACGCCGCTGTTGAAGTTGCCGGGGGAACAGCGGCAGCGCGAACTCGAGCGCGTCGTCCCCGAAATCCTGCGGGTGCCGAGGCTGGTCAGCGACGACCCTGGCGCGGCCGCCGAGTTCTTCGCCGACGCGATCGCGCGCGGGCACGAGGGCGTCGTGGTGAAGTCGCTTTCCGCACCCTACGAGGCCGGACGACGTGGGGCCGGGTGGGTGAAGGTGAAGCCGCGCCACACCCTCGACCTCGTGGTGCTCGCCGCGGAGTGGGGGCACGGCCGCCGGCGCGGAAAACTGTCGAACCTGCACCTCGGCGCGCGCGACGCCGCCGGCGGCTTCGTCATGCTGGGCAAGACCTTCAAGGGGCTCACCGACGAGATGCTCGCCTGGCAGACCCGCGAGTTCCTCGAGCGAGAGGCGCGCCGCGACTCCTACACGGTCTACCTGCGGCCCGAGATCGTGGTCGAGATCGCCTTCGACGGCGTGCAGCGGTCGAGCCGGTACCCCGGTGGCGTGGCCCTGCGGTTTGCCCGGGTGTTGCGTTACCGGCCCGACAAGACCGCCGACCAGGCCGACCTCATCGACGACGTTCTCGCGATCCAGGCCGGGTCGAGCCCAGCGGTCACTCAGGATTCGTTCAGCGACAACGGGCAGACTTGACGCGTGCGCGTACTCGTCGTCGACGACGATCCCGGTGTCAGGGACTCCCTGCGCCGGTCTTTGGCGTTCAACGGCTATGAGGTCGACCTCGCCGAGGACGGGCAGCGGGCGCTCACCGCGATCGCCCTGCGCCGCCCGGAGGCCGTGATCCTCGACGTCATGATGCCGGGCCTCGACGGCCTCGAGACCTGCCGGCGGCTGCGCGCCGCGGGCGAAGACATCCCAGTCCTCATGTTGACCGCCCGCGAGTCGGTCGCCGACCGGGTGAGCGGGCTCGACGCGGGCGCCGACGACTACCTGGTCAAGCCGTTCGCGCTCGATGAGTTGCTGGCCCGGCTACGGGCGCTGCTGCGCCGAACGCTCGGCGGCCCGGAGGCCAACCAGCAGCTGAAGTTCTCCGATTTGGTGCTCGACCTGGGCACCCGCGAGGTGTGGCGTGACAAGCGGTCGATCACCTTGACCCGCACCGAGTTCCACTTACTCGAGTTGTTGATGCGCCACCCGCGGCAGGTCCTCGAGCGCGGGCAAATCCTCGAAGAGGTGTGGGGTTACGACTTCCCGACCACGGCCAACTCACTTGAGGTTTACGTCGGTTATCTGCGTCGCAAGCTCGAGGCCGAGGGCGAGCCGCGGTTGATCCACACCGTGCGCGGGGTCGGCTACTCGTTGCGCGAGCTGCCGTCGTGATCTCGCCGGCGCCGGTCGGCCGAATCACCGACAAGCTGCACGGCTTCGCCGGACCGACACTGCGGGCGCGGGTGTCGTTGTTGGCTGCGGCGACGGCCGGCTTCGCGGTGGCGGTCGTGTCGCTCGCCGCCTATTTGACGATGCGAGTGGAGCTGTTCCACCAGCTTGACTCGTCGCTGAAATCGCGGGCGAACGCCGCCGCCGAGCTGCAACTCGACCCGCAGTCGACGTTCTTCGATCAGTCGAGCCTGTTCTTGTTGACGTCCGAGAACAAGGTGTTCTTCGTGTCCGCCGATGGCACCGTCTACGGCGCGACGCAAGACCGGCCGTTTGCGATCCCGCTCAAGAGCGGGCCGGAACTCGCTGTGGCGCAAGACAAATCGCAGTCGTCGATCCGCACGTTGCGGGTAGCGGGCGTCGAGTACCGCGTCGCGGCCGTCCAGTCTGGTCCGGGGGAGGCGATCGTGCTCGCGCGATCGATGGCCGAGACCACGATGACGCTCGAGCACCTCGGGGTCGTGCTGCTGTCGGTGGGCGTCGCAGGCATCGCGCTCGCGGCGATCGCCGGGCTCATCGTCGCGCGCACCGGGTTGCGTCCGGTTGAGCGGCTGACCACGGCGACCGAGAACATCGCCCGCACCGGAGAGTTGACGCCGATCGACATTCACAGCGACGACGAGCTCGGGCGCCTCGCCAGCAGCTTCAACTCGATGCTCGTCGCACTCGACGTCTCGCGCACCCGGCAGCGACAGCTGGTGGCCGACGCGGGTCATGAGTTGCGCACCCCGCTGACCAGCCTGCGCACGAACCTCGACCTGCTCGCGCAAAGCGACGCCGCGGGGGAGCGCGGTTTGTCTCCGACCGAGCGGCAGGCGCTGCTTGTCGACGTCCGCGCGCAGGTCGAGGAGCTGTCGGGATTGGTGTCAGACCTGGTCGAGTTGGCCCGCGACGAGGCGCCGACCGCGACGTTCGAGGACGTCGACCTGAGCGCGGTGACCGAGCGCGCGGTCGAGCGGGTGCGCAGGCGGGGCACCGATGTGCGCTTCGACGTCCAGCTCGGCTCCTGGGTGGTGCACGGAGAGGCCTCGACGCTGGAGCGGGCCGTCACCAACCTGCTCGACAACGCGGTGAAGTGGAGTCCGCCCGGTGGGCGGGTGCGGGTGCGGCTCGCGGACGGTCGGTTGACCGTCGAGGACGACGGGCCGGGCATCGCCGACGCCGACTTGCCGCGCGTCTTCGACCGGTTCTACCGCTCGACTAACGCGCGTGCGATGCCCGGGTCGGGCCTCGGGCTCGCGATCGTGCGGCAAGCCGCCGAACGCCATGCCGGTAGCGTGTCGGCAGGCCGGGCCAGCAGCGGTGGCACGCTGATGGTGCTCGACCTGCCAGGCCGCAGCGCCGCCGCCGAGCCGGCCGAACCGGTGCCGTCCGGCTGGTTCGACCGCGCCGACGGCCTCGGCACAGACCGTGTTGACTCAGGGAAATCACAGCGCGATGCGGGAGCGTCAGCCACATGACCGACGAAGACCGGCCAGCAGACGAGCAGGGGTGGCATTCCACGGAGCCGCTCGAGCCCACGCCGCCGCTCCACGACTCGGCACCGCCTCAGCCCTCCCCACCTCAGCCCTCCGCACCGCCTGAGTCGCCGACCTGGTGGGCGCGGCCTGCCGCTGCGACGCCGGCGGCAGACGAGGTCAGCTCGGACGACGCGAGCTCCGGCGACCCGACGAGCGCGTCCGCGGGCGCGCCGTCCGGATATCGCCAACCCGGCTACGGGCTGCCGCCGACCGACGGCGCCCCGCACGGGCAGTCGGCCCCCCAGCAGCCGCTCTACGAGCGGTCGCCGTACGAACGGTCGCCATACGAGCCCGCGCAACAGCCGTCGTCCTGGCAGAGCACCTTCGGGCAGCCGGTGATGGCGGGGAGCGGGTCCGCCGGGCGCGAGCGCCGGTCGCGTGGCCTGCCGTCATTGCTGTTGGTCGCGCTCGTCGCGGCGCTTGTCGGCGCTGGCGTCGGCGGCGGCGTGGTGGCCGCGACCCGCGACTCGAACACGTCGTCCGACGACACGCCGAACCCGATCAGCAATCCGGCGCCGACGGTCGTGGCGAGCCTGCCGGCCGGATCGTCAGCGGGTGTCGCGCAGACGCTGCTGCCGTCGGTCGTCTCGATCATCGTCACCGGCTCGGGCCAGCAGGACGAAGGCACGGGCATCATCGTGAGCGCCGACGGTCAAATCGTCACCAACAACCATGTCGTCGAGGCGGCGGCCGGAGGTGGCGTCATCGCGGTGACGTTCAGCGACGGCAATACTGCGAAAGCCTCCATCGTCGGGCGCGACCCGACGTCCGACCTCGCCGTCATCAAGGCGTCCGACGTGAGTGGCCTGCACCCCGCGACGCTCGCGCAAGATCCAACGATCGTGGTCGGCCAGCAGGTGGTGGCGGTCGGCTCGCCGCTTGGGTTGTCCAACACCGTGACGTCGGGCATCGTGAGCTCGCTGAACCGCCCGGTCTGCACCCAGAGTTGCAACGGCAACGGCAACGGCACGACGCCCACCGTGCTCGACGCGATTCAGACCGACGCGGCCATCAACCCCGGCAACTCCGGCGGCCCGCTGGTCGACATGGCTGGTCACGTCATCGGCATCAACACCGCGATCGCGACGCTTGACCAGCAGCAGGCCGGGCAGTCGGGCAACATCGGTGTCGGGTTCGCGATCCCGATCAGCGAGGCCAAGCGCGTCATCGGCGAGCTGCAGCAGACCGGACACGCGAGCCACGCCGTCATCGGCATCGGGGTCAACGACTCGATCGACGCCACGTTGCACACGCCGAACGGCGCGAAAATCGTGTCGGTGACAGCGGGCGGCCCGGCGGCGAAGGCCGGCATCAAGTCCGGCGACATCTTGGTGAAGTTCGGCGCGCGCACGGTGGTCGACGCCGACTCGCTGATCGCCGCGACGCACGCCGCCGTGCCGAACTCGACGGTGGCGGTCACCTACACGCGCGACGGGCAGCGGGCGACCGCTTCGGTGAAGCTGGGGTCGGCGACCAGCACCTGATCGACCGGATATTGATCGACCGGTGTCAGGCGCCGGCGCGCTGCAACGCCCGGGTGATCGCCTCGCCCGCCGCCACCAGCGCCCGCGCGTGCAGTCGACCCGGGTTGCGGCTGAGTCGTTCGATTGGCCCGGAGACCGACACCGCCGCGATGACCCGCCCGGCCGGCGAGCGCACCGGCGCCGACACGGAGGCGACCCCCGGTTGCCGCTCGGCGACGCTCATCGCCCAGCCTTGCCGGCGCACCTTCGCCAGGGCGGTGGCGGTGAACACCGCGGCGGCGACGCCCTTGTGCAGTCGGTCGGGCTCTTCCCAAGCGAGGAGCACCTGGGCCGCTGAGCCAGCGGTCAAGGGCAATCGGGTGCCGATCGGCACCGTGTTGCGCAGGCCGGCGGCCAGTTCGGCCGCGGCCACGCACACTCGCACGTCGCCCTGGCGCCGATACAACTGAGTGCTCTCGCCGGTGGCGTCGCGCAACCGGGCGAGCACCGGGTTGGCCACCGCGATCAACCGATCTTGCCCTCCTGCGGTCGCGAGCTCGCCGAGCCGGGGCCCGAGAATGAACCGGCCTTCGCCGTCGCGGCCCACCAGGCGGTGCCGCTCCAGCGCGACCGCCAGCCGGTGCGCCGTCGGGCGGGGCATCCCGGTCAGCGTCACCAGCGTTGCCAGCGACGCCGGGCCGCCTTCGAGCGCGGAAAGAATGGCAACTGACTTGTCGATAACGCCGACACCGCTACACTCGTCCATGTACTGATATTGCCGTCTCAGTATCTAAGATGCAAGTCCGCTGCGGAAAGGGTGAGGGCAGTGCCTGCTATGGGACGCACGCTGGCCGAGAAGGTCTGGGAAGAACACGTCGTGAGAAGCGCCGAGGGCGAGCCCGACCTGCTGTACATCGACCTGCACCTCATCCACGAGGTGACCAGCCCGCAGGCGTTCGACGGGCTTCGGCTGGCTGGCCGGCCCGTGCGTCGTCCGGACTTGACGATCGCCACCGAAGACCACAACGTGCCGACGCTCGACATCGACAAGCCGATCTCCGACGTCGTGTCGCGCACGCAGGTCGAGACGCTGCGCAAGAACTGCGCGGAGTTCGGCATCCGGCTGCACCCGATGGGCGACGCGTCGCAGGGCATCGTGCACGTCATCGGCCCGCAGCTGGGCCTGACCCAGCCGGGCATGACGATCGTGTGTGGCGACTCGCACACCTCGACGCACGGCGCGTTTGGCGCACTCGCGTTCGGCATCGGCACCAGCGAGGTCGAGCACGTGCTCGCCACGCAGACGCTGCCG
>JAICLV010000064.1 GCA_025925185.1 Acidothermaceae bacterium
CGCGGGCGATCGACAGCGTCGCATTGTGGTACAGCGAGACGAGCGCGGGATAGAACAGCGGCACGAACGGCCACAGGTGCACCATCACCACGAGCACCAGCGGTGCGAGGCTGACCATCGCGACGCCGACGACGGCGAGGTGGCGCGCGTCGTCGCGCACGATGCGCCACAACGACCACCTCTCGTGCAATGCGATGGCGACGTAGACGCTGCCGTTGTTGACGACCAGGTAGGCGAGACCGGCGAGCAGCACGGCGGTCAGCTCGACGAAGTCGATGTCGGGCTCGCGGAATGACCACGGGTTCGACACGCTCGGGTTGATGCCGAACGCGCGCAAAACCGCCCACGCGGCGACCAGCGTCAAGACGTGTTGCCCGACATTGAACAGGTTGCGGTGCAACGCCTGCCCATACAGCAAGCCGCGGATCAACATCGTGACGACGCACAGCAGCACGACCGGACGTAGGCCCACGTGCATCAGCAGCGCGAACAAGAACACGACGAGCGCGAACGTTCCGTCGCCACCGCGTCCCTTCGGCACCACCGGGCGAAACGCTGTGACCGCCATGGGCAGCGCCACCAGCCAAAACGCCGGGCTGGAGCCGAGTTGAGCGAGATACTCCCCGCGCAAACCACCAAGGACCACGGACGTGACGACGACCGCCGCCGTCACGACTCCCCAGATGTACCACCAGAGCGGGGAGCCGGGCCGCGGTTGTTCGTTGCGATCCTCAGTCAGGCTCATCGGCACCTTCGCGACATGCCGCGGTTGTGCGGCTGCCCATAGCTTCGTCGCGTGGAAACGATCGGCTGATACGGCGAGCGGCGGTGCCGCTTACTCCGGACGGAGCAACCGAGATGGCTACGACTGGCTACCCACGCTGGCCACGGCGCGGGCCGCGTCAGGCCCTTGCTCGAGCAACACCGCGAAACCTGCCTCGTCGAGCACGGGGACGCCGAGCGACACGGCCTTGTCGTACTTGGAACCAGGATTGTCGCCGACCACGACGAAGTCCGTCTTCTTCGACACCGAGCCGGCGACCTTGCCGCCCCCGCTTTGAATCGCGGCGGTCGCGGAGTCTCGGCTCCAGGCCGACAGCGAGCCGGTGACGACGACCGTCAAGCCGACGAGCGGGCGCGGACCCTCGTCGCCGCGCTCCTCCGCCATCCGCACGCCAGCTTCGGCCCACTTGCGCACGATGTCGGCGTGCCAGTCGACGCTGAACCACTCGCGAACCGACTCCGCGATCGTCGGACCCACGCCGTCGGCGTTGGCCAACTCCTCCGCAGTCGCTTCGCGGATGGCCTCGATCGAGCCGAAGTCGCGGGCGAGCGCCTGCGCGGCGGTCGGCCCGACGTGGCGGATCGACAACGCCACGAGCACCCGCCACAGCGGGCGCGTCTTCGCGACCTCGAGATTGGCCACCAGCTTCTTGGCGTTCTCCCGCAATTCGCCGTCCTGCTTGGTGAAGAACGGCACGCCGCGCAGCTTTTCGTCGTCCAAGGCGAACAGGTCGCCCTCGTCGCTGAGCAGACCACCATCAAGCAGGGCGGACGCCGCCTCGTAGCCCAGCACCTCGATGTCGAGCGCGCCGCGGCCGGCCAGGTGGAACAACCGCTCGCGCAATTGCGCGGGACACGAGCGGGTGTTGGGGCAGCGGGTGTCGGCCTCGCCGACCGGCCGCACCAGCTCGGTGCTGCACGCCGGACAATGCGTTGGGAACTCGTACTCGGTCTCGGTTCCGTCGCGCAGGTCGACGACGGGCCCGACGATTTCGGGGATCACGTCACCGGCTTTGCGCAAGACCACGGTGTCACCGACCAGGACGCCCTTCCGTTTGATCTCGTCGGCGTTGTGCAGCGTGGCGTTCTCGACGGTCGAGCCCGCGACTTTTACCGGCTCCATCACGCCATACGGCGTGACCCGGCCGGTGCGGCCGACATTTACTTTTATTTCCAGCAGTTTCGTGGTGACCTCTTCGGGCGGGTACTTGTAGGCGATCGCCCATCGCGGTGCCTTCGAGGTGGCGCCGAGCCTGCGCTGCAAGGAAATTTGGTCGACCTTGATGACGATTCCGTCGATGTCGTGCGCGACGTCGTGGCGGTGCTCGCCGTAATACGCGATGAACTCGTCAACCTCAGAGAGCTTCGAAAAGACTTTGAAGCGATCGGACGTCGGCAACCCCCACGTGGCCAGCGTCGCATACGCCTCTGACTGTCGAGGTGGGGAAAACCCTTTGGTCGCACCGATTCCGTGCACGACCATGCGCAGCGGGCGACTCGCCGTGACGCGCGGGTCTTTCTGTCGCAATGAACCCGCTGCCGCGTTGCGCGGGTTGGCGAACGGCGCCTTTCCCGACTCGACGAGCGCCTCGTTGAGCTCGGTGAACTTCGCCACCGGGAAGTACACCTCGCCGCGCACTTCGAGCAACGCCGGCGGTTTTTCAGCTGCGTCGAGGCGGTCGGGGATGTCGGCGATGGTGCGGATGTTCGGCGTGATGTCCTCACCGGTGCGGCCGTCGCCACGGGTGGCGCCGCGGACTAGGACGCCGTTCTCGTACACCAGGTCTACAGCGAGCCCGTCGACCTTCAGCTCGCACAAGTAGTCGACGTCGGTGCCTGCCTCGCGCTCGGCGCGCGCGGCCCACGCGGCCAACTCATCGGCAGAGAACACGTTGTCGAGGCTCATCAACCGCTCTAGGTGCTCGACCGGCGTGAACATCGTCGAATAGCTGCCGGCGACCTTCTGGGTCGGCGAGTCGGGCGTGCGCAACTGCGGGTAGTCGGTCTCGATCGCTGTCAGTTCGCGCATTAACGTGTCGTACTCCGCGTCGGAGACGATCGGCGCGTCGAGCACGTAGTAGCGGTAGGCGTGGTCGTCGAGTTCGCGGGACAACGTCGCGTGCCGCTCCGCGACCTCGACCGGCACGTCCGTCGATGCGCTCACCTGCGTTCCTCCGGTTCGTCGAGCAGCACTTGAGCCACTTCGCGGCAGGCGCGATACGCGCGGGCCGGCCACGCGGTCGAGGCGCCGGCGAGCCCGCAGGTCGGCGTGACCACGACGTCGCGCGCCAGCGTCTCAGGGTCGAAGCCGAGGCGCGACCACAATTCCCGCGCCGGGGCGGCCAGTTCGCGGGCGCGCAGCGGCCGCGCGTCGTCCGGCTCGGTCGACGGCACCAGCCCCATGAACAAGCCGACGCCGCGCTCGATCAGCTCACCGATCGCGTCGTCGTCGGCCGGCGACAGCCGGCCTGAGTCGAAGCCGACCCCGCGCAGCCCCGCGTCGGCGAACGCCCGCAACGGCGGGTCGGCGGCGCAGCAATGGGCGAGCGGCGTCGCGCCAACCGCGTCTAAGGCTTCACGCACGTACCGCAGCTTCTCGACGGCCTCGGACGTCTCGACCATCGGCAGGGTGCCGAAGCCGCTCGCGGTCGGCATCCGTCCACCGAGCGCCGCCGGCAGCAGCGGCTCGTCGAGTTGGACGACCACGGCCGCGCCGGGCACCCGGCTGGCGACATCGGCCGCCACGGCCGCCAAGCCCTCGGCCAGCGCCGACGTGATATCGCGCACCGCGCCCACATCGGCGAGCGCCTTGTCGCCGTAGCGAAGCTCGAGGCTGCCCGCGAGGGTCCAGGGCCCGGCGCATTGGATCTTCAGCGGGCCGGCGAAGCCCTGGGTGTGCTCTTCCAAGACATCGAGGTCGCGGGCCAGCGCGGCTCGAGCGCGGCGCTCGTCGGCGCCCGCGCGGTCGGTGAACCGCCAGCCGCTCACCGTCAACTCGACGTGCAGGTCGACGAGGTGCGCGGCGCCGCGGCCGATCATGTCGGCGCCGACGCCGGAGCCCGGGGTCTCGGGCAAGTGCGGGAAGTCGGGCAGCTCGCCGACGACGACGCGCATCGCCTGTGCGGGGTCGGCGCCTGGCAGCGATCCGACGCCGGTGGCGGATCCAGCGGGCCAGGGGAACACGTCGGCCAGCGTAACGAGCCCTAGCCGATGCAGCCCGCGCCCTTGCCCACCAGCGCGAGGCCCGCGAGGTCGCCCGGCCCCCATTTGGCGCGAGAGGCGGTGGTGATCACCGGGAACATCACGTCGCGCTCGTCGTGAGCGTGCCCGAGGCCGACCGCGTGGCCGAGTTCGTGCATCAGCAGCACGCCCCGGCTTTGACCGGCGCCGAAGCCGGGGGTGTAGCCGCGCGCGCCGGCCGGGTCGATCACCACGAACCCGCGCTTGATCTGCCAGGTCCAGTGCTGGTTGTCGGCGCTCACGCCCGACTCCCACCAGCCGCCCTCGCCGTCGGCGTCGCCGCCTAACTGGTCGCTTTGGCCGGCGCCCTTGCCGCGCGGCGCCCAGGCGATCACCAGCCCGGACGACGCGGCGCCGCCGTCGTCCAGCCACGCGTTCGTCGGCACGAGCGTCGTCGGGCCGTCGTAGACGAAGGCCAGCCCGCTCGACGCCGCGACCTCGGCGATCGCCGCCTGGACGTCGGCGAGTGCCCCGGCGGGGTCGGCCGCGAGCGAGGCGTTCACCGTGTAGTGGATCGCGGCGCACGGGTTCCAGCGCACGACCGAGCGGTCCTGGTTCCTCGTCAGCACGTAGTCGGCCGCGGCCCCGCTGGCGGGCGCGGACGGGGTCGCCGGGCTCGTCGATTTCGGGGAAGACCTGGGCTTGCTTGGGCTCGGGTGCGTCGTCACCTTCGCCGGCGCGGCACGCGGCGGCGGGCTCGTCGGAGCGCTGTTCGTAGGCGCGCTGCTCGTGCGTGGGGCGCTGGTCGGCGCGGCGCTGACAGGCGCGCTGGCGGACGGCGACGCGTCGGCGCCCGAGGCCGCGGCCGACGCCGGGCTCGACCGCGGGGCAAAGGCGTGCGCGGCGCCGATCTTGTCGGCGTGCGGCTCGGCCCGCGCGCTCGTGCACGCGGCAACGACCGCGACGACGAGCGCGGTCACCACACCGAGACGCGCGCCGCTAGACCTGCGTCGCGACGTCGAAGAAGCCAAAAGATTCCTGCCACATCAGGATTTGGGCGAAAGGGCAGCGACGACGACGGTACGTGCGATGAAGCGCCTGCGCCACTCAACGCGCGACTTTTTTCTAGTTTCCCGGTATTTCTAGCGGCGCGTGCGGTCAATCGTGGCGGATCCCACAACACGCGTGCCGTCGTACACGACAACGGCCTGTCCTGGCGCGACGCCGCGCGCGGCGACAAGTAACTCGACATCGAGCGTGTCGTCGTCAAGATGCCGGACGACGGCCGGCAGCGGGTCGCCGTGCGCGCGCAGCTGCACCAAACACTCGACTGGTCCGACCGGCGGTTCGGCGCACCAGCGCGGCCGAACACCGGTCAAGGCGCGGACGTCGAGGTCAGCGGCCGACCCGACCGTCACCGTGCGGGCGACCGGGGAGACGTCGAGCACGTAGCGCGGCCGGCCGTCAGCGGCCGGAGTGCCGATGCGCAGGCCCTTGCGCTGGCCGATGGTGAAACCGAAGACGCCGTCGTGGCCGCCCAGCCGGTTGCCGTCGACGTCAACGATGTCGCCGGTCATGTCGTCGCCTACGGAGCCGATGCGCTGGCGCAAGAACCCGGCCGTGTCGCCGTCGGCGACGAAGCAGATGTCGTGGCTGTCGGGCTTCTCGGCGAGCTGCAGGCCGCGGCGGGCGGCCTCGACCCGCACCTGAGCTTTAGCCGTGTCGCCGAGCGGAAACATGGCGTGCTGCAACTGCTTCGCTGTCAGCACGCCTAGCACGTACGACTGGTCCTTGCCGGGGTCGACCGCCCGGTGCAACTCGCGCCCGTGCGGCCCGTCGACCAACTGCGCGTAATGGCCGGTGCAGACGGCGTCGAAGTCGAGCGCCAGGGCCTTGTCGAGCACCGCGGCGAACTTGATCCGCTCGTTGCAGCGCAAGCACGGGTTGGGTGTCCGCCCGGCCGCGTACTCGGCGACGAAGTCGGCGACGACGTCCTCGTCAAACCGCTCGGCGAGGTCCCAGACGTAGAAGGGGATGCCGATGACGTCGGCGGCGCGCCGGGCGTCGCGGGCGTCCTCGATCGTGCAGCAGCCGCGCGCGCCGCTGCGATACGACTGCGGGCTCTTCGACAGCGCCAGATGCACACCCGTGACGTCGTGCCCCGCGTCGACCGCGCGCGCGGCGGCCACCGCTGAGTCGACGCCGCCCGACATGGCGGCCAACACGTTCACGCGTTACTTCTTCGCGCTCGCCGACACCAGCCCGGCCCTACGCGCCCGCTCGACCGCGCCGGGCAGCACCGCGAGCAGCGCGTCGACGTCCGCCTCGGACGACGGGTGACCGAGCGTGAACCGCAAGGTGGCTCGCGCGAGGTCGTCGTCCGCGCCCATCGCGAGGACGACATGGCTCGGGCGCGCGACCCCGGCCGTGCACGCCGAGCCGGTGGAGCACTCGACGCCGCGGGCGTCGAGCAGCATGAGTAGCGCGTCGCCCTCGCAGCCCGGGAATGAGAAATGGGCGTTGCCGGGCAGCCGGGAACCGAGGTCGGTGTCGGGGTCGCCGTTGAGGATCGCGTCGGGCACCGCGGTGCGCACGCGGGTGACGAGGTCGTCGCGCAGCTCGGTCAGCCGGGTTGCGAGCCTCGGCTGCCGCTCAACGGCCAGCCGCAACGCGGTCGCGAGACCCGCGATAGCCGGGGTGTCGAGCGTGCCGGAGCGGATCTCCCGCTCTTGGCCGCCGCCGTGCAACACGGGGGTCAGGGCTAGCTCGCGGGTGGCGAGCAACGCGCCGACGCCCATCGGGCCGCCGAACTTGTGGCCGGTGAGGCTGAGCGCGTCGAGACCGCTCGCGGCGAAGTCGACGGGCAACTGGCCGACGGCCTGCACGGCGTCCGAGTGCATGGGGATGCCGAACTCGTGCGCGATCTTGGCGATCTCGCGGACCGGCTGCACGGTGCCGACCTCGTTGTTGGCCCACATCACGCTGACCAACGCGACCGACTCGGGATCCTCCTCGATCGCGGCGCGCACGGTCTGCGGCCGCACCCGACCGTGCTCATCGACGTCGAGCCACACCGGCCTCGCGCTTTCGTAGGCGGCCAACCACTCGACGCAGTCGAAGACCGCGTGGTGCTCGACCGCGCTCACCAGGACGCGCGTGCGGCGCGGGTCGGCCGCGCGGCGCGACCAGAAGATGCCCTTGATCGCGAGGTTGTCGGCCTCGGTGCCTCCGGAGGTGAAGACCACCTCGCTCGGCCGCGCGCCGAGCGCCTGGGCGACCGCCTCACGCGACTCCTCGACCACCCGGCGGGCACACCGGCCGGCCGCGTGCAGCGAGGACGCGTTGCCGGCGACGGCAAACTGACGGGTCATCGCCTCGATCGCCTCCGGCACCATCGGGGTGGTCGCGGCATGGTCGAGGTAGACGGGCCCTCGGGTGTCGGGCATGGTCGGCACGGGCATCGCCGTCCAGCGTACGCCGGGTCACGCCCGATGATTCAACGCTCATCAAGCGCTCATCCCAGGCCCACGCGGCGCCGATGATCAGACACGTGACCGCTCTCTGCGCCTGCGGCGTGCCCGACGGCAGCGACGCTCCTCGCTGCCGGGCCTGCCCGGCGCTCGCCGGCTCGCCGACCCGCGCGCCGGCGCCGCCACCCGCCGCGCCCGACACGACGGCGCTGATGACCTACTCGCGCTGGAAGAAGTCGACCGGCACGTTCGGTCCGACCGGCCGGGTGGTCGCGACGGTGCTGCTACTCGTCCCGCTGCCGGTCTTCGTGATCGCGGCGTCGGTCGGCATCGGCCTGATCGGCGGCGGCATCTACCTGCTGGTCGTGATGCCGTGGGCGTTGCGCGACATCTGGAAGCAGGCCGCGATTCCGATCCAGGCCCCGCTCCCGCCAAGCTCCGCGTCGTCCGGGCCCCGCTTCTAACGCGTTCGGCTTTTGAGAGGATCGACGTAACGAACGCATGGCGCTGCCGGGCACACCCGCCCGGGCAGCCGTGGACGCGCATGCCCGATCGGCATGAGTCTGGAGCGTGTTGCGATGAGCCGTCCCTTCCCGACCGTGCTCTTCGACGAATCTCACAATGAGGCCTGGAGCGTCCGGCCCGATGTCGTCGAGCAGATGAACCCGCGCAACCCCGGCGACGCCGGTTACCTGCAGGCGGCCGCGGCCCTGCGCGAGCGCGGGATGCGCGTCGACGCCCACACCGCCGGCGGGTTGACCACCGACGTGTTGCGCGACGTCGACGTCGTCGTCTTGGCCCACCCGTCTGAGGGCACGTGGGAGCGGGTCACCGGCGGCGGCTCTCCCAAGCTCTCGGACGACGAGATCGCCGCGCTCGACACCTTCGTTCGTGACGGCGGCGGACTCGTCGTCCTCGCCGAGTGCGAGCAGGACAAGTACGGCAACAACCTGGTTGACCTGCTCGACCGCTTCGGCGTCCGGCCGCTCAACGTCACCGCGCAAGACACCCTCAACAACCACCGCGACGTCGCCACCTGGGTGCTCGCCGAGTTGCCGCGCTCGCGCGGCGCGGTCGACATCCTCGCGCGCGTCGAGACCGCGTGCTTCTACCGGGCGGGCGCGTTGCAGATCTCGGACGAGGTGGACGCCGACGTGCTCGCGCGCACCTCCGCGACCGCCGATCCGGCGGGCGCTCCGATGGCCGTGGCGCTGTCGGCCGGTCGCGGACGCGTCGCGGTGTTCGCCGACTCCGACCTCTTCGGCGACGACTCGATCGGCGACTACCAGCAGTTCACGCTGTGGAGCAACGTCGTCACCTGGGCTGCGGGCGGTCGGGCCGCGACAGACGAGACGGGGGCGACGCGCTGGACCGACGACTCCCCCGAGTGGGCCGCGTTGAAGGCGGCGGTCGAGGAGATCCGGCGCCTGCAAAGCAATGACGGCTCGATAAGCGACGCTGGGGGCGACACCTCGGTCGCGGCTGCTCGAGTCGACGACTGCATACGCGCGATCGAGGCGCTCGCGCCGAGATTCCCGCACGACTCCGACTACCTGGGCGCCGTCGCACGTGACCTCGGGAAGTGGCGCGACGCCGGCTTGGGCGTGCCCGACTTCCTCGACTCGCTGATGGCGTTCCATCCCGAGCGGCAACGCGTCGACGGCCTTGAGCACCTCGTGGTCTTCCCGATGTACACGCAGAACGGCAATCCGAACCGAAACCTCGAAGCGGTCGTGGTGAAGGTCGTGTGGCCATCGTGGTTAGCGGACCTTGAGATGTCGCGTTACGACAACTCGATGTTCGTGCCGATCTCGTTCGTCGACTTCACCGCCGGCTACGACACCAACTCCGCCGTGCTATTCCCCGAGACGGTCGCCGTTCGGGAGACCCCGAAGTTCACCTGGGGCGCCATCTTCTGCGACCGCGAGGCGGCGCGGTTCCGCCGGGTGATCGCCGCGGCGTCGTCCACTTTGAAAATGTCCTTGCCGCCAGCGGCGGCGCGGTTGGTCGACAACCAGGAACTGGCTCGAAACACTTTTGTTCTATGGGATTTGATCCACGACCGCACGCACAGCCACGGTGACCTGCCGTTCGACCCCTTTATGATCAAGCAGCGCATGCCGTTTTGGATGTACGCGATTGAGGAACTGCGCTGCGACCTGCAGGCGTTCCGGCAGGCGGTGCAACTCGAGGCGGGCCGCATCACTCCATATGGCGAGTACGTGCAATACGCGATGCTGTTCGACCGGATGCTGCGCTTCCCCATCACCGGCGAGCGAGTGCGCAACTACGACGGCCTCGGCGGTCAACTGCTGTTCGGCTACCTGCACAAGCGTGGCGTGGTGCACTGGACCGACAACACGTTGTCGGTGGAGTGGAACCGGTTGGCCGATGGGGTCATCGGACTGGGCGACGAGGTCGAGGCGCTGTATCGCGACAGCATCGACCGGTCTCGCGTCGGGCATTGGCTCGCCGCTCATGAGTTGGTGTCGCGCTACGTGGCGCCCAACCCGATGTCGGTATGGGCGAACGGTCCCTCGGCGTTGCCACTGGACGGGCCTCCGAAGGAGCTGGTGAACCTGGTGCTGCCCGACGAGTTCCCGCTCAACGTGTTCTTCGACGCGTTGCGCCGCAAGCTGTCCGATGTGATCGCCTCAACGAAGGGAATCCGAGCTTGAGCGAGGTCTTGCAAGACGCCGTGGTCGTGGTCGCCGGAGCGGGCGGCGGCGCGGGTGGCGCCGCGGTACGGCAGCTCGCCGCCGCGGGCGCGACCGTGGTGATGGCCGACACGTCGGTCGAGCGGCTCGACCCGATCGCGGAGTCGGTCGCTGCCGCCGGGTCTGGCGCGGCTGTTGGCTATGCCGTCGATCTGCTCGACGAGGCCGTGACAGGCGCGTGGGCGCGGTCGATCGTCGAGAAGTTCGGTCGGGTCGATGGCGTCGTCCACCTGGTCGGCGGCTGGCGTGGCGGGAAGGGCATCGTCGAGTCCGACCTCGCCGATTGGTCGCTGCTGTCAGACCTGCTGATCCGCACCGTGCAGCACACGTCGCGCGGTTTTCACGACGCGCTGCTCGCCGCGCCCGCCGGCCGATACGTGCTGATCTCGGCGGCTGCGGCGTCGCGTCCGACGGCCGACAACGCGGCGTACGCCGCTGCGAAGGCGGCTGCCGAGGCGTGGACCCTGGCCGTCGGCGACTCTTTTCGCGGCTCGTCCGCGGCCGCGACCGTGTTGGTGGTCAAGGCGCTGCTCACACCGGCGATGCGCGAGGCCAAGCCGGAGGGTAAGTTCACCGGCTTCACCGACGTCGAGGATCTGGCGTCCGAGGTCGTGGCGTTGTGGGACAAGCCTGCGGCCGAGGTGAACGGAGCGCGGTTGTGGCTGACGAACTGATCCATCACGATGCGGGCGAGCGAGGTTTCGCGAGCGACAACTACGCGGGCGTGCATCCCGAGGTGCTGGCCGCGCTGGCGCGAGCGAACGGCGGTCACGTCACGAGCTACGGCGCCGATCCCTACACCGCCGCCGCGCACGAGGTGTTTCGCTCGCATTTCGGTTCGCAGGCGCAGGTTTTCTTTGTGTTCAACGGCACCGGCGCGAACGTCGTGTCACTTCAAGCCATGACGCAACGCTGGGACGCCGTCATCTGCGCCGAGACCGCGCACATCAACACCGACGAGTGCGGGGCCCCCGAGAAGATCGCCGGTCTGAAGCTCCTCACCGTGCCCACGCCCGACGGAAAGCTCACGCCGTCTTTGATCGACCGGCAGGCGTGGGGATGGGGCGACGAGCATCGCGCGCAACCGCGCGTCGTCTCGATCACGCAGAGCACCGAGCTCGGAACCCTATATGCCGTCGAGGAAATCTCGGCGGTGACGGCGCACGCGCATGCGCGCGGCATGTTCGTGCACCTCGACGGTGCGCGGATCGCCAACGCGGCGGCCGCCCTCGACGTCCCGCTTCGCGCATTCACCACCGAGGCCGGGGTTGACGTGCTGAGCTTCGGCGGCACCAAGAACGGCCTGATGTACGGCGAGGCGATCGTCGTGTTGAACCCGGAGGCGGTGCGCGGGGTCGACTTCTTGCGCAAGGCGGCGATGCAGCTGTCGTCGAAAATGCGCTTTGTCGGCGCGCAGTTCGAGACACTGCTCTCGGGCGACTTGTGGATGCGCAGCGCGCGGCACTCCAACGCGATGGCGCAACGGCTCGTGGCAGCGGTGCGTGACATCCCGGGCCTGACGGTCACCCGCGACGTGCAGGCGAATGCCGTCTTCGCGATCCTGCCGCGCTCGGTGACTACCCGGCTGCAGGAGCAGTTCCACTTCTACGTGTGGAGCGAGCACACCGGCGAAGTGCGGTGGATGTGCGCCTTCGACACCACGGAGGCTGACATCGACGACTTCGCCGAAGCTGTGCGCAAGGAGATGGCCCGCGGCGCCTGATCGTTACGCCTCATCTCGCTACACGCCCCGCGTTGTGTCGGCGTGCACGCGGTAGACCGGGTGCACGCCGACACAAGTCCGCCAGGTCAGTGGTACTGGAACCAGACCTGCCAGCCAGCACCGGGGAAGTTCGCGACGAACAGCTGACCGCTGCCCATCGACGCGCTGTTGGTCGCGTTGGCCGTCGCGCGATCGCCGAAGCCGAGCTCGACCACGTAACTGTTGTCACCGAGCGCCTTGCCGCAGATCGCGTCGGCGACAATGCCGAATCCCTGACCGCTCGCGGCCGGGTAGACCTTTGTGACAACGGCCTTCGCACCCTCGGCGCCGTAGCGGTCAGGCGCCGCGGCAAGGGCGGCCGCCCGCGCGTCCGCCTCCGCGTTGGCTCCCGGCGGCAATGAGTTGATCGTCGGGCAACCGGAAGTATCCGTTGGCCACGGCGTCGGCGGCGCGACGTTGGCCACCGACGAGGCTACCGACGAGGCGACCGACGAGGCGACCGACGAGGCGACCGACGTGCTGGCCGCCGACGGTGCCTGCGTCGGTGACACGGCAGCCGACGGCTGCGGCGAGACGCCGGTGAAGCCTGGGTCGACGTCGCCCGAAGCCACCTGCACGCCGGTCGACGAATGCGAGTTGCCGCCGAGAGCCGCCGGCACGACTGCCGCCGCGCACACCACCGCGACCGCTCCGAACATCGCGCCGCCGGCCGCCGCCCGCCGCCGGCGCC
>JAICLV010000146.1 GCA_025925185.1 Acidothermaceae bacterium
CTCGCCATCGAACACGTCCTCGGCGCCCGCTGACCACACCCGGCCGGGCCAACCCCGCCCCGCCACCATCTCGCCGAGAGTGCGGTTGCGGTCGACTTTTCGACAGCGAACCCGACCGCAAGTGCGCACTCGGCGTGGGGCCAGCGGCAGCCGCAGCGGCAGCGGAACGTCAAGAAAGGGTCTGCGATGACTCTCGTTGCGGGCGTCGACTCCTCGACGCAGTCGTGCAAGGTCGTGATTCGGGATGCCGAGTCGGGGGCGCTGGTGCGCGAGGGTCGCGCCGCCCACCCGGACGGCACCGAGGTCGATCCGGCGGCCTGGTGGGCTGCCCTGCAGGAGGCGACCAAGGCGGCCGGCGGCGTCGACGACGTCGCGGCGATGGCGGTGGCGGCCCAACAGCACGGCATGGTCTGCCTCGACGAGCGGGGTGACGTCGTCCGGCCCGCATTGTTGTGGAACGACACCCGGTCGGCGGCCGACGCGGCACAACTCGTCACCGAGCTCGGCGGCGGCGACGCCGACACCGGCGCGAAGGCGTGGGCGCAGGCGGTCGGGACTGTTCCGGTGGCCAGCCTCACGGTGACCAAGCTGCGCTGGCTCGCTCGCAATGAGCCCGACAGCGTCGCGCGGACCGCGGCCGTGTGCCTGCCGCACGACTGGCTCACCTGGCGGTTGTCCGGAAGCACCAACGTCGCCACGCTCGCGACCGACCGAAGCGACGCGAGCGGCACCGGCTACTGGTCGCCGTCGTCCGGGCAGTATCGCCCCGACCTCCTCTCGCGGGCGTTCGGCTCGACGCCGCTGCTGCCGAGGGTGCTGGGGCCGCGCGAATCGGCGGGTGCCACCCCGAGCGGCGCGCTGCTCGGGCCGGGCGCCGGCGACAACGCGGGTGCGGCGCTGGGCATCGGCGCGAGCGTCGGCGACATCATCGTGTCGATTGGGACGTCCGGCACCGTGTTTGGCGTGAGCGTGACCCCGACCGCCGACCCGTCCGGCGCGGTCGCCGGTTTTGCCGATTGCACGGGGAACTTCCTGCCACTGATCGCGACGCTGAACGCCGCGCGAGTGCTCGACGCCACCGCCGCGATGCTCGGTGTCGACCTCTCCACCCTCTCGACGCTCGCGTTGTCGGCTCCGGCCGGCGCGGGCGGGCTCACCGTCATCCCCTATCTCGAAGGCGAGCGCACCCCGAACCGGCCGAACGCGACCGGCGCGATTCATGGCTGGCGGCTGGCCAACTCCACGCCGGAGCACATCGCGCGCGCCGCCGTCGAGGGCTTGTTGTGCGGGCTCGCCGACGGTCTCGACGCGGTGCGCGAGCAGGGTGTGAAGGTCGAGCGGCTGCTGCTCATCGGCGGCGGCGCGAAGAGCGAAGCGGTGCGGCAAATCGCGCCGGCCGTGTTCGGCCTTCCGGTGGCGGTGCCGTCGGCCGGCGAGTACGTGGCTGACGGCGCGGCTCGGCAAGCGGCGTGGTTAGTGTCGGGCGGAGAGGCGCCACCGGCGTGGGAGATCGGCCCGACTCAGACCTACGAGGCGGCGGCGACTCCGTTCGTGCGAGAGAAATACGCGCAGGTCCGCGACGCCTGACCGCTCGACGCTCCGCGCCCGCCCGCCGTTCGGACCGGTCAGACCCGCTCCTCCGCGTCGGCGACCGTCGGCCGTACCCCCGCCGGCACCCACCACAGCGCCGTGTACGCCTGCGCCATCGGCGAGAACCACTCGCGGCGACGGCGCATCACCTCGACGTGCGCGCTCTTGAACGCGAAGTCGGCGAACGACTCGACGTCGGTCCAGACCGACATGTTGACGAGGTGCTCGGTTGAGCCGAAAACGGGCACGGCGTCGCGTCGCCGTCGTCCGCCTGCAGCCGCCAGACGAAGCCCGGCGCCGCGTCGGCACTCGCGTTGATCGGCTCCAGCGCGGCCATGAACTCGGCAAGAATGGGTGACCCGGGCGGTCCGAGTGGTCGAGCGACGTTGACCTGTGCGATCTCGAATCGCTCGCGTGCGTTCACGCCGCACAGGGTAAGCGATCAGCGGCGTAGGTTCACGGCTAGGCTGGGCAAGCCCGGCTGACTGCCCGGGGCGTTGCGGGAGGGATGGCGGATGGCGATTGAGGCCGCACGCGAGTACGTCTGGCGCGGGCCCGCGGGTCCCTTCGAGTTGGTGATCGACCCGGGTGTGTTCGTGCCGAGTTCCACGAGCAAGGTCCTCGCGGAGGCGCTGCGGGTCAACCCGGGCGAGACGGTGGTCGACGCCGGTTGCGGCTGCGGCGTGCTGTCGCTCGTGGCGGCGAAGCTCGGCGCGGGCAAGGTCATCGGCACCGACTTCTCCGAGGCGGCGGTCACCTGCGCCACCGCGAACGCGCAGCGCGTCGGAGTCTCCGACATCGCCGAGTTCCGTTCCGGCCATCTGATGAATCCGGTCGACGGCGTGCGCGCCGACGTCGTGATCGCTGACGTCTCAGGCATCCCGGACGCCGTCGCGCACGTCACCGGCTGGTTCCCCGACGGCAAGGGCGGCGGCCGCACCGGCGCCGAGCTGCCCGTCGAGATGCTCGCGCAGGTGCGCGACCACCTGCGGCCCGGCGGCCGCGTGTACCTCCCCACAGGCACGATCCAGGACGACGCCGCGATCCTCGCGGCCGCGCACGAGGTGTTCGGTGCGGCGATGGAGCCGGTCGCGAAGAAGGAATTCCCGCTGCCTGACACCGTCGCGACGTCCGAGCACGTGCGCGAACTGATGGACGAGGGCTTTATTCATCTCTCGCAACGCGGCAGCCGGTTGTCGTGGGAGCTGACGATCTGGTGCTGCACGCTCGACGGGTGACCGCGTAGTCGCGCTTGCGCGCGAGTGGTCGCGCACCACGTTTGGCGCGCGACGCCCGGGCCCCAGCGGGCAGGCAATGGGAACCTCGGGCGTGCGCGCTTTGCCTATCGGCCGCGGTCGCCTGCCGCGAAGGTTTTACGGCTCGGCTCCTTCGGCGCCCTCGAAGTCGAGATTCGCGTCATCCGCGGCGACGTCGTCCGGATAAGAAAGCGCGGTCGCGAAGCCGGTCAGCACGAAAAGGAACAGCGTCAGCACGTGCACTGCGGTGCACCACAGGCAGATCGCCTTGATGATGATCGCTTCGGCGTAGACGAGATAGAAGACGAACAAGATGCCAGCCGCCGTGTAGGCCAGCCGACCCCAGCGGATGCGCGGGTCAGCCGAGCGCCACGCGGCCGGCAGCTGCAGCGGCAGCATGCCGACGAAGTACGCCAGACCGAGCACCGCGACCGGGATGCCGAAGACCGTCGACTGCGCGCTGCTCGTGACCTTCTCGCAGTTGATCGCGCCCTTGGATGCGCACGCCAACGTCACCCCGCTGTCGTAGTGCGCGATCGTGAGATAGATCGCGACGCCGATGCCAGCGAGGGTCAGGAGGAGCGCGACGGGGGGCGCCCAGCGCGGAAAGCGCATCGTCGCCTCACTTGCCCCCGTTGAGCGCCTTCGACGCCGCCGTGACGCTCGGGGCGGTGCACACGTCGCTGGGTTGACCGCCGTCGATCTCACAGATGATCGCGGTGAAGACGTCGGCGCCCGCCTGGACGGTCTTTGCCTGCTTGCTGTTCGAGTCGGTGAGCGTCTTCGCGACCTCGTCGGGCGTCATGCCCTTGAGGAGGTTCGGGTCGAACGAGCTGCCCTTTTGCATCCACTTGCCGCCGAAGTCGATGAACGGGTAGGCGCCACCGCCGAGGTTCTCGAACAGCTTGTTCTGGTCGTCGGTCAGGTTCTCGAGCGACTTCCCGACGCCGTCTTGATGCTCGACGCCCACGAAATCGATGTACTGGCTGGTGTAGCTCGAGCCGTGAAACGACAGCGTCGGAATGTGCGGGCCGGCCTGGTCGGTGTCGGAGGAGTAGGTGGTCTTGAGGTTGTCGAAGGTGCCGAAGCGAGCCAGCGCAACCGCGAGCGGCCACCGGGTCGCCGCACAGTACGGGCAGTACTCGGCGCCGACGTAGAGCACCTGCGGCTTGCCGTCGGACCCCTTGAGCGCGTCGCCGGTGATCGCGCTTGGCGGGCCGGAGATGGTCGAGAAGTCGGGCGAGGACTGGCTCAGCGTGTCGGTGGCCGCGGCGCTGACACCGTCGGTGACCGCGCTGGTGGCGCCCACGACGGCGTTGCCCGATCCGCTGCTCGTGCCGCTCTTCTTGGTCGCGAGACCGACCACCACGATCACGACAACGACGATGATGACGCCTAGGGTCGAGCCGCCCGCGACCAGCACGTTGCGGCGACGATCAGCGCGCTGCTGGGCGGCGCGCTGCGCCGCCAGTCGCTCGCTGGCCGCCTTCTTGGCCGCGTACTTGTTCGACGGCCGGTCCTTCCCCCGGCCCTCGTCGTGCCCGCTAGCTCCGTTCGGCCCCTTAGCCACGGGCCACCTCTCGCTCTCGTGAATCGGGACGAACCCTGCTGCTGAAGACGACGTCCGGAGACGACTTTAGTGGGTTGCGCGCAGCCGGACTGATCGACAACCCGCTTTGGAGACGGGTTGGACCTGACAACGGTTCGATCAGCTGGGTCGTTCCGTTCGGCAAGGTCACCCGCCCGGTCCACGCGAAAGGCCCCGGCCGATGCGTTCGGTCGGGGCCCTTGGTGCTTGCTATGGCGAGCCGGTTGGGCTCACTCGCCATCGCGCTGCAGCGGAATCCCCCCGAGCAGCGCGCGGACCTCGGTCTCGCGATAACGACGGTGCCCACCCAATGTGCGGATTGACGTCAGTTTGCCGGCCTTCGCCCAACGGGTGACCGTCTTCGGGTCGACTCGGAACATCGTCGCCACCTCGGCCGGGGTGAGCAGCGATTCCGCCTCTGGCGTACGCGTGCTTGCCACGGAACTCCTCCTCGTAAGGCCGGCGTTTTGGCCGACCTCTCACGAAAGCTGGTGTTGGCCAACTCCCGAAAAACCAAGGTTGGCCGGGTGACCAACCTCTCCGAACCAGGGCCGACAAAGCTCCGACCCCCCACTTCATGTGGACCTATCGTCACATCAAACCCACGGTTAAATACTGCCGTTAGCCCAACATGTCCGAAATGGCCCGACCGGACCATCCTGCGATCTTGGTGGACTAGTCCCGGTTCGGCCGATTAGCCCTGCTCGTCATAGCGCGTGGCGGACAGGCGCCGATTTTCCCTGCCAGACAAGCGGTTCTCGTCAGTTCGCGCGCTCGAAAGCGCGAACCCCTGCCCAACGGTCGTGAATCGCCGTCAGTCCGGCGAGCCCCTGCTCGTTGTGGCCCTCGCGAATCGCGCCAAGCGCAGCTCGCATCAACGCCACCGAGTTCCCCGGTCCTACTTCGTCATCGGACACGATGGGAAGTAAGCCGCCGTAATCGAGCTCCACGACCGAGCGCGCGTGGAATTCCTCCAACCAACGCCCGACGTTCTCTATCCGCCGGGCTGGCAGAAAGTCGCTGGGAGTGCGCCGAACGATGGCGAGCGCCCTGGCAAGGTGGCGCCGCGCGTCGGCCATCGGAGTTAGAAAACTCAGCGGCCGTTCCTGACGGCCCTCTTCGGAAAACAGCACCAACCACTGCAGCGGCACGTGCCAGGAGCAGGTCAATATGTGCGGGTGTCGGCCGCGCGCGGCCGGATCGGCTGGTCGGCTGACGGCGGCGAACGCGGCCGCCACCGCTTCCGGCGGGAGGAACGCCGACAGCACTTCCGGCTGGACGGTTTGCCGAAACTCCTCGATCGCGAGGGTCGCCCGCCACGACAAGTCGATGGGACACGATCGTGCAATGCCGTCCGCGGCCGGTGGCGACAAGGTGAGGGCCGGTGCCGCGTGCCGGA
>JAICLV010000243.1 GCA_025925185.1 Acidothermaceae bacterium
ACCAACCTCGACGAGTTCGGCCCGCTGCGACTCAACGAGCTCGCCGCTCGCGAAGGCGTCGCCGCACCGACCATGTCCCGCGGAGTCGACATCCTCGAGCAGGCGCAACTGGTGCGCAAGCGCCGAGACCCGGATGACGCGAGGTCGTCGTTCATCGAACTCACGGAGCGCGGGCGGGCGTTGTTGACCAAGGCGATCGATCAGCGGACCACGCTGCTGGCGCAACGGTTAGCCGCGTTGGAACCGGCGCGACTCCACGCGATCAAAGCCGCCTTGCCCGCCATGCGCGAGCTGGTGGAGAAGCCGGTCAGTGACCAGCGGCGCGGTACTGCTCGATAACCGCCGAGGGGATGCGGCCGCGCTCTGGAACGTTGATGCGGTTGGCCCGCGCCCACGCGCGCACCGCCCGCGGATCGGCGGCGACGTCGACGCGGCGCTGCACGACCAGCTTCGAACGGCCGCGGCCGCTGGTGTGCACCATCCGCCGCGCGGCCTCGACGTACGGCGCGAACGCCGCGCGCAGCCGGTCGGCGTTGCGCTTTCCCAGATCGATCTCGTAGGTCTGGTCGTCGATGCTGAAGGTCAGGGTCTCGACGGCCTTGCCGCCATCGAGATCGTCAACCAGGTCGTACGTGATCTTCTGCGCCATCGCGTCGCCCTCTTTGTGATGTGAGCCCGGTGATCGCTGACCATGATGACAGTCGACCGAGCGCCAGCTCGCGCAGGCACACCGGCCCGATTGCGCCGCCCGCGCGCGAGACCCATCCCATTAGTTAACACTTCTTGGACATTCGGATGATGCGGCCGGATTCCACTCATAGGCAGACTTGCCGACGAGTAGGTGGGAGGTATCGGCCAGTGCCAGCGGATTCAGTGGACGCAGCGTCAGCCGGTTCGGTGTCGTTCGGCCCGGCCGGCGTCGATCCGGAAGTCGCGGGCCAACGCTGGCGCGACGCCGCCGCGCAGCTGGAGTACGCCGAGCGCCATGGCGCGCCCGCGGAAGAGGTCGAGCGGCTTGCCGACGAGGTGATAGAGGCGCGAGTCGCGATGTTCCAAGCCGGCGTGAGCAGCGGGTGGCAACTACCCGAGTTCTTGCAGTCGGCGCTCGAGCGCGACAGGCACCTGCTCCAGGCCTGGCCGGGCGCGTGGGACGACGCGATGCTCAACCTCCCCCCGGCCTGACCTCGTCCGACCTCGTCCGAGCTCGTCCGAGCTCGTCCCGGCTCGTCCCACAGCGGCGGCAACCTCGGCCGCCTCGGCTACCGGCGCCCGCGACTGGGAAGATGCCTTGTCGTGGCACCGCGACTGATCAAGCCGATGCTGGCGGTGGCCGGCGACCTGCCGACCGACCGTGTCGATGAGTGGGCCGCCGAGATGAAGTGGGACGGCGTGCGCGCTGTCGCTTATGTCACGGGATCGCAAGTGCAGGTTTTCAGCCGCAACGATCGCGACGTGAGCGTGTCGTATCCCGAGCTTTCGGTGCTCGGTCGGGCCGGCGTCGACGTGGTCCTCGATGGTGAGATCGTCGCCCTGGACGGCGAGGGACGACCCAACTTCGGCCTGCTGCAATCGCGCATGCACGTCGCCGATCCCGCGAAAGCGCGCAAACTCAGCGCGCAGACGACCGTCGACTACCTGCTCTTCGACGTGTTGCGCGTCGATGGCCGCGAGACGATGCAACTGCCCTATTCCACGCGACGAGAATTGCTCGAACAGCTTGGTCTCGGCGAGTGCGAGCGGATCGCCGTGCCGCCGGCCTTTCGCGGCGATCCGAGCGATGCGATGAAGGCGAGCCTCGACGCCGGGCTCGAAGGCGTCGTGTGCAAGCGGCTCGACTCGGATTATCGTCCCGGTCGGCGGTCGGCCGCCTGGGTGAAGGCGAAGCACCAGCGCATGCAAGAAGTGGTCGTCATCGGTTGGGAGCCGGGGGAAGGCCGACGGGCCGGCGAGATCGGCGCGTTGTTGCTCGGTGTCAACGTGGCCGGCCGGTTGAGCTACGCCGGTCAGGTCGGCACCGGCTTCACGCAGCGGGCGCTGCGCGATCTGAAGGCGCGGTTGGAGCCCCTCGCCGCCCAGCGGTCCGCCGTCGCCGACGTCCCTTCGGAGCACGCCCGCGTGGCCCGCTGGGTCGAACCGGAGCTGGTGGGAGAGGTCGCGTACGGCGAGTGGACGCGCGACAACCGGCTGCGCCATCCGTCGTGGCGTGGATTGCGGCCAGACAAGGACCCACGCGACGTCGTCCGTGAAGACGCTTGACGGCGCGAGCCCCGCAAGTGGTGTCGGCGCTAGTGGGCAGCCCGTCCTCGACGCCCACCCCCACGCCGACGCCTGGCCCGACGCCGACCCCCACGCCCTCGCCGACCCCGACGCCCTCGCCGTCGCCTTCG
>JAICLV010000242.1 GCA_025925185.1 Acidothermaceae bacterium
ACCTCGATTTTGATACAGCAGATCGAGATGGAATGTTACAGGACAACTTCTAGGTTGATACAGCGCTCCCGTGGCGATTTGTTTAGGACAACTTGAGCTACGGGCGCGACGCGAGCGCCTCCTCGACCGCGCGCCGCACCGACTCGGCGGCCTCCCGGGACAGCGGTCCGCCCCGCCGATCCGTCAGATAGAACGCGTCGACCACCTCCGCGCCGAGCGTTTCGACCCGGGCTGTTCGCACGTCGAGCCCGTGCTCAGCAAGCGTCTGCGTGACCGTGAAGAGCAGGCCGGGCTGGTCGTGCGCGCGCACCTCCAACACGGTCGCGGACGACGACGCGCGCGCGGCCAGCAGCACGCGCGGCGCGGGCGGTGTCGCTTTGCCGGACGACGCCGACGCGGCCCGCTTCGCGAGGCGTTGCGCCACGTCGAGACTTCCGTCGAGCGCCCGCCGAAGATCCTCGCGGATGCGCCCGGCGTCGACCTCGGCGAGGAACGCGAGGTCGACGTCGAAGACCGTGACCGCCATCGCGCCGACGGATGTCGCCGTCGCGGCCCGAATTCCCAGCCGGTGAAGGGAAAGCACGCCAGCTGACCGGCACAACAACCCGGGCCGGTCCGGGGCGATGACGGTGACCCGGCTCGCCTCCGGCGTGTCCTCGGCGACGACCGCGAGCTCGCCGCGCTTGGCCAACTCCAGCACCGGCGCGGACAATTCGTCGTCCGGCAAAGGAATTGCGACCCCGCTGAGGAGCGCGGCGACACGGTCGACGAGCGTGCGGACGAGGCTGGCTTTCCAGTCGTCCCACATGCCTGGGGCGGTCGCGCGTGCGTCTGCCTCAGCAAGCGCGTGCAACAACTCGAGCGTTTGCAGACTGCCGGCCGCGTCGGCGACGAGGGCGATGGTGGCGGGGTCGTCGAGATCGCGCCGCGTCGCGGTTTGCGGCAACAGCAAATGCAATCGGACGACGGTGGCAAGCGTCTCCGTGTCGCGTTCGCTGAGACCGAGGCGTCGTGCGATGGCAGGGACCATACTCGCGCCAACCTCGGAATGGTCGCCGGCCGCGCCCTTGCCGATGTCGTGGAAGAGCGCGGCGAGTAACAACAAGTCTGGCCGGGCGACCTCGCGAGTGAACGCCGACGCCTCGATCGCGGTCTGCACAAGATGACGGTCGACGGTGAAGCGATGCAGCGGGTTTCGTTGGCGCAAGTGCCGCACGCTCTCCCATTCGGGGATGAGCTTGGTCACCAGGCCTGACTGGTCGAGCGCCTCGAACACCACCAGCGCCGGCTCCCCCGCGCCGAGCAAGGCGACGAGCGTGTCTCGCGCCGCGGCCGGCCAGGGCTCGGGCAGCGCAGGCGACTTGCTCGCGAAAAGGTCCACCGTCGGTGGCGCAAGCGGCAGTCCAGCCTGCGCAGCCGCGGCTGCTGCCCGCAACGGCAGCAACGCGTCGGACGACGCATCGGCGCCGCGTGCGAGCACGGCTTCTCCATCGTGCTCGACAACGCCTGCGGCCAATGGCTTTCTCGCCGCCTTCGGTCGCCGCCGCAGCGCCCCCTCGACGCTGCGCCAGGTCAGGTCGCTGGCGTACGCGATCGTCCGGCCGCTCTGGCTGACAACCCTGAGCAACTCATCGGCGTCGCGCAGGCCTAGCGCTTCCGCGACCGCCGGCTGCTCTTGGGCGACGAGTCTCGTCGTCGCCCGCCCCGTGGCCTCCTGCAGCGCGTCGCGAATGTCGATGAGCCTGCGGTGCGCGGCTTTCGCGGCTGGGCCTGGCCCCGCCGCCACCCAGGCTGCGGCGATTGCCTCCAGCGCGTGCACGTCACGCAACCCGCCGCGCGCCTCTTTAAGGTCTGGCTCCAGCAAGAAGGCGACCTCGCCGATTCGCTCGGCACGGTCGACCACCATGTCGCGCAGCTCGGGTAGTCGTTTCGTCGCGCGAGACCGCCAATCGGCCAGCACATGCTGCCGAAGCCGGGCGGTGAGGTCGGCGTCACCCGTGACGTGGCGGGCGTAGAGCATGCCGAGTGCCGCCTTCATGTCGTCGCCCGCGACGGCCACCGCTTCCTTGACAGTGCGCACGGAGTGGTCGAGCTTCGTGCCGGAATCCCAGATGGGGTACCAGACCTTGTCTGCGACTGCGACGATGTCCGGTCGTCCGTCGTGCAGCATGAGGACGTCGAGGTCGCTGCCCGGCCCGAGGTCGCCCCGGCCGTAGCCGCCGACGGCCACCAGGGCGACACCCTCGGCGTCCGACAAGAGTTCGGTCAACCAACTGTCCGGGGGCGCCCGGCGGCCCGGCCGCCCGGGCGGCGACAGCACCGCCGGGGGGGGGACAGACCGCGGGGGGGCCCGGCGCCGGGGCCCCAACCGGGGGCCGGGTGGAGCGGG
>JAICLV010000094.1 GCA_025925185.1 Acidothermaceae bacterium
ACCGTCCAGGCCTCGACCTCGCCAACCCCAAGCGACCTCGCCTGCTCGGCGAGGAAGAGCTGGCGGCGCGCGCGCTCCGGCGCGGTTGTGGAGGTGAGCTGCTCCGCCTGCTCGACGAGCAGCGCCTGCACCGAGGCCGCCGGCGGTTCCGGTTCGTGCCGGTCCCTCGCCAGCACGGCCGCGTCGGCCTCGATCCGCATCCCCAGCCAGAGCAGCGGCCAGGCGTAACGCGGGGTAAAACCGTCCGCGTCGGCGCCGCGCAGCGCGTCGACGAGGGTCGCGCGCGCGCGGTTGTAATCACCGTGGCGGTATTCGAGAGTCACCTCGATGTAGGCCAACGACTGCGCGAACTGGGTGTCGTTACTGCCGCCGATCAGCCTTCTGGTGGCGCGCCCGTCGGCGGTGGCATCGTCGTATCGGCCCTGCAGCAGCCGCAACTCGGCACGGATCAGATACAGCGTCGCGGCAAAGACGCCCTGCGGGTCGCCGGCCAACGATCTCGCGATTAGCTCGGGAACCTCGTCCCATCGGCCAAGGCGCAGCAGCGCCTCACCCATGTTGCCGATCAGGTAGGCGCCCATCGAGCGGGCCATGCCGGCGTCGGTCGCGAGTTCCAGCCCCCTGCGGGCCGCGTCGACCGCCTCGGTGTGCCGGCCGAGCATCCCGAGCACGTCCGACAGGTTGATCAGCCCACGCAACCCGGTGAGGACGTCGTGCTGCAGCGCCAACTCGACGCCGTCGCGCAACGCCTGGACGCCCCCCTCGGCGTCGCCGAGATAGGCGCGCGCGATGCCGAGGGTGGCCGCCGCGTCGGCTTCCTCGACTCCGGCACCGACCAGCCGCGCGGCGTCTCGCGCGCGCTCCGCCGTCTCCATCGATGCCTGCATCGCGCCGATGCGCATCTGGTAGCGGGCCAGCGACGCGAGGACGATCGCGTGGGCTTGCGTCGTCTCGCCCGCCGGTAGCAGCGACATCGCCTCGCGCAGCGAGGCGTCGTCGGTGCGCTCGCCGGCGGCGTCGCCGAGGGCGCGAGCCTTGCGCACCAGCAGCAGGGCGCGCCGCACGGGGTCGGAGTCGGCGGGAAGCCCGGCAAGCGCCTGGTCGTACAGCAAGATCGAGCGGTCCATCGCACCCGCGTCGTACGCGGCGTTCGCCGCGAGGCGGGTCAGCTCGACCAAGTCGAGTCCGGTGCGCTGTGCGGCGTCGGGCACGCGCGGCCAAATCTCCAACGCGCGCTCAAGATGACGTTGCGCCTCGACGGGGGCGTACCGGCTCATCGCCTGCCGGGCGGCGTCGACTGAGGCACCGAGCGCCCGGGGGAGATCGAGGGCCGCATACCAATGAAACGCGAGGATGGCCGGCAGCGCCGCAGCGTCCTCAACGAGTCGCGGCGCCGCCGAAAGGACTTCGCCGTAGGTCATGTGCAGGTGCACTCGCTCACCGGGCAGCATGTCGTCGTAGACCGCGTCGCGCGCCAGCGCGTGCCGAAACGCGTAGCCGTGCCCGGTCTCGTCGATGACCAGCAGGTGACTCTCAACTGCCTCGCGCAACGCGTCGAACAGCGCCGGTCCCTCAACACCGGCGACGGCTGCGAGCAACTGCTCTGACACGCTGCGCCCGCTCACCGCGGCGGTGCGCACCAGCCGTCGCGCCGGTTCGGTCAACGAATCGAGTCGGCTGAGCAAAACGTCGCGCAGCGACGGCGGCAGGTCGGTGGGGTCGCCGCCACTTTGCACGGTGCCGGCCAATTCCTCAACCAGGAAAGCGTTTCCGCCGGACCGGTCGAAGATGACGTCGACGAGCTCGGGTCCCGGCGTCCGAGAAAGAATCGCGTCGAGCTGCGCTCCGACCTCAGCCCGGTCGAAGCGCGGCAAGTCGATACGGCGCACCGAACGCACGCGTTCCCAGCCGGTGAGCAGCGGGCGCAGCGGATGCCTGCGATGCAGCTCGTCCGAGCGGTAGGTCCCGACCAGCAGCACACGGACGTCGCGCATCGACCGCACCAGGAACGCCACCAGCTCAAGGGTCGACTGATCGGCCCAGTGCAGGTCCTCGATGACGAGCAGCAGCGGTCGGTCGGCGCTGAGCCGAGTCACCAGCGCGAGGACAAGCTCGAGCAGCTGCGCGGCCTGACCGCCGTCACGGTCGACGGGCGGCGCGACAACGTCGGGGTCGAGCTCAGGCAACAACCGGGCCAGCCCGCGCCTGCTTGGGCCGAACAGCTCGGCAAGCTCCTCCGTGGTGCGACCGCGAGCCAGCGCCCGCAGCGCGTCGACGAGCGGCGCGAGGGGCAAGCCGTCGGCACCGAGCTCGATGCAATGGCCGACGAGAACGACGAATCCCGCGTCGGCGGCGCGCCCGGTGAACTCCTCGATCAGCCGCGTCTTGCCAACCCCGGCCTCACCACCGACCAAAGCGAGCCCCGGCTGACCGTCGGCCGCGGCCGCCATCGCCAGGTCGAGTACGGCGAGTTCCCCCGAGCGCCCGACGAACACCGGGCTGACGACACTGCTCACGTCGCGACACGGTGTCACAAATGCACGCTGATCGCAGCCGATCAGGCACGATGCGTCAGCCGCCGGCCTCACCGTCGTCGATAACCGTGGCGCCAAGGTGGCGCTGCAGCAACGCCAGACCCGACGAACCGTCGTCCGCGTCGTCGTCGTCCAGGTCGGGAAGGTCGGGCTCGTCGGGGAAGCCGGACGGCGCCGGCGAGGGCACCGGGTCGGGCCGCTCCGACCGGCGAGCCGGCTGGGCGGGAGGCGACGATGTCCGAGGCGGGGAGGCAGGCGCAGACGGCGCGGACGGCGGGCTCACGGGCGGCGCCGGGGTGGCGGAACCACTCGAGCCGCCGGCAAGTGTGGTCTCGATCCGCCAGTCGCTGCCCAGCACGGCTTTGAGCGCCTCACGCAGGGCGTCCTCGTTCGCGTTGCCCATCTTGAACTGCCGCTCAAGCGGGCCGGTCATGAAGCCCAGCACCAGCACGTTGCCGCGCACGTCGACCACCTGCGCCGGCCCCGACAGCAGCAACGCGTGGGTCGTGCGACGAAGCTTCTTGGTGGCCTCGAGGACGTCGTCCCACAACCGGCGCATCGCGGTTGCGTCGACCTCGCCAGCAACGGCAGGCGCGGGCGCCGCAGGCGCGGGCGCAGGTGCCGCGGGCGCAGGTGCCGTAGCGGGCGCGGGAGCGGCCTCGGCTGCCCGCTCCGCTGCGGGCGCTGGCGGCGTCGGGGCCCTGCCCGCTGCGGCCCCGGCACCGCTAGCGGAAAGCCGCCGCTCCAACCGCTCGACGCGCACCAGCAGACTGGCCGGGTCGTCGTGTGCGCCCGGCAGTAGCACTCGGGCGCAGATCAGCTCTAGCAGCAGCCGGGGCGCGGTCGCGCCACGCATCTCGGTGAGGCCCGCGTTGACGAGGTCGGCCGCCCGGGTCAGCTCGGCCCGGCCGAGTTGGCCCGCCTGCCGGCGCATCCGCTCCAGCACGTCCGAGGGAACGTCGAGCAGGCCCTTCTCCCCGGCGTCCGGAATGGCCTCGAGGACGATCAAATCGCGCAAGCGGCCGAGCAGGTCCTCGGCGAAGCGCCGTGGATCGTGGCCGGCCTCCATCACGCGGTCGACAATCTCGAGCACCGCGCCGCCGTCGTGCGCGGCGAACGCGTCGACGACGTCATCGATCAGGCTCGCGTCGGTGTAGCCGAGCAGGGCGACCGCGCGCTGGTAGGTGACACCGTCGTCGTCCGCGCCCGCGACCAGCTGGTCGAGCACCGACTGCGCGTCGCGAACCGACCCCGCGCCCGCGCGCACGACGAGGCCGAGCGCCGCCGGCTCGATCGGCACGCCCTCCGCCTCGCAGATGCGCGCGAGGTTGTCGCGCAGCGCGCCCGGCGGCACCAGCCGGAACGGGTAATGATGCGTGCGCGACCGGATCGTGCCGATGACCTTTTCCGGCTCGGTGGTCGCGAAGATGAACTTCACATGCGGGGGCGGCTCTTCGACCAGCTTCAGCAGCGCGTTGAACGCGGCCGTGGTGACCATGTGCGCTTCGTCGATGATGTAGATCTTGAAGCGCGAGCTGACCGGTGCGTACATCGATCGCTCGCGCAGATCGCGCGCGTCGTCGACAAGACCGTGCGACGCGGCGTCGATCTCGATGACGTCGATGCTGCCCGGCCCGGACGGCGCGAGGTCGAGGCACGACTGGCACTTGCCGCACGGCTCGGGCGTCGGGCCCTGCTCGCAGTTCAACGAGCGGGCCAAGATGCGCGCGGACGACGTCTTGCCGCACCCGCGCGGCCCCGAGAACAGGTACGCGTGATGCACCCGGTTGTTGCGCAGCGCCTGCTGCAGCGGCTCGGTGACGTGCTCCTGGCCGATCACCTCGGCGAACGTGCTCGGCCGATACTTGCGATACAGCGCCAGACTCACGAGCTTCGGGCCCTCCGATCGAAAGGACCCCCCGCGCACCCGCCAGGGCCCGCTTACCCTTGCTGCCTTCCGGCCCTGGGGGGGTTCGTGGGATGGACGCCGCGCGAGGGGTCTGTCCGCGAGTCTACTGATGGACGACGTCGGTGCGAGTCCCCGCTGTGGATGCGCATCCGATGAACGCTTGCGCGGCCGGCGACAGCGGCGCGGGCCGGTGCACGATGCCGTACCGCCTGCTGATCACCGGCGTGGTCGCGACCACGACCGCGCCGAGTTTTCGCGCGTCAGCCGCCATCGGCTCCGGCAGGAACGCCGTGCCGGCGCCCGCCAGCACCAGCGCGATCAGCGCCTCCCGATGACCGGTCTCGACGCAAACATCAGCGGCGCCGGCCGGGGTGTGCGCGAGCGCCTCGTCGAGTCGGCTTCGCGACGACGTCCCCGCCGGCGTCGCGACGAACTGAAGGGAATCGAAGCGCCGCAGCGGAAACGGGTCAACCACATCGGACGACGCCGGCAGCACCAGCTGGAACGGCTGGCGGCCTAACTCGATCGCGCGCAACTCGGTGGCGGAGCACGGCAGTTCGGTGAGCCCTAGTTCGCACACGCCGGCGACGACGGCCGACTCCACGCCGTCGACGGCCGACACCTCGGGCGCGCGCACAACCACGTCCGGGTGACGGCGGCGAAAGGCGCCGACAAGCTCGGCAAGCGGCTGCACCAGCGTCGGAATGGCCGCGACGTCGAGCGCGCCGCCGGCGAGTTCGCCCACCCGCGCCACCGAGTCCTCGGCGACGGTGAAGTCACGCAGGATTTGCCGAGCCGGCTCAAGCAGCGCCTCCCCTGCGGCGGTCAGCCGCACACCGCGTCCCAACCGGTGAAAAAGGGCGACGCCCGCTCTCTTCTCTAGCGCGGCGATTGATTGCGACAGGCTCGGCTGCGCGATGCCCAAGTCGTCGGCCGCCCGGGAAAACCCGCCATGGTCGACCACGGCGACGAAGCAGCGCAACTGGCGACGGTCCACGAAGTCATAGTAATCGCCTATCAGGAACGGCGACTATCGCTATTTGACCTATTGAACGGGAAGGTCGAACGTGTGGGGGTGGCTCCGAAAAGAACGCCGTGACGGACAGCGGCTGGCAGCGGCTCCTCGCCGAGCCGCGCCGCCCCGAACGGGTGCGCGCCATGAGCAACGCGCACTGGCTGGTCGTCGCCTCGGTGTGCGTCGGCGCCTTCATGGGCCAACTCGACGCGAGCATCGTCACCCTCGCTACCCCGGCGCTGCAGCAGCACTTCGACATCAGCCTGGCCGCCGCGTCGTGGGTCGCGCTGTCGTACCTGCTCACCTTGGTCGCGGCGGTGGTGCCGATCGGACGGCTGGCCGACGCGGTCGGTCGCAAGATGCTCTACATCTACGGCTTCGGTGTCTTCACCCTGGCGTCGGTCGGGTGTGCGCTTGCGCCGTCGATCGGCGCGCTCGACGCCCTTCGGGTGGTGCAGGCGATCGGTGCCGCGATGCTGCAGGCGAACAGCGTCGCCTTGATCCGGCTCGCCATGCCACCCGGTCAGGTCGGCCGGGGCATCGGCGTCCAGGCGGTGGCTCAAGCACTCGGTCTGGCGCTCGGGCCCTCCGTCGGCGGGCTGTTGGTGCACCTCGGCGGGTGGCGGCTGGTGTTCTTGGTCAACGCGCCCGTCGGGGTGATCGGCGTCGCCGCCGGCCTGGTCTTCTTGCCACGCAGCCGACAACTCCGCCAGATCGAGCGCATGGACTACCGAGGCCTGCTGCTTTTCGTCCCGGTCGTCGTCGGCGCGCTGCTCACCTTGACCGACGCGCAGCACGGTTCGCTGGTGCGGGCCACCATCGTCGTGCCGCTCGTGATCACCGTCGTCGCGGGCCTGGCGCTGCGCCGGCACACCAGGTCGCTGCTTGGCCGGGGCGGCGAGCCGCTGCTGCCGGTCGACCTGTTCGCCCGACGCGACTTCAGCCGCGCCATCTTCGCCGGCCTGCTGTCCTACCTGGTCCTCTTCGGCATGCTCTTCATCACGCCGTTCGAGGTGGAGCGCACGTTTGGCTGGCGGCCGGACGCCACCGGCCTGCTGCTCACGATCCTGCCCGCCTGCATCGCGGTGTCGACCCCGTTCGCCGGGCGCCTTGCCGACGCCAACGGCACCCGGCTCCCGACCGCGATCGGCATGGCGCTGGCGACCGCCGGGTTCGCGATCGTCGCCACGACGCCGGCGAGTGTCGCGATGGTCGCGGTGGCGCTGGCGTTCGTCGGCGTGGGCTCTGGCATGTTCACCCCCGCCAACAACGCCGCCATCATGCTGAGCGCGCCGGCCGCCCGGGCGAGCGTCGCGGGCGGCGTGCTGAACATGACCCGCGCGTTCGGAACCGCGCTCGGCGTCGCGGTCACCAGCCTCGCGTACTCGGCCGTCGGCGCCGGCTCGACCGGCTACCGGGTCGCCACCGGCTGCCTCGCAGTGTTGGCGGTCGTCGCCGTGGTGGCGGTGCTACTCGGCGACCAGCACGCGTTGCCGACCGGCGACCAGGCGGAATCGGCTACCCTGCACGGCGGAGGATTCGCATAGTGGCCGAGTGCGCACGCTTGGAAAGCGTGTAGAGGGCAACCTCTCGCGGGTTCAAATCCCGCATCCTCCGCGCAACGCCTTTCGGCGGGAGTCTGGAGCCCGATCTGCGATGACGGTGCCGCACGGGGCCGCCGCTGCCATGGTGTGGCTGGCCAAAAGGCACGCCGTTCGCGCGCTCGCCCCGGGCCGGACGCCGAAGCTGGCGCTCGCCGCCGTCGCAGCGTCGATCGCCGCGATCATCGTCACCGCAGCGCTCGGACCCAGCGCGGCCGCCCAACCGTTCACCGGCGCCCTCCCGCTGCACGCCGACGCCGAGCCGGGCACCGCCGCCGTCACGGCGCTGCTTGTGTTCGCCGTCGTCGCCGGCGGCTACGGCCTCGCCGGTTGCCTCGACGCGCTTCGCCGCGGTTGGGCGCTCGACGTCAAGGGGCTGCTCGTCGCCAGCTCCTTGGTGGCCGCGACTCTCGGCGTCCTCACCCCCATCGGTTCGGCCGACCCCGGCAGTTACGTCGCGTACGGGCGGCTCGCCGCCACGGGCCAAGACCCGTACGCGACCCCGCCGTCCACGCTCGCCGGCCCGTACGCGAACGCGGCCGAACCACCGTGGCGGACCACGACCAGCGTGTACGGCCCGGTCGCGACCGCCGAGCAATGGGTGGCGGCCAAGCTCGCGGGCGACGGTCCGGACGCGCCGGGCCGCGCGGTGTTCATCCTGGGCCTGATCAACGCAGCCGCGTTCATCGCCACCGGGCTGTTGCTCCAGCTGCTCGCCGCAGGCAGGGCCGGACGACGAAGAGCGGTCGTGGCGTTCTCGCTGAATCCGTTGTTGCTGCTCGAAGGCGTGGCCGGCGCGCACATCGACGTCTTGTTGACCTGTTTCGTGGTCGGTGGCCTCGTGCTGTTGGGCCGCCGGGGCGTCCTCGCGGCCTTCGGCGCGGGCGTCCTCGGGGGCGCCGCCGCCGGCGTGAAGGCGTCCGCCGCGCTGGCCGGCGGCGGCTTCGCGTTGTCCACCCTCGGCGACCGGCGCGCGATCCAGCGGCTCGTCGCCCTGGCCGTCGGCGCGGCGGCGGTGCTGGTGCCGGGTTACGTCCTCGCCGGCCCGCACGCTTTCGACCAACTCGGCCACGCCAGCGGTTTCGTCTCGTTCGCCGACCCGTGGCGGGTCGTGACGCACCCACTGGAATGGCTTATCGGCAAGGGGGCCGCGCGATCCTTGATCAGGGCCGCCGCCTGGGTCGGGTTCGTCGTCCTGGCGCTCTTGCTGCGGCGCGGACTTCCCGGCCGGGGACGGCCGGCGCGGCCAGCGCTGATCCTCGTGCTGGCCTGGCTGTTCACCACGCCTTACGTGCTTCCGTGGTACGCCGTGCTGCCGTTCGCGCTGCTCGCTTTACTCCCGTCGTCCGCCTTCGACAAGGTCTTGATCTTGTGGACGTCGGTGCTGGCGATCGCGTATCTGCCAGGCCGCGACGCGCATCCGCTCGACATCTGGAAATCCGGTGTCGCGCCGCCACTGTTGTTGTGCATCGTGATTGCCTGCGCGCTGCTCTGCTTGCGCACGAGACGCTGAGCCCGAGGAGGTGAGCATGCCCACGTTGGCCGCGCATTTGCTGGCCTTCGCCGGCGCCGCGCTGCTCCTCGCGATCGCGCCAGGGCCGGCCACCGCCGTGTTGTTGCGGCAGACGATTCGGCACGGCCGAGCGCGCGGATTCGCGACCGTCGCGGGCATCGAGGCCGGCGTCTTCTTTTGGGCGGTGACGGCGGCGGTGGGGCTGACGGCGCTGCTCGCGGCGTCCGAAATCGCATACAGCGTGCTGCGAATCGTCGGGGCGATCACCTTGATTTCCCTTGGTGTGCACGCGATTCTTCGGTCGCGTAACCCGAACGATTTACCGGACGACATGGCGGACGACATGGGCATGACGGCCACTGCGATTGACGCAGGCCCCTCACGCGCCGCATTTCGATCCGGTCTGGTGACCAACCTCGCGAACCCGAAGGCCGGGGTGTTCGCGGTGTCGTTCCTCCCGCAGTTCATCCCGCACGGCGCCCCGGTGCTGGCCACCGGGCTGCTGCTCGCCGTCGTGTGGGTCGCCTGCGATTGCGCGTGGTACCTGTCCTTGACGACCGCGATCAGCGCCGCCCGCAACCTGTTCGCGAGGTCGTCGGTGCGGCACCGGCTCGAGCGGTTCACCGGGCTCGCGCTGATCGGGTTCGGCGTCCGGTTGGCTACGCAATCTCGACCGTAATTTGAATACACAACTTTTCGGTCGGTAAAGCGGGACGAACCACTCAGGACCCGACCGGATATCACCCCTTGCGACTTATGGTGCAGCGGCTATTCGACCTGCTACCGTGATCGGCGGTCGCAGTTCCAAGTACGTGTTCTCACGCCGCGGAACGTCAGCGCGGTTCGTGATCTTCGGGGTTCCGAGAGACGGCCCGGGCCGGCCCGGCAGCCGCGCGGTGCGGATGCCGAATCCTGGTAAGGGAGAGCACGTGACGCAGGGTGTTGTGAAGTGGTTCAACGCCGAGAAGGGCTTTGGCTTCATTGCCGTCGAGGGCGGCGCTGACGTCTTCGTCCACTACTCGGCGATCCAGTCTGACGGTTACCGCAGCCTGGAGGAGAACCAGAAGGTCGACTTCGACATCACACAGGGGCCGAAGGGCCCGCAGGCGGAGAACGTTCGTCCGCTCTGAACCAACTCGGTCGGGCGGGCCGTGCCCCGTGGGGGGGCGGCCGCCCGGTCGTTTTGGGGGCGAGCGCAGCGCACCCCCGGGGCGCGGGGGGCCCCAAACAGATCCCACCACC
>JAICLV010000225.1 GCA_025925185.1 Acidothermaceae bacterium
CCGCCGGCGGCGGCGTGCTGCCGAACACGAAGGTCGCCGGTGTCTCGATTGGCGGGTTGTCACCGGCCAAGGCCGAGGCGAAGTTGCAGGCGCGCCTCGCTGACAAGGCGAAAGCGCCGATCCACGTGCTCGTCGGCGATAAGACCGCGGACGTCGACCCGGTCGCGGCCGGGTTGACCTTCGACGCCAAGGCGACCGTCGCGGCGGCGGGCAAACGCAGCGCGAACCCGATCACGCTGGTCACCGCGTTGCTCGGGCATCGGATCGTCGAGCCCGCGGTCGCCATCGACACCGTGAAAATGACCGACCAGCTTGACAAACTCGACGCCGAACTCGGCGGCGGCCACGACGGGGGCATCGAGTTCGACGGCATCACACCGGTCGCCGTCGAGCCGGTCAAAGGCCAAGGCATCGTGAAGGAGAAGGCGATTCCGGCGTTGCGCGCCGCCTTCCTCACGTCGTCCGGGCCGGTGCGGTTGGCCACAACGGCGGTGGAGCCGACGATCTCGGCCGACGTGGTGCGGCACACGATTGACACCGTCGCGAAGCCCGCGGTCGCCGCGCCGGTGCTGTTAGGGGTCGGCGCCACGAGCGTCGCGGTCTCGCCTGAGGTCATCGCGAAGAACCTCACGTTCCAGGTGAGTGGCGGCGCGTTGGTGCCCGTGGTCGACGGCGACGGGGTCGCGACCGCGCTTGGCGACAAACTGAAGCCACTCAACACACCTGGAAAGGACGCGTCTTTCGACCTGAGCTCGGGCGTTCCGGTGATCGTGCCTTCGCAGCCCGGCTCGACGGCGGACGTCGAGAGGCTGGGGTCAGCAATCGCCGCCGTGCTGCCCAACCCGGCGCCTCGCAACTTGACCGTGCCGACAACAGCGGTGCAGCCGAGCTTCACCACGGAGGCAGCGCAGTCGCTTGGCATCAAGGAAAAAGTCAGCACGTTCACGACACACCATCCGTGCTGCGCGCCGCGCGTGACGAACATTCACAAGATGGCCGACATCGTGAACGGTCACGTGGTGATGCCCGGAGACACCTTTAGCATCAACGGGTTCGTCGGCGAGCGCGACCGCGCGCGGGGATTCGTCCCAGCGCCGATGATCGAGGACGGTCTGTACATCGACTCCGTCGGCGGCGGTGTCTCGCAGTTCGCGACGACGCTCTTCAACGCGGTGTTCTTCGCGGGCTTGGAGGACGTCGAGCACCACCCGCACAGCTACTACATCAGCCGCTACCCGGCCGGGCGCGAGTCGACGGTCTCCTTCCCGCAGCCCAACATGATTTTCCGCAACGACACGCCCACCGGCATCTTGATCCAGACGTCGTACACCGGCACGTCGTTGACCATCACGTTCTGGGGCACCAAGTACTACGACATCGAGTCGTCGTCGAGTCAGCGGTACGCGTTCACCACCGCAGGCACGCGATACAACACGCGGTCCGACTGCGAGTCGGCGTCTGGTAACCAAGGCTTCCAGATCGACGTGACGCAGACCTTTAAGAAGGACGGTCAGGTCGTGAAGACGAAGAAGTATCACACGAAGTACGACGCGGAGCCGGTCATCATCTGCGGCCCGCCGCCGAGCGCGACGCCGACCGCGACCCCGCCCGCTACGCCGGTGTCTTCAGGAAAGCCCGGATAGCCTCGACGACCAGCCGATGGTCGTCGACCTGCGGCAAGCCCGACACGGTGACCGTGCCGATGATGCCGCAGCCCTTGACGTGGACGGGGAAACAACCGCCCGCCGCGGCGAAGTCGCGCTGATCGACGAACGAGACCTCGGCGAGGCTTCGGCCGTCGAGGCTGCGCTGCAGGCTCAGGTGCATCGAGCTGCGGCCGAATCGAAGCACCGACCGGATTTTGCGTTGTATCCACGCGTCGTTGTCGGGCGTCGAACCCGGTAGGGCGGCGTGAAAGAGCTGTTGGCCGCCGCGCGTGATGTCGATGGCGATCGGCAGGGCGCGCGCCCGCGCGGTCTCGACGAGCATCGACCCGAGGCGCCAGGCGTCGTCGTAATCGAACCGGTCGAACCGCAACTCGGCCTCCTCGGCGGCGAGTTGGTCGAGGGTCACGCCGGTCGGATCGTCGCTCATTGCTTGCCTTTCCAGTGCTCAGCTCGCGAGGCCGCGAGCCAGGTCGAGACCGAAGACGCGGTCGAGATAGGCGAACGTCTCGAACTTCGCACCCGCCGCGATTTGATTATCGGCCTCGACCGCGCGCAAGACCTCAAGCGCACGCGGGGTGTCGAACTCGCTGACCGCGGTCAACGCCGAGCTCGCATGCGGTTGCGACAGCGGCGCCCCTGGCGATCTCGCCCATTGCGCGACGGCCGCCCGCCAGCGCAGCAGCGTCGCCTCGGAGCCGTCGCGGGTCGCGGACTCATCGAGCCGGAGTTCGAGCAACGCCAGCCGCAACGCGAGCGGGTCACCGGTGAGCTGGCCCGAGAATTCCGTGACTTGAAGGGAATCCTCCGCGGCCGGGCAGTTGACCAGCAACGCGCCCGCCGGGTGAGCGGTGACAACCTCGTCGGGCGGATAGATGTTCAACTCGGCCGCCTGCGGCTCGTTGAAGGCCCACGACGTCAAGACCCGCCGGCCCGACACCTCGGCGGCTCGGCGGACGACGTCGGCCAGCAGCAGCGCCCGAAGGCCGCCGCCGCAGACATGAATCCGGCTGAACGTCACGGCCGCTCTCGACACGCGTAGCGGTGATGCTCGGTGAAGCCCAACGACTCGTACATCGCTATCGCGGGCTCGTTCGTCGCGAGCACCTCCAGGTACGCGCGCACGGCGCCGTGCGCGCGCGACCACGATGTGAGTTCGGCCATCACGGCTCGACCGTACCCACGGCGACGCATCGCCGGCGCCACCTCCACCGCGGTGAACCCCACCCACGGTGGCTCGACAGCCGCCCGACCGATCGCGACAGGGGCGCCGGCGTCGTCCACCAACGTCGCAAAGCCGACGACGGGCGGGCCGTCGAGGATCGACCGCGCCACCTGCGGGGCGTCGCCGCCGCGGAACAACGCGAACCACGCGGACGACGCGGACGACGTGGCGCTGGCCACCTCGACGCCCGCGACATCGGCAGTGCCCGACTCCGCGAGCCGGCGCGCGACGCGCGCGAGGGGGGCGGTCCTACCACTGACCTGCGGCGCCGCCGGGCAG
>JAICLV010000110.1 GCA_025925185.1 Acidothermaceae bacterium
AGGAGTTGAAGGGCGCGGCGGCCGGCGTGGTCGTGACCTCGACGGAGCCGGTCGTGGCCGGCGCGGTGGCGACGCTGAAGCCCGACAAGGCTGGGGGAACCGACATCGCCTTCACGTCGGGCGTGCCGCCGCTGTCGGGCCCGGCGATCGCCGCTGGCGGCGAGACGGCCGCCGACCGGCACACCCAGCTGCTGCTGACCGCGCCGGACGCTGACGCGCACGTGCAGCTGGCGCTGGCGCCGTCGGCCGCCGACGCCGGGCCGCTGGTCAGCCCGCTCACCGTGCCCGGGGGGACGACGATGGTGCTCGATTTGCGGTCCCTGTCGTCAGACGTCGCCCCCGGCGTCGCGTTGTTGCCGCAGGGGGGCGGACCGTTGTTCGCGGCGTGGGTGCTGCAGGAGACGTCCAAGAACACCGCCGACTTGACCGCCACGTCGTTGTGGGGTCGCCAAACGTCGCTGTCGCGGCCGGCCGTGAGCGCGAACCTGATGGCCGGGCTGCCCGGACGCGCGGCCGCCACGACACCGCCCGCGTCCCCGCCGACGTCCCCGCCCGCGTCCCCGCCCGCGTCTGCGCCCGCGTCGGAGCCGGTGCCTGATGAGCCACTTCAGTCGCCGTCGGGGTTGCCGTCGTCCCAGCCGTCGCCATAGGTCGGGTCGACGATCTCCGGCTCGAGCCCGAGCAGCTCGGCGACCTCCTCGACGACGACGTCGTGCACGAGGTCGGCCAGTTCGTCGGTGCCGACCGCGCGGGCTTCGATCGGACGGCGGTAAAGCACCACCTGCGCCGGCGTCTTCGCGGTGCTGGGGTAGCACGAGCCGAGTGGAACCGGCTCGGCCGCGTCACGGCCCAGCAGCGAGGGGGGCGGAACGTCCTCGACCGCGAACTGAACCCGCTCCAGCTGCGTGGCCCAGCGAGACTCGAGGTCTTCGACCGCGTCGAGCACTAAGTCGTCGAAGGTCTGCGCGCGGGTGCGCGAGATGGGCACCGCGGCGGGCGCGAGCGGCCCCCGCATGCCCCGACCCCTGCGGTCGCGCCGCGAATGGCTCACGAGCCGAAGCATAAACAGCGTTCGCCGCGACACGTCGTGCACAACTGGCGGCGGATCGCGCACACCCACCCTTCGGGCGACTAGCCTTCGCGCTCGTGAGCACACTTCGTCGCTGCACGCGGACCGCGTGCGGCCAGCCAGCCGTCGCGACGCTCACGTACATGTACGCCCAGTCGACCGCGGTCGTCGGCCCGCTGGCGACCTACGCCGAGCCGCACTGCTACGACCTGTGCGCTCGTCACTCGGCGCGGCTCACCGCCCCGCGCGGCTGGGAGATCGTTCGGCTCGAGGTGACCGAGCCCGCCGGGCCGACGCCGGACGATCTCGAGGCGCTCGCCGACGCGGTGCGCGAGGCCGCCAAGCCGGCGCCGCCGTCGTCCGATCTGGGCGCGCCGTCGGTCGGCCGTCGCGGCCACCTGCGGGTGCTGCTGCCACCCCAAGACTGAGGGTTGGGCCTGCCTGCCTCAGGCCAGCGCTGCCGTCTGTCTTTCGGGTCCTCAGCTTTCGAGTCCTCAGCTTTCGAGTCCTCAGCTTTCGAGTCCTTTGTCTTGAGTCACCTGCGCCTCAAGACAAAGGACGCCGACGAGTCGGGGCGGCCGGCGATCCGAGATCGACCAGCCCGAAGGCGGGAGCGTGTCCCACGCCGCTCGCGCCCGGGATCACGTGTCGCCCGGTGCAATTGTCCTGTTTATCCACGACACGCCGGATGCTAAAGCTCGCGCCGCGGTTAGGCCGATAGGGGGAAGGTCACCCGAACGGGCGCGGTCCAGCCGGGTGATCTTCGACTGAGAAGCCCAGCAGCTGACACCCGAGGAGAATGCAGTGCCGAAGCCCGCCGCCACCCGGACGCCCCGCCAATCCGCCACCCCGCTGAGCGGCCCCGCGTCGCTGGTGAGCGCGCAACCGCGAGACCTCATGACGTGTATCGGCTGCGGCAACGAGCACGTCACCGCGATCGCGATGACGCTGACCGACGGTTCGCGCGTCGACTTCGCCTCGTGCCACCGCTGCGAGAACCGCTGGTGGGTGCAAGACGGCACGCTCCTGAGCTTCGACATCGTGATCGAGAAGACCCGCAAGATCGCCTGACACTGCGCGGATGATCCCTGGGTAGGCTGCCCACTGCCGGCAAGACCTCGCCGGCGTCCGCCCGTCACCGCAGTGGGGAGGCAGCCGTCGTGCGCGACCTGTCGAAGATCGTCAAGGCGTACGACATCCGCGGGGTGGTCCCCGACGAACTGGACGACGAGACGGTCCGTGCCGTGGGCGCCGCGTTCGCGCACTTCACCAAAGCGCCGTCCATCGTCGTCGCGCACGACATGCGCGAGTCGTCGGGGCCGTTCTCCCGCGCGTTCGCCGAAGGCGCCACCAGCCAAGGCGCCGACGTCGTGCTCGCCGGACTGGCCAGCACCGACATGCTGTACTTCGCCGCCGGATTCCTCGACATGCCGGGCGCGATGTTCACCGCGAGCCACAATCCCGCGAGATACAACGGCATCAAGCTGTGCCTTGCCGGCGCGAAGCCGGTCGGGCAAGAGACCGGCCTGCTCGAGATCCGCGACCTCGCGCAAAACGGGGTGCCCGCTCATGACGGCGCGCCCGGCACAGTCACCGAGCGCGATCTGGTCGCCGACTACGCGAAATTCCTGCGCGGTCTGGTCGACCTCTCCGAAATCCGGCCGTTGACCGTGGTCGTTGACGCCGGGAACGGCATGGGTGGCTACACCGTTCCGCATGTGCTGAAGGGGCTGCCGCTCGACGTCCGGCCAATGTATTTCGAGCTTGACGGCAACTTCCCCAATCACGAGGCCAATCCCATCGACCCCAAGAACCTCGTTGATTTGCAAGCAAAAGTCCGCGAGACCGGTGCTGACATCGGGCTCGCGTTCGACGGCGATGCAGACCGCTGCTTCGTCATCGACGAGCGCGGCGAGATCGTCCCGCCGTCCGCGATAACGGCGTTGGTCGCGGTGCGCGAGCTGGCGAAGTCGCCCGGCTCCAGCATCATCTACAACCTGATCACGTCGAAGGCGGTGCCGGAGATTGTCCGCGAGCACGGCGGAAACCCGGTGCGCAGCCGGGTCGGCCACTCGTTCATCAAGGCGACGATGGCCGAGACCAACGCGGTCTTCGGCGGAGAGCACTCGGCCCACTTCTACTTCCGCGACTTCTGGCGCGCCGACTCCGGCATGCTGGCGGGGCTGCACGTGCTCGCGGCGCTCGGCGAAACGTCAACCGGCACAACGCTTTCTCAGTTGTTGTCGGAGTACACCCGCTATGTGGCGTCTGGTGAGATCAACTCGACCGTCGATGACCAGGCGGCCGTCACCTCCAAGGTGCGCGAGACCTACTCGGGCCAGGCCGGCGTCGAGCTCGACGAGCTCGACGGTCTGACCGTCACGGCGCCGACATGGTGGTTCAACCTGCGGGCGTCGAACACCGAACCGTTGCTGCGGCTCAACGTCGAGGCCGACGACAAGGCGACGCTCGACCGCGTCCGCGACGAGGTCCTTTCTTTGGTGCGCGGCTGAAAGGAGCGAGGGTGAACCTCGACCCGTCGTTGTTGGAGATCCTGGCCTGTCCGGCGTGCCACTCGCCGCTTCGCGTCGAGCGGCTCGACGACCATCCGCAAGACGCCGACCCCGAGGAGTTGGTGTGCGCGAACGCCGACTGCCGGCGGGCGTACCCGGTGCACGACGACATCCCGGTGCTGCTCGTCGACGACGCGCGAATCCTGTCGCCCGACGCGCACGCCGCGTCACCGCGCTGATGGAGTCGCCGGGCTAATGGATCTGCAACTCGACGAGCAGCTGCTCGACGACGCCGACGCGCTCGCCGCGGCCGACCCTGCCGCAATGCTGCGCACGGTAGCGGGCTCGGGCGCCCAGGTGCGTGAGGCAGCGACGACGGCCGCCGAAGCGGGAGTCGAGTCGCTCGCCGAGGACCGACCCCGCGCGGTCGTGCTGTCGGCGGTCGGTTCCAGCTCCGCAGCGTGCGAACTGCTGCGGGCGTTGATCGCTGACGACGTGCCGCTGCCGCTGGTCGAGGCGCCCGGACCAACGCTGCCGCGGTGGGTTGGCCCACTCGACCTGGTGATCGGCGTGTCCCGGTCGGGAACCGCGCGACCGACGCTCGAGGCGATCGCGGAGGCGGGCCGTCGCGGCTGTCGGGTGGTCACGATCGCCGGCCCGTCGTCGCCGCTGGCCGCGTTGTGCGATCGGGCGCGCGGGTTGCAGATCGCCGTCGATCGCGCGAACCGTCACACCCGCGCCAGCCTGTGGTCGCTCGCGGTCCCGTTGCTCGCCGTCGCCGACGCGCTCGGCCTGGCGGCGGTGCCGGCCAGCGAGATGACGCTCGCCGCCGACCGGCTCGACCTGGTCGCAGACACGTGCCGTCCGAGCAGCGAGTCGTTCGTCAACCCGGCGAAGAAACTCGCGGTCGAGATCGCCGGCAACCTGCCAATCGTGTGGGGTGCCGGCGCGTTGTGCCGCACCGCCGCGAAGCGATTCGCCCGCCAACTGCACGCCAACGCGAAATACCCCGCGCTCGACGGCGGCCTGCAAGAGGCCGCGCACGGAACCATCGCGCTGTTCGACGGGCCCTTCGCCGCTCCCTCCGCGACCGACGTCTTCCACGACCCGTTCGAGGATGAAACGCCACAGTCGCTGCCCCTTCGGGTGCTGTTCATGCGCGACTCCGACGAAAACCCCGGGGAGTCGGCCTTGCGAGTCGCGGCCACTCGGCTCGCCGACGAACGCGGTGTGCGCACGAGCGAGCTGCTCGCCGATCCCGGGCGGCCGCTCGAGCGGTTGGCCCAGCTCATCGCGTTCGGCGACTTCGCCAGCGTGTACCTTGCGCTCGGCATGCGGCTTGACCCGTCACCCACCCGAGCGGTGCTGGAGATGAAAGAGCGTTTGGACGACGAGCGCGAGCGTCGTGCGGACCTTGGAAACGCATGAGCGAGCACGGCGGTACGAAGGCGATTATTGCTGCGCTCGCTGCGAATCTGGGCATTGCGATCACGAAATTCGTCGCGTTCTTGTTCACCGGATCGTCGTCGATGCTCGCCGAGTCGGTGCACTCGCTGGCCGACACCGGCAATCAGGCGCTCCTGCTGTTCGGCGGACGACGAGCGCGTCGCGAGCGCGATCACGCACATCCCTTCGGCTACGGGCGGGAGCGCTACTTCTACGCGTTCGTCGTGGCACTCGTGTTGTTCAGCGCGGGTGGCGTTTTCGCGTTGTTCGAGGGCGTCGAGAAGATCCGACACCCGCACAATGTTGAAGACGCGTGGGTCGCGATCGGTGTGCTGCTCGTCGCGATGGTGCTGGAGTCGCTGTCCTTCCGCACCGCGCGCGCCGAGTCGAAACCCTTGAAAGGCAACGCGTCTTGGGTTGAGTTCATCAGGCGCACCAAGAATCCCGAACTGCCGGTTGTGCTGCTGGAAGATTCCGCGGCGTTGTGCGGTTTGGCGTTCGCGTTGTTCGGCGTCGTTCTCGCGTATGTGACCGGCAACGGCCGATGGGACGGCGTCGGGACGCTGGCGATCGGCGTCCTGCTCGTCGCCGTCGCGGTGACGCTCGCGGTTGAGACGAAGAGCCTGCTGATCGGCGAGTCGGCCGCGGCGGACGTCGAGCGCGCGATCGTCAACGCGCTGCTCGACGGCCCGGAGGTCGACCGGGTGATTCACCTGCGCACGCTGCACCTCGGGCCAGAAGAACTGCTGGTGGCCGCCAAAATCGCGGTCGCCCACGACAACACGGCTGACATGGTGGCGAAGGGCATCGACGCCGCCGAACGGCGGGTGCGCGCCGCGGTCGGCTTGCGGACGGTCATCTACCTGGAGCCGGACCTCGACCGGGGAGGCGCGACCGGTAAGGCACGGCCGGCTGAGCCGTCAGCCGAGCCACGCGCGTAGGGCGGTGGCCGCCTGGGCGCACCCGACGTCGGCTGGTGGCTCGGTGTGCAATCTCAGCGGCGGCGACTGCCACGCCGAACTGGCCGCGGTGGCGAGCTTTTCGACGTTGTTGTGGCCGGCGCCCGGCGCGGCGGCGCCGAGCAGGTAGCGCGCGACGTCGTGCCGCACTCCCGGGTTGGCGAGCAGCGTTCCATGCAACGCGGCGACCGTCTTGTGCGGAACGGTGTTCAACGTGTGGGGTGGCACGCCCACCGCGTCGGCGAGCGGGAGGACGGCGAACTGCTTCACGCCGGCTACGGGGCAGCCGAAGACTTGGTTGAGGGCCTCGGCGTGCGACCCCAGCGACTCGATGAAGGCGCTGTCGGCCGAAACATGCAGCGGCGTAAGGGCATTCGTCGCGTTCGCTATGCCCCGCAGCTCCCAGCCGGCGCCAAGCCCGGGGCCGTTTTTCCCGGGCGCGGGATAGCTGCCGCGCGCCGGTCGCACCAGCGGGCTGAGCAGGACGACGTGGTCGACGGGCGGATTGGGCGTCGTCAGCAGGTAGATCGTCGCGAGCAGCGCGCCCTCGCTCTCGCCGACGATGTCGATGTTGTGGCCGCTTTGCATGGCGAGCAGCCGAACCTGCACGCGGAACTTGTCGAGCAACGCGGGGAGCGGCTGTTGGGTCGAGGAGGCGGTGTAGGCAAGCGGCCTTCCCTCCTTCGTGACGCCCCGGTAGGAGAACTCGCGGGCGGAGAAGCCGGGGCCGAGGCTGGGGGCGTTGCCGTTCCAGTGGACGCCGTAGCCGCTCACGAGCAACACGTCGCGCTGGGGGTGCTGCGCGGCCGTCACGACCGCGTGGTGCGAGGGCGGCGGGCCCGACGCGGAACTCGGCGGGGTGGCGGCCGCCGTGACGGCGACGATCGTGATGGCGACGACGCCGGCCAGCCCGAGCGGGCTTACCGGGGCGAGCCGTAATCGGGCCGGCCTGGCCAGCGCGTGGACGAAACCTCGCCAGGCCCACGCGTCGGCCAAGCCGGCGACGGCCGCGATGACCAGGGCCCAGTCTCGGGGCGCGAGGACGATGAGCGCGCCCGCGACCGTGAGCTCGACGTAGCTGAGCAGCACCCAACCCACCGAGCGGATCCGCGGATGGCGCAACCACCAGCAGTCGACCGGCCCGTGGTGCACGAAGATCGCAATGCCCAGCGCGGCCGGGATGGCGGCGAGCCACAGGTCGGAGATCGGCGCGAGCGAGAACGCGACGAGCAGGCTGGCGCACGGGCTCAGCAGCAGCGCGGCGACCGCGGTCGAGGAGCAGCCGCGGGTCAGCGCCTTGCGCCACGGCAGCGGCTCGGCGTTCTTCGGCCAAGCGGCCTTCACCATCGCGGCGGTCAGGGCGCCGCGCGCCGCGACCAGCAGGATCCCGCCGCCGACCAGAGCCGGCCAGCTTCCGGCGTAGGCCAGCAGCCACCGGTCGTCGTGGAAAACTCCCCCTGGCGCCGGCGCGGCGACTTGCGGTGCCAGCGCGAGCGCGGAACCGGCGTCCAGATGAAGTAAGACGAGCGTCTCGAAGACCACGAGGCCGACGCACAACGTCGCCAGCCGGGCGAACGCGGGCAGCGCGACGACCCGCGAGACCGCGCGCATCGATACGTGCGGCACCGCCGCGGGGCGGGCAAACTCCCGGTCAGCGAGGGCCATGGATGGCGGTTACCCGGCTAACGACCGAGTTATGACGATCTGATCACGGAAAGATAACGGAGTGATCACGAGATCGGCCGAGCGCCCGCTCCGGCATGGGCCGTATCCTCGTTGCTGAACGTACGAGCCAGCTCGTCCAGCTGAACCCGCCCAAACCGCCACGGGAGTGCCTACATGACGTCCGACTTCAAGGTCGCCGACCTCTCGCTCGCCGAATTCGGCCGCAAAGAGATCACCCTCGCCGAGCATGAGATGCCCGGCCTGATGGCGATGCGCGAGCGTTACGGCTCGTCGAAGCCGCTCTCCGGCGCGCGGATCACCGGCTCGCTGCACATGACGATCCAGACGGCGGTGCTCATCGAGACGCTGGTCGAGCTCGGCGCGCAGGTGCGCTGGGCCAGTTGCAACATCTTCTCCAC
>JAICLV010000222.1 GCA_025925185.1 Acidothermaceae bacterium
GCCTTGATGTTGCCCGGGTTCACCCGCACCGCGGCGCAGCCGGCGTCGATCGCGGCGAAGACGTACTTCGGCTGGAAGTGGATGTCGGCGATCACCGGGATCTGCGACTTCTGCGCGATCGCCGGCAGCGCGTCGGCGTCGTCCTGCGAGGGGCAGGCCACGCGCACGATGTCGCAGCCGGACGCGGTGAGTTCGGCGATCTGCTGCAGCGTCGCGTTGACGTCGGCGGTGAGCGTCGTGGTCATCGACTGCACCGAGACCGGCGCGTCGCCGCCGACCGCGACCGAACCGACCTTGATCTGGCGGGACTTGCGCCGCGGCGCGAGAACGGGCGGCGGCGGGGCAGGCATGCCGAGATTCACTGTCACGTTTGGCCTCGCTGCGCTCGGCGTGTGGTTCCTCGAGTGCTGTGTCTCTGATTCGCTCCGCAAGCGTCGCTCATATCCCTATTATCCGCCCGGTGCGTGGATCGGCTTCACGATGTCGGCGTAAAGCGTGAGCAACGTCAGCAGGACAAGTACGGACGCGACCGCGTACATGACCGGCAGCATCGACGCGGTGTCGACGTAGATCTGACGCCGCCCGGTCGCGCCGGCGGTCGCGGGCTGGCGACGCGCGCGCAGCCGGGCCCAGCCGCGCTTGGTCGCCTCGACGAGGGCGCCCGCCACGTGCCCACCGTCGAGGGGCAGCAGGGGCAGCAGGTTGAAGAAGAACAGCAGCAGGTTCACCCCGGCCAGCAGGTTGATCAGGATGAAGGTCTTGTCCTGCGTGCTGTAGAAGGTGCTCTTCGCGTAGTCACCGGAGATGCGGCCGATGCCGACCACGCCGACGGCGCCGTTCGGGTCGCGCTGCTTGCCCTCGAAGACAGTCCCCCACAGGCTCTTGATCTTCTCCGGGTACTTGCCGAGCGCGTCGACCCCGAGGTTGATCTCGTCCCCGATCGCGCCGGGTATCGCGGTGATCGCCACCGGCACGTACTTGCGCGCGTCCTGGCTGGAGATGCCGAGGAAGCCGGCGACCTTCGTCCGGTCGCTGTTCGCGTCGACGTACTTGACGTTACGCACCGGCGTCACCGCGACCGTGACGTCGCGGCCGTTGCGCTCGACGAGCAGGGAAAGCGGCTCACCGGTGGCCGGTTCGATGATGTGGACGAGCTGGTCCCAGCTGGTGATCTTGGCGCCGTCCACGGCGAGGATGTGGTCGCCGGGCTTCAGCTTGCCGAACGCGGGCGCGGTGATCGGGTGCACCGGGCACAGATCCTTCTGCGCGCGGGCCGGGTCGGCACACACGACCTGCTTCTCGACGGTCGCGACCTTCGTGGTCTGCGTGGACTCCGGCTTGCCGAGCGTGAGCAGCAGCACGACGAACAGGACGAGGAAGATCAGCAGGTTCATGCACGGCCCGCCGAGCATGATGATCATCTTCTTGCCCGGCGTGAGCCGGTAGAACTGACGCGCCTCGTCCTCGGCGGCTACCTCGGCCCGGCTCATCCGGCGGAAGTCCTCGACCGCGGTCGCCATCCGCCGCGGCCAGCGCGAGACCGTGCCGTCGGCACGTGGCGGCACCATGCCGATCATCCGGATGTAGCCGCCGACCGGGATCGCTTTGAGCCCGTACTCGGTGTCGCCCCGTTTGCGCGACCAGAGGGTCGGCCCGAAGCCGACCATGTACTGGGTGACCTTCACCCCGAACTTCTTCGCCGGCACCATGTGCCCGATCTCGTGCAGGGCGATCGAGAAGAGCAGGCCGAACGCGAAGATCAGGACGCCGAGCGTGTACAGCAACCAAGAGGGCACTGTAGGCACGTCCTCTCTCGGCTAGCGACCGGTGCGCTCGCGGGCGCGGGTGCGGGCCCACAGCTCGGCCCGCTCGACCTCCACGACGGTACCCGGCTTCTGCGTGGACGGGTGCTCATCGGTCAGCCACTCGTCAAGGACGGCACCGAGCGTGTCGACGATCTGCAGGAAGCCGATCCGCTCCGCGTGGAACGCCGCGACGAGCTCCTCGTTGGCGGCGTTGTAGACCGCCGGCGCGCAGCCGCCCGCGATGCCGGCCCGGCGGGCGAGCTCGACGGCCGGAAAGGCCGTGGTATCGAGGGGCTCGAAGGTCCACGTGTGCGCAGCGGCCCAGTCCACCGCGGGTGCGGCGCCCGGTACCCGGTCGGGCCAGCCGAGCGCGAGCGCGATCGGCAGCCGCATGTCCGGGGGCGAGACCTGCGCCACGGTCGAACCGTCGGTGAATTCGACCATCGAGTGGATCACCGACTGCGGGTGCACGACGACGTCGATGGATTCATAGGGAATGCCGAACAACAGGTGCGCCTCGATGACCTCGAGGCCCTTGTTCACCAGCGTCGCGGAGTTCGTCGTGACGAGCGGGCCCATGTCCCACGTCGGGTGGGCCAGTGCCTCCTTGGGCGTCACGTCGGCGAGGTCGGCTCGCTTGCGGCCGCGGAACGGCCCGCCGCTGGCGGTGAGCAGAAGCCGGCGCACCTCGCCGGCCGTGCCGGCGCGCAGGCACTGCGCGAGGGCGGAGTGCTCGGAGTCGACCGGGACGAGCTGGCCGGGCGCGGCGCGCGCGGTGACCAGCGGGCCGCCGGCGATCAGCGACTCCTTGTTGGCGAGCGCCACCACCCGTCCGGCGTCGACCGCGGCGAGCGTGGCGCGCAGGCCCTGCGAGCCCGCGACCGCGTTGAGGACGATGTCGCACTCGAGCGCGGCGAGTTCGGTCGTCGCGTCCGGGCCGGCGTGCACGACCGGTTGCGGCGCGTCGCCCGGCCACCGGGCGGCCAGTTTCTCCCGCAGCGCGTCGGCCCGGTCGGGACGGCTGACCCCGACCGCCGCGACGCGCAGCTGCGCGGCCTGGTCGGCGAGCAGTTCGACGTCCGCGCCGCCGGCCGCGATCGCGGCGACGCGGAACCGCTCCGGGTTGCGGGTGACGACGTCGATCGCCTGGGTGCCGATCGAGCCCGTCGAGCCGAGCAGGACGACGGTCCTCAAGGCCGCGGCGCCAGCGAGTGCGGGCCGAGCGCGGCGAGGTCGGCGTTGCCGGACAGCGCGAGCGTGAGGTCGAGGTCGGCGAGCAGGCTGCGCGCCTACGCGTGCGAGCTGTCGGCGTCAGCCGGGAAGACGTCGCAACGGAGCTCCGCGAGCGCCTTTCGGCGGTGTGGCCGGCCGACGCGCCGGAACCGGCGGTGCATGCGGGCGCAGAGGCAGTGACCGA
>JAICLV010000113.1 GCA_025925185.1 Acidothermaceae bacterium
CGTCGGCGCCCGCGTCGACGGCCACGACTTCGTGGGGCAGGCGGTCGCCGCAGGCGCCGCCGCGGTGCTCGCGGCGCGGCCCGTCGACGCGCCCGCCGTCTTGGTCGACGACACCGTCCTCGGCTTGGGCCGACTGGCCCACGGATACCTCGCACGCCTGGGCGCGGACGTCGTCGGGGTCACCGGGTCGAGCGGCAAGACCTCGACGAAGGACCTGCTCTCGGCCGTGTTGTCGGCCGTCGAACCCACGATCGCCCCCGAGGGATCCTTCAACACCGAGGTCGGCGTGCCGCTGACCGTGCTGCGCGCCGACGAGCACACCCGGTTCCTGGTCTTGGAGATGAGCGCGCGCGGCGTCGGCCACATCGCCTACCTGTGCGAGGTCGCCCCGCCGCGGATCGGGGTCGTGCTCAACGTCGGCGCCGCCCACCTCGGCGAGTTCGGCAGCCGCGATGCCATCGCGCGAGCCAAGGGCGAGTTGGTGGAGGCGTTACCGGGCGCGGACGACGGGGGCGTCGCTGTGCTGAACGCCGACGACCCGCTCGTGCGGGCGATGCGCTCCCGCACAAAGGCGCGCGTCGTGACGTTCGGGTTCGGCGACGACTCCGACGTGCGGGCGAGCGAACTCGTGCTGGATTCCCTTGCCCGGCCGCAATTCCGGCTACACGCGGCGGGTTCGCAAGCGCCGGTCGAACTCGGCGTGCACGGCGCGCACCACGTGTCGAACGCGCTCGCGGCCGCCGCGGTCGCGCTGGAACTCGGTGTCCCGCTCGACAAGGTCGCCCAGGCGCTCGGCGCCGCGCGCCCGGTGAGTCGATGGCGGATGGAGACGCACGAGCGGGCCGACGGTGTCATCGTCGTCAACGACGCGTACAACGCCAACCCCGACTCCATGCGCGCGGCCATCAGCGCGCTCGCCGCGATGCGCCGCAACGCCCAAGACGGCCGCTGCTGGGCGGTGCTCGGCCAGATGGCCGAACTGGGTGAGGAGTCGAACGACGCGCATCGAGAAGTCGGCGCCGCGGTGGCGAAAGCCGGCGTCGACAAGCTCGTCGCCGTTGGGTCGGCGGCGCGCGGGATCGCCGAAGGAGCTGCGGCGCAAGGGTTTTCGTCGTCCGACATCTTTTGCGTCAGCGACGTCGAGGCCGCCGTCGAGGTGCTTGCGAACGCGCGCGCCGGCGACGTCGTCCTGGTGAAGGCGTCACGGGCCGCGGCGCTGGAGCGGGTCGCGCGGCGGCTGCTCGGCGACCGCGCGGAGGCCGGCGAGTGAAAGGGATCCTTGCTGCGGCGACCATCGCGCTGATCGTGTCTTTGTTCGGCACGCCGCTCGCGATCTCGCTGTTTCGCAGCCGCGGGTACGGTCAGCTGATCCGCGACGACGGCCCGACCACGCACCACACCAAGCGTGGCACGCCGACGATGGGCGGCACCGTCATCTTGCTCGCGGCCTGGCTTGGATATGGCGTGGGCAACGTGATGAGCGCCAGCGGGCCGACCGCGTCGGGGCTGTTGGTCTGCGGTTTGGCGACCGGCCTCGGGCTCGTGGGATTCCTCGACGACTTCATCAAGATCCGTATGCAGCGCAACCTCGGCCTGCGGGCGCGCACGAAGTTGCTCGGGCAGATCCTCGTCGCCGTGTTGTTCGGAGTGCTGGCGCTGCAATTCCCCAACGTCGCAAAGGTGCATCCGGCGTCGACGCACATCTCGTTCGTCCGAGACTCGGCTGTCACGTTGGGCGCCGTTGGCTTCGTCATCTGGGCGCTCATCATGGTGTCGTCGACGTCGAACGGCGTGAACCTCACCGACGGGCTCGACGGGCTGGCCACCGGCGCTTCGAGCATGGTGTTCGCGGCCTACGTCATCATCACGTTCTGGCAGAGCCGCAACGATTGCCTGTCGCGAATGTCGCCGGGTTGCTACGAGGTGCGCGACCCGTTCGACCTCGCGATCGTTGCCGCCGCGTTCGCCGGCGCGTGCGCGGGCTTCTTGTGGTGGAATGCCGCCCCAGCAAGGATTTTCATGGGTGACACCGGCTCACTCGCGCTCGGCGGCGCGCTCGCCGGGATGGCCGTCATGACCCACACCGAGCTGCTCCTCGCAATCCTCGGCGGGTTGTTCGTCGTCATCACGATGTCGAGCATCATCCAGATCGCCTCCTTCAAGCTCACGCACCGACGGGTCTTCAAAATGGCCCCGCTACAACACCATTTCGAGCTCAAGGGTTGGGCCGAGATCACGATCGTCATCAGGTTCTGGATCATCGCCGCGCTCGCCGTCGCCTTGGGTCTCGGCGTCTTCTACGCCGAGTGGATCACCTGGCAGCCATGACGAATTCACCGAGCTGGCTGGAAAAAGCGGCCTACGACTCAGCGTGGGACGAGCTCGCGGTGTGCGTGGCCGGCATCGGCGTGTCGGGGATCGCGTGCGCCCGCGCGCTCATCGAGCTCGGCGCGAAGGTCGCCGTCGTCGACGCGCGTTCAGGCGCCCCCGAGGCCGCCGCCGCTGAGGAGTTGGGCAGCCTCGGCGTCGACGTCCGGCTCGGTGACGGCGAGACGTTGCCGGACGACGCGCAGCTCGTCGTCACCTCGCCCGGGTGGCGTCGCGAGGCGCCGTTGCTCGTGGCCGCGACCGGCGCCGGTGTGCCGGTGTGGGGTGAGCCGGAGCTGGCCTGGCGATTGCGCCGCCCCGGCGCGCCGGAGTGGCTTGTCGTCACTGGCACCGACGGCAAGACCACCACGACGTTGATGCTCGAGTCGATGCTGCGCGCGGCCGGGCTGCGCACCACTGCGGCCGGCAATATCGGCACCGCGTTGATCGACGTCGCGAACGGCCCGTACGACGTGCTCGCCGTCGAGCTCGGCAGCTTTCAGCTGCACTGGTCGCGGTCGGTCGCGCCAGCCGCCGCCGCGGTGCTCAACGTCGCGCCCGACCACCTCGACGGGTGGGGCGGCTCGGTCACCGACTACGCCGCGGCCAAGGGTCTCGCGTTCGCGCACGCGCAAACCACCGCGGTCGGCAACGCCGACGACCCGCAGACACTGCGGCTGTTGGCCCGCGCCCCGGGCCGGCGCGTGTCGTTCACCATGCTGAGCCCGCGTCCCGGCCAGATCGGCGTCGTCGAGGACCTGCTGGTCGACCGCGCGTTCGTCGACGACCGCGACGACGAGGCGGTCGAAGTCGCGACGCTCGCCGACATCCCGGTTCCCGGACCGCACAACGTCGCGAACGCGTTGGCCGCGGCGGCGCTCGCGCGGGCGCACGGCGTCGCGACGTCCGCCGTCGCCGCCGGCTTGCGCGATTTCACACCGGCCGGTCATCGCATCGCCGACGTCGGGGAGATCGACGGCGTCCGCTACGTCGACGACTCCAAGGCGACCAGCCCGCACGCGGCGTCCGCCTCGCTCACCTCGTTCGACTCGATCGTCTGGGTCGCGGGCGGGCTCGGCAAGGACATTCCGTTCGACGACGCGGTGCTCGCCGCCGCGCCAAGGCTGCGGGCGGCCGTGCTGTTCGGTCGCTGCAGGGCGCAGATCCACGAGTCGATCACGCGACACGCGCCCGATGTCCGCGTGGTCGAGGTCGAGGAGCCGGAGACTGCTGACGTGCAACGCGTGCTCGATATCGTCGTGGCCCGTGCCGCTGAATTCGCGCGGCCCGGCGACGTCGTGCTGCTCGCGCCTGCCGCCGCCTCGATGGACATGTTCCGCGACTACAAGCATCGCGGCGACGAGTTCGCCGCCGCTGTCGCCAGGTTGCGGGCGGAGCGCGGGTGACCGCGAGCACCGGCGAGGCCAGGCAATCTGGGCTCAAGACGCCACGCGCGAAAACGGCATCACCCCGGACGGCCGCGGCGTCGGCCGCGACTGTGACCGCCTTGCCGACCAGGCCGGTGTCGGTGCCGCTGCTCGCGCGCCCGCTCGCGTCGTACTACCTGCTGGTGGCGAGCACCGCGCTGCTCGTGGCGTTCGGCCTGGTGATGGTCTGGTCGTCGTCGTATGTCGAGACCAGCGGGGCCGACTCCAAGGTCTCGTTCGCGATCGTGCAGAAGCAGGCGCTGTGGGTCGCGATCGGCCTGCCGCTGCTGCTGCTCGCGAGCCGGCTGCCGGTGAAGGCGTTCCGATTCGCCGCGTACCCGGCGCTGCTCGGGGCGATCGTGCTGCTGATGGCGGTGCTGGTGCCCGGGCTCGGCGTCACCCTCAATGGCGCGCGGCGCTGGCTCGACCTCGGCGGACCGTTCACCATCCAGCCGTCCGAGTTCGCCAAGCTCGCCCTGCTGGTGTGGGGCGCCGACCTGCTCGCCCGCAAGCAACAGCACCGCACGTTCGACACCTACCGGCGGATGTTGATCCCGTTGGTGCCGGTCACCTTGGTCGTGCTGGCGCTGATCGAGAAGGAGCACGACCTCGGCACCTCGATGGTGGTCATCGCGATCGTGCTGGCGCTGTTGTGGTTCGCCGGCGCGCCCGGCCGACTGTTCGGGCTGGTGGTGGCGTTCGTGATCGGCGGGGTCACCCTGCTCGCGATCAGCCAGCCGTACCGGATGGAGCGTCTGCTCAACTTCGGCCACCCGTTCAAGGACCTGCACGACAGCGGGTGGCAGGCAGGGCAAGGCATCTACGCGCTGGGTTCAGGCGGGTGGTGGGGCGTCGGCCTCGGCGGCAGCCGTGAGAAGTGGGGATACCTGCCCGAGGCGCACAGCGACTTCATCTTCGCGATCATCGGCGAGGAGCTTGGGCTGATGGGCACGCTCGCCGTGCTGCTCCTGTTCGCCGTGCTGGCGTACGCGGGGATCCGGGTCGCCCAGCGCAGCCGCGACGCGTTCTCCAGGCTGGTCGCGGCCGGGATCGTCGCCTGGCTGATGGTGCAGGCGCTCGTCAACATCGGCGCCGTCATCGGGTTGCTGCCGATCACCGGAATCCCGCTGCCGCTCATCTCGGCTGGGGGCTCCTCGTTGATCTTCACCTTGTTCGCACTCGGCATGTTGATGTCGCTGGCTCGCCACGAACCAGGAGCGCAGGCCGCGAGAGCCGCGCGAGCCGCGTCCGCGGCCCGTCGTCCGGGGCCGGTTCGCCGGTCGTTCGCGCGGATGGGCGCGGGGGTGGGCGCGCGGATGGGCGCGTTGGCGCACACCGCTGACCGCGCCGCCCCGCGCCCCGCCGCACGCCCTGAGGCGCGGCCCGCCTCGCAGCCGACGCGTCGAGGTCGGTGAGCGGTGCACGTCTTGCTCGCCGGCGGGGGCACCGCCGGCCATGTCGAACCCGCGCTCGCGGTCGCTGACGCGCTGCGCCGCCGCGATCCGGGGATCGGCGTCACGATGCTCGGCACCGCCCGCGGGCTGGAGACGCGGCTCGCGCCGGCGCGCGGTTACGAGCTCGCGCTGATCCAGCCGGTGCCGCTGCCGCGCTCGCTCACCCCTGCGCTGCTCAGCGTGCCGACCCGGATGCGCGCCGCCGTGCGCGAGACCGCCGCGATCTTGCGGCGGGTCGAAGCCGACGTCGTCGTCGGTTTCGGCGGGTACGTCGCGCTGCCGGCCTACCTCGCGGCGCGCGCCGAGAAGCTGCCGTTCGTCGTCCACGAGGCCAACGCGAAGCCCGGGCTGGCCAACCGGTGGGGCGCCAGGTTCACCCCGTACGTCGCGAGCAGCGTCGCCGACTCCCGGCTGCCGCAGGCGGTGCCCCTCGGAATCCCGCTGCGGCGGGCGGTCAGCACGCTCGACCGCGCGGCCCGGCGGCCACCGGCCCGCGAGGGGTTCGGGTTGCTGGCCGACGCCCCGACTCTGCTCGTTTCCGGCGGATCGCAAGGCGCCCGGTCCCTGAACAACGCGGCGGCGGCGGCGTCGTCCGACTTGCTCGCGGCCGGCGTGCAGGTGCTGCATGTCGCGGGTCCGACCCAGATCGCCGACGTCACGCTGCCAGAGCCGGACGCCGGCCAGCCGCCGTACGTGCTGTTGCCGTACGTCGATCACATGGAATTGGCTTACGCGGCGGCGGATCTGATGCTGTGCCGCGCGGGGGCGATGACCTGCGCCGAGCTGACCGCGGTGGGGTTGCCGGGCGTCTACGTCCCGCTGCCGCACGGCAACGGCGAGCAGCGGTTCAACGCGGCGCCGATCGTCGAGGCCGGCGGCGGGCTCATGGTCGCCGACGCGGAGCTGTCCGGTGAGTGGTTGCGCGACACCGTGATCCCGCTGTTGCATGACTCGGCGCGGTTGGCGCAGATGGCCGCGCGGGCGGCCGAGTTGGGCCGCCGCGACGCGGACGAGAAACTGGTGGACATGATTTTCGAGGCGGCAGGCGTCCGGACGTGATCGACGCGACCCCGGCGGCCCGCGACTTGGGCCGGGTGCACTTCATCGGAATCGGCGGTGGCGGGATGTCCGGCATCGCGCGCATCATGCTCGCGCGCGGCGTCGTGGTGTCCGGGAGTGACGCGAAGGACTCTCGGGTGCTGGCCGCCTTGCGTGTGCTCGGGGCGCGGGTAAGCGTCGGGCACGACGTCGCCAACGTCGCCGACCTCGGGCCCGCCGACACCGTCGTCGTCTCGACGGCGATCGCGGCGGCAAACCCCGAGCTGGTGGAGGCGAGGTCGCGTGGCGTGCGGGTGTTGCCGCGCGCCGCCGCGCTCGCGTCGGTGATGGCCGGACGACGGGGAATCGCCGTCGCCGGCACCCACGGCAAGACCACCACCACGTCGATGCTGGCGCGCGCCTTCCAGCACTGCGGCTTCGACCCGTCGTTCGCGATCGGCGCCGACTTGAACGAGCCGGGCTCCAACGCGCACGACGGCGCGGGCGACCTGTTCGTCGCGGAGGCCGACGAGAGCGACGAGAGCTTCCTTCTGCTGGCGCCGCACGCCGCGATCGTGACCAACGTCGAGGCCGACCACCTGAACCACTACGCCGACCTCGAGCAGATCCACCAGGCGTTCGAGAAGTTCGCCGGGCGCGTCGACGGCGACGGGTTCCTCGTCGCCTGCGCCGACGATCCCGGGTCGCGACGGCTGGCGTCGGCCGCGCAGGCCGCGGGGATCGACGTCCGGCTTTACGGCCGCGCGCCCGACGCCACGGTGCGGCTGGAGAATCTCGCGGTCGCCGGCGGCGGGTCGTCGTTCCGCGTCGTCGCGGGTGGACGACGGCTCGGCGACGTCACCCTGAACGTCCCCGGCGCCCACAACGCGCTCAACGCGCTCGGCGCCATCGCCGTGGGCCTCGGCTTCGACGTGCCGTTCGCCGACTTTGTCTCCGGGCTCACCGCGTTCACCGGCGCCCGGCGGCGGTTCGAGCCGAAGGGTGTGGTCGCCGGCGTTCGGCTGTTCGACGACTACGCGCACCACCCGACCGAGATCGCCGCCGTGCTGCGCGCGGCCCGCACGGTCGCCGGTGGCGGCCGGCTGGTCGTCGCGTTCCAGGCGCATCACTACTACCGCACGGCCGACTTCTGCGCGGAGTTCGGCGCGGCGCTCGGTCTGGCCGACGACGTCGTCGTGATGGAGGTCTACGCGCCAGGGGAGACCCCGTTGGCCGGCGGCACCGGCGCGTCGTTGGCCGCCGCCGTGACGTTGCCGCCCGAGCACGTCGTGCTGGAGCCGTCGTGGTCGGCGGTGCCGGCGCATCTGGCCGCGCGGGCCAGATCAGGCGACCTGGTCATCACGATGGGCGCCGGGGGAGACGTAGCGATGCTGGCCCCGGCCGTGCTCGACGCCCTGCGCGAAACGCGACGCGCCGCCCTTTCCCCCGCCCCCGCCGCCCCCGCGTCCGCAGTCGCTTCCGCAGTCGATCACGCTCAGGGGGCCGAGACTCCCTGAGAAGCCCTGTGTCAAGCCGCGGTGTTGTTGATCTTTGTTTGTTGGTCGAGGACGCGTTGCAGGGCGTGGTGTTGGTCGGGGTTGTAGGGGGTGTTGTTCTGCCAGCA
>JAICLV010000127.1 GCA_025925185.1 Acidothermaceae bacterium
GACGAGCTCGCGCGAGTCGAGCTCCCACTTCTTGCGGCCGCCGTCGAGCAACTTGATGTTCGAGTGGCCGTACAGCTTGAAGTACCAGTACGCGTAGGAGGCGAACCAGTTGTTGTTACCGCCGTACAAGATGATGTTGTCGTCGTTGCTGATGCCGCGCGACGACAGCAGCTTCTCGAACGCGGCCTTGTCGATGAAGTCGCGGCGCACTGGGTCCTGGAGGTCTTGCTTCCAGTCGACCTTGACGGCGCCACGGATGTGGCCCTTGTCGTAGGCGGAGACGTCCTCGTCGACCTCGACGAGCACGATTTTCGGGTCGTCCAAATGGGCCTCGACCCAGTCGGCGTCCACGAGGACGGCTTGGCGACTCATGCGGTTACTCCCTTGCGTAGTGAGAAGACACGACGGATCAACAGGTAGCTTTCGCAGCCCATGCAGAAACCGAAGGCTGCGTTGAGGAAAGCGGCGACCCACGCGAGCGCGGTCGCGCTAAGACCGAGCCACGAGGCGCCGCTGGCGAAGCCGATGACGCCGATCGCGGAGAAAGCCAATCCCACGGTCTGCGCGAAGCGCGGCGGCGCCGCAGGCTCGCGTTGCGCCGGCGGGCCGATCCGCGGAGCGACGAGCTTGCGGTAAACCACCCCGTAGGGCGAGTAGCGCAGGCCGGCGACGGCGCCGACACCGAACACGATGGCCTGCGCGAGCAGCACCCACACGTTGCCGGTGAGCACGACGGCGGCAAGCACGATCGCCGTGGCGGCGGCGGCGAAACGAAGACCGCGCGGGTCAACCGACCGCGTGGTTGGGTCGGACATGAACAACACTCCTGACTTTTGCGACGGGAAAGGTAGGGAAGGCCGCGTCAGGGTCGGCGGATCGCGTTCGCGATCAGATCATGGAAGCTGCAGCCGACCCGGTCAGGACATTCGACACAGGCAGGTGGCCACGCGGCACAGGTCGACCGCGCGCCTCTTGGTGAGGTTCAACTCACCGGTGAACACCTGCTGCATCCTTCGATGGTACGAAGATCGGGCCCCGCCTGTCATCTTGATCTCCAGGTCAGCGCTCGGCGAGGCGCTCGCCGGCGGGAATCGCGGGAATCGCGGCGCCCAACGCGGCCAGCACGTCGGCCTTGCGCGGCGCCCCGCTCGCGCGCTTCACGACCCGCCCACGCTGATCGAGCACGAAGATCGTCGGCGTGCGCATCACGTCGAGGCGGCGCACCAAATCCAGGTGCGACTCGGCGTCGATCTCGACGTGCGCCACGCCATCGACCGCCGCCGCGACGTCCGACAAGGTGATCCGTGCCGCCCGACACGGCGCGCAAAACGCAGACGAGAACTGCACCAGCGTCGCCCGCGCGCCGAGCGCGGCCTCGATGTCGGACGCCGTGAGCACGTCGTCCGAACCAGTCTTGACGTCGCGCACCGCGCCGTTGCGCGCGCGCCACACCAGCCCGACCCCGGTCGTCACAACGAGGAGGCCGATCAGGATCCACACCGCAGGTTGCACGTCTTTAGTGAACCGCGCGCGACCGCGGCTTACTCCCTCAGGTGTCGGAGCGGGCCGCAGGCTGCACCGGTATCTTCACCAACATCTCGCCGTCGGAGCGAACGATCTCGAACCAGGCGATCTGCGCGGGGGTCATCGACGTCGCGCCCTGCGCGGTGATTTTCCCGGACGGCGTGGCGGCCCAACTGCCCGCGACGTCCTTCGTGCCGTCGGCCGCGACGGCGACCAGCTGGCACTTGTCGACGTACGAGCCGCTGACCGCCCCGGTGACGTGCACCTCGAGTGCCGCCCCCCAGGCCTTCGGCCACTCGGTGACCGACGCGCTGACGTTGTGCTCGAAGTTCGTGCCGGTGAACGTCGCGGCCGCGGCGGGGGTGGCGTCGTGGGTCGAGGTCACCGCGACGCCGGCGACGGTGCCGGCCGCGACCACGATGACGGCCGCCGCGACGGCCGACAGCCAGCGCACCCGGCGTCCGCGCCGACGCTCGGCGGCGACAGCGGTCAACAGCCGCTGCAGCAACTCAGGGCGCGGCCCGTCTGGCACCAGCTCGACGTCCGCGATGCTCGCGCGGCTCAGCAAGCCGGGCAGCGCGGCAAATGACGCGAGCTCGTCGCGGCAACTGTCGCACTCGGCCAGGTGCGCGTCGACCCGACCACGCTCGGCCGGATCCAGTGCCCCCAAGACGTACGCGCCGAGGCAGATCCGCGCGTCGGCGCATCCACCGGCGGTCATAGTTCCGTCACTCCTCTTTCTTCCAAAACCAATCGCAGCGCGCGCAGCGCGTAATACGTGCGCGACTTGACCGTGCCCGGCGGGATGCCGAGCGCCGAGGCGGCCTCCGCCACCGAACGGCCGCGGTAGTACGTCTCGATCAGCACCTGCCGATGGTCGACGCTCAGGCTCGCCAGCGCGTCGGTCACCTGCCAGGCCTCCAGCGCCCGATCGACCTCGTCGTCAACGGGGATGAGGTCGAGACCGTCGGGACCGGCCTCCGCCGGCCGCGCCCGGCGCGCCCGATACGCATCGACCGCGATGTTGCGCGCCACGGTGAAAAGCCAAGGCCGGACGGCGTCGGGCGTGCGTTCGAGCGTCTCCGGGTGCCGCCATGCCCGCAACAGCGTTTCCTGGACGACGTCCTCGGCGCGTTGCCGGTCGCCGCCGGTCAGCCGCAGCGCGTACCCGAGCAGCGGCCTGGCGTGCTGGTCGTACAGCGCGCGGACGAACTCTTCGTCCGTGCGACCCGTTTCTGCTCGCCCTGCCCCAGGGCGCCCCGCGTCTGGCACACCCTTGATACGCGGGCCGCCGCCACTCGGTTCACCAGGGTCTGACCGCCAGCGCGGCATGCGCATCAAGGTACTGCGATCAGGCGCCGATCCTGCCGGTTAGGAGGAAACCTGATGGGCGCTGGCATGGTCGGAACCCTGCTGCTGATCTACGCGGGCTTCACCGCCCTCGCGGTCGCCGCAGCCGTTTCGATCGTTCGAAAAGCCGGCTATTCCGGATGGTGGGTGGCCGCTGGCCTGATCCCCCTGGTCAACGTCGTCATGCTGTTCGCCTTCGCCTTCGCCGACTGGCCGGTGCTGCGCGATCTGCGCAGGGCGCAGGTGCCGTCCCTCGCGCCGCGCGCCCACCCCTCGTTCGCGCCCGCCCCTCCGAGCGCCCACCCCTCGTTCGCGCCCGCCCCTCCGGGCACCAACCCGTACGGCTTCTCCTGACACGATTGCGGGCGTGTCCACTCTCACCGCCCGCGGGGTCAAAGTCGCGTTCGGAGCAACCGAGGTCTTGCACGGTGTCGACGTCGTGGTCGGCGAAGGCCAGCGGATAGGGCTGGTCGGCCCGAACGGCGCCGGCAAGTCCACCCTGCTGCGGGTGCTCGCCGGTGAGCTCGCCCCCGACGAGGGGACCGTGCACGCGACCGGCACCGTCGGCCTGCTTCCGCAGGAGCCCGACCGCAAGCTCGGGGAGACGCTGCTCGGTTATCTCGGACGTCGCACCGGCGTGGCCGCTGCCGAGACCGCGATGCACGCCGCCGCCGACGCGCTGGGGTCGCAAGACGCCTCGGCGGCCGAGCGCTACGACCGGTCGCTGCAGCGTTGGCTCGACCTCGGCGGTGCTGACTTCGACTCGCGCGCAACCGAAACGGTGACCGGCCTCGGCCTCGAGGCAACGGCGTTGGACGTCGAGACCGCCGGGCTCTCGGGCGGTCAGATGGCGCGCGGCTCGCTAGCCGCCGTGCTGCTCAGCCGGTACGACGTGCTGCTGCTCGACGAACCGACCAACGACCTCGACCTCGACGGCCTGGCCCGCCTCGAAGACTTCGTGCTGTCGCGCCGCGGGGGCCTCGCCGTCGTCAGCCATGACCGCGAGTTCCTGGCCCGTACCATCACCGACGTCCTCGACCTCGATCCGTACAACAAGGTGTCGCGGCAGTTCTCTGGAGGTTGGGACGCGTACCTTGACGAGCGTGCGCTCGCACGGCGGCACGCGCGCGAGCAATACGACGAGTACGCCGACAAGCGCGGCGAGTTGCGCGACCGGATGCAGGCGGCGCGCGAGCAGTCGGTGCGCGGCGCGCTTCGGGCCAGGCGGAAGTCGCCCGACAACGATCGCAGCGTTCGCAGCGGGCGCATCGAGGCGGCCACTGCGGGCGCGTCGAAGGTGCGCTCGCTCGAAACCCGGCTGACCAGGCTCGACGCCGAGGCGATCGCGGAGCCCCGCAAGGAGTGGGAGCTGCGACTCGACCTGCCGGTGGCGTCCAGATCGGGCGACCTGGTGGCCACGTTGAACCGCGCCGTCGTCCGACTCGGCGACTTCACGCTCGGGCCGATCGACCTCGACGTGCGGTGGGCGGATCGGGTCGCGATCCTCGGCCCCAACGGCGGCGGCAAGACCACGCTGCTGAAAGCGCTCTTGGGCCGGCTGGCACTGGACTCAGGCGTGGCGAGCCTCGGGCCCGGCGTGGTGGTCGGCGAGCTCGACCAGGTGCGCCGGGAGTTCTCTGGCGCAGACACGGTGGTCGACGTGTTGCGCGCGGCGGCCGGGCTGCTGCCGGACGAGGCTCGCACGCTGCTCGCGAAGTTCGGGCTGAAAGCCGCCCATGTCGAGCGGCCGGCCGCGTCGCTGTCACCGGGCGAGCGCACCCGCGCCGGCCTCGCGTTGCTCATGGCGAGGCAGACCAACTGCCTTGTGCTCGACGAGCCGACGAACCATCTCGACCTGCTGGCGATCGAGCAGCTCGAGCAGGCGCTCGCGACCTACCGTGGCACGCTCCTGCTGGTCAGTCACGACCGAAGGCTGCTCGACGCGGTGCCCACCGGCCGTAACATCCATGTGCAAGCTGGCCAAGTGACCGAACTGGCCGGGTAGTCACGAAAGGACCGACGTGCGCCTGCGGGATGGTCGTGACCGGTTCCTGCTCGCGAGCGCCGCAGCGGCCGCCCTTCTCGCCGCCGGCTGCTCGGCCCACACCGGCCGAACCGCCGGTGTCGCGACCAGCTTCAACACCTCGACGATGCCGCCGCTGACCACACCCGCGGTCGCCCTCGCCACGTCGTCCGGCGGCCCTGTCGCGGCCTCGACCGACGTAACGTCCGGGTCAGGAGCTGCCGCGACCCCGTGCCCGGTGCCGTCGCCGGAGTTGTTCGTCGAGGCGAAGAAGGCGACGACGCAAGCCGGCCAGGTGCTGTTCAGCTATATCAACGCGCAACGTATCTGCGCCGGCGACGAGAGCGCTCGCTTCGTCGCCACCGGCACGGCCGTGACGACGAAGCCGGTCTCGCCCTCGGCCGTGGTCTTGCTGCTTGCCCCAAACGGGGGGTCGAACGAGTTGCAGGTGCCCACGCCGGCGCTGCCCGCCGCGATGGCGTCGGACAAAGCGGCGACCTTTTACGCGATCACCCTCGACGGGTCCGGAGCGATCACCCGGATCGAGCAGGCGTACCACCCCTGACTGCTCGCAACGGGAAGGTACCGTAGAAGCCGTGGTGCGCATGGCCTTGACGCTGCGGTGGTTGCCGCGGCATTTGGCCATGCTGGTCATCGTCACCGCGTTCAGCCTGCTAGGCCGCTGGCAGTGGGATGTCTCGGCCTCCGCCCGTGGCGGTCTGCAGAACCTGCTCTATGCGTTCCAGTGGTGGGTGATGGCGGCGATCGTCATCTACGGCTGGTGGCGGTTACTGCATGACGAGGTGCACGGTCGCCCCGCACCGAAGCTCGCGCCCGTTTCCACGACGGACGACGCGACGTGGGCCGGCACGGCCTGGGCCGGCCACCCCCTCACGTCGTCCGACCTCATCGACGCCCAGTTGGCTAACGAAGCACCCGACGAGACCGACGAAGAGCTGGCGCGGTACAACGAGTACCTCGCGTCGTTACACCGGCGTGCCGAGAACGCACGCTGACTGCGATGAGGCGGTTGCCACGTTGTCGATGTTGAAGACTCCGCTCGGCCGCTACCGGCTGCTCGCCTACATCGTCGGCGTCGGCCTGGTGGTGCTCGTGTTCATCGGCGTGCCACTGCGCTACGGCCTCGACTTCCCGTACATCGCGAAGTACGTCGGCATGCTGCACGGCTTCTTGTACATCGTGTATTGCCTCACCTGCTTCGAACTCGCGGTGCGTTACCGCCTGCATGTCGTGCGGTTGCTGCTCATGGCGGCTGCTGGGTTCGTGCCCTTCTTGTCGTTCGTGATGGAGCGCAAGACCACGCAACTCCTGCAGGCGCGCGAGGCAGCAGAGCGCGTGCAGCCCAGCGGGCTTTCGGCGTCCGCGAAATAGGACGACGACGCGGTGGCGCGCACCAGGCTGTACCGAAACGGCGTCCTTGAACGCGACGACCTGCCGGTCGAGGAAATCTCGGACATCGTCGACTCGCCCGGATCCGTGGTCTGGCTCGACCTTTGCACGGCGGACGGCGAGGGCCTCGAGTCGATCGAGGAAGAGTTCGGCCTGCACGCGCTAGCGATCGAAGACGCCGAGCACGAGCGGCAGCGGCCGAAACTCGACCACTACGCGACGCATCTCTTTCTAAGCGCGTACGCGGTGCGACTCGACGGCGCCGCTCAAGAGCTCGCCAGCAGCGAGATCGCGATGTTCGTGCTGCCCAACGCGCTCATCACCGTTCGCAAAGACCATCACTTCGACATCGACGACGTGGTGTCGCGCTGGGACAACACGCCCGACCTGGC
>JAICLV010000038.1 GCA_025925185.1 Acidothermaceae bacterium
GAGTTGGACTTCTCCGACGTCGTAACCCAACTCGTTGAGTCGCTGTAGCCGCGCGTCGATTCGCCACCACTCGGTTGGGTCGACGTATTCGGTGCGGGTGAGTTCCGACCACAGCCCTTGGTAGCGCGTGACGACGCTCTCGGCGACCGACACCGCGTCGACCGTGTCGGCTATCAGACCGGCCGCTTCGAGGTCGAACATCTCGCCTGCGATGTTCGTCGTCGCGATGTCGAGGTCGTGGGCGCGTTGCCCGTCGGAGAGGCTGTCGCGAAACTCGCCAGTCTCGGCGTCGACCAGGTACGCGGCAAGGGCGCCTGCGTCGCGGCGAAACAGCGTGTTCGACAGGGAGCAGTCCTTCCACGCGAAGCCGACGAGGTGCAGCCGCACCAGCAGTTGGGCGAGCGCGTCGAGCAGCTTGTCGGCGAGTTCAGGGTCGAGCCGCCGCGAGAACAGCGCCCGGTACGGCAGCGAGTACCTCAGATGTTTCGTGACGAGCGCCGCGTCCAGCGGCTCGCCGTCCGGAGCTGATCTTTCGATGACGACACCGCGGGCGCGCACGACGGGCACTTCCCGCTTGCCCAGCTCCCGCAGCAGCCGGTACTCGCGCTCGGCCACCTCCTGCGGCAACTCCTTGATCGCGTACACCGTTCCAGCGACCCGCACGAAGCGGACGACATGCCGCGAGATGCCGCGCGGCAACGACACCAGTTGATCGGCCGGCCAGCGTTCGAGCGGGGTCGACCACGGTAATGCCAGGAGCTCAGCCGGATCGCTGATGGTCGAGAACTGCAAGCGCACGCCACTACTGTCACACGTGCGGCGTTAGGATCGGCGAGCAGTCCCGCCGGTGTGGCGCAATCTGGCAGCGCATCCGACTTGTAATCGGAAGGTTAGGGGTTCGATTCCCCTCGCCGGCTCGACTCGCGTCGTTGGCGGACGACGTGGGCGATGTGCGTGGCGGACGCCGTGACGTCGTCGTGTTCCCAGACCACCACCAACAACCAGCCTGCCGCCTCCAACGTCGCCGCAGTCTCGGCGTCGCGCGCCAAGTTGCGCGCGACCTTGTCGGACCAGAACTGCCGGTTCGACGCCGGAGCCCGGTAATGCTCGGGACAGCCGTGCCAAAAACAGCCGCGCACCTCGACGGCCACTCGCGCCGGCCCAAACACGATGTCGGCCGTCCGGCGCACGCCGCGCAACGGCCGGGCGCACACCCGGTAGCGCAGGCCCATCGCGTGGAGAAGCTTGCGCAGCGCGATCTCCGGCTTCGTGTCGCGGCTGCGATTGGCCTGCATCGACCGCCGGACGGCCTCGCTCGTCGCCCACGACTCGCCGGTCACGCGCGTTAGATTACGTCGCGGCGCCTCCTACGGCTCCGCCCGTCAGCCGCGTCGGCGGCTGACGAAGGCAGCCACCCGGGCGCGGAGGTGTTCGCGGGCGAGTTGGTCAACCGCGTCTGCGGTGGCCGGAAGGTGCGCTCGCTCGAGCGCGTGCCGCGCCGCCGCCACCGCACGCTCAATCACGTCAAGGGGCAGGTGCTCCGCGAACTCTTCGGCGAGCGTCGCGGGGCGCGACACGTCCGGTAGCACGATCACTCGCGAGGCCTCGCCGCGCTGCGGGTCGCCCGACGCCTGTGATGACTCCGAGGCCTGGGACGACGCGCCGCGCCGCATCTGCTCGGCGAGTGACGTCACGAGGCGTTCCTCCTCACGTTCGTTAGCGCGGTACCCCTGGCCGCGGCTTCTAGTCATGACGGTTTCGTTTCAACTGTGGTCGGACCGGACGACGCCGAACGGGCGAGGCCTCTCGGCCCCGCCCGTTCGGTTGCTCTCGTGTGCTAACTCATCACCAGCGATACCAGCGTGACCCGCTACCAGAGCGGAGGCCGAATCCGACCAGCCACGCGATGAACAGCACCACAGCGATGATCCACAGCCAGTGCAGGGCGAAGCCGAGCCCACCGAAAATCAGGGCGAGCAGTAGAACCAGCAGAATGAGACCCATGATGTCCTCCACGGACAAGCCAACATTGGTTGTTTTTAAATGGATACTGCGCGGTTAGCAAATGACCGTCTTTCCGGTCATCGCCCGTCTCGGATTAGTAGACGTCGTGTCGCTCAATGACACGATCACGCGGCGCCGGATCGGCTACGGAACGCTCCTCGGTGATGCTTGTGCGTCGCCGTGGTGCGAAGACCGTAAGCGTGACGATCAGCCCGATCGCCCCAGCCACCATGAGGATAATGCCAACCACTGGAATCGAGATGCCACTCACAGCTGCGTGCACGGCGAAGGTCAAGATGGCGCCGATCGCGATGAGAAACACCGCAACGCCGATGCCCATGAATTGCCTCCCAGGAACGGGCCGACTTCCGAAGTCGGCTTCGTCCCAGGGTTACCCCCATGCGGAAGCCGTAAAACTGCGACCGAAACGACACTCGTCCGGAGGTCTCGAGATCACGGTTCGAACTTGTAACCCACGCCTCGTACCGTGACCAGGTGTTTCGGCGCCGCCGGCTCCTGCTCGATGCGACCGCGCAGCCGCTTGACATGCACGTCGAGCGTCTTAGTGTCGCCAACGTAGTCGGCACCCCACAGCCGGTCGATCAGTTGGCCACGCGTGAGCACCCGGCCCGCGTTGCGCAACAGCATTTGCAGCAGCTCGAACTCCCGTAGCGGCAGCGCCACCGCCTCACCGCGCACGGTCACGACATGGCGATCGGCGTCCAATCGCACGGGGCCGGCTTCGAGGACCGCGGTGTCGGAGACGTCCGCCGCGTCGCTGCGCCGTCGCAGCACGGCGCGAATGCGAGCGACTAACTCGCGGGCGGAGAACGGCTTGGTCACGTAGTCGTCGGCGCCGAGTTCGAGTCCGACGACCTTGTCGATCTCGCTGTCGCGCGCGGTCAACATGATCACCGGAACGTCGCTGTGCTCGCGCAATCGACGGCACACCTCGGTGCCAGGTAGTCCCGGCAGCATCAGGTCGAGAAGCACGAGGTCCGCGCCGTGCCGTTCGAACTCATCGAGGCCGGCCGGTCCGGTGGCGGCCACGCGCACGTCGAAGCCCTCGCGGGTGAGCATGTACAAGAGCGGCTCGGCGAAGGACTCTTCGTCCTCGATGACCAACAGCCGGGTCATGACTCCCACGTTTCCGAGACCGGGGTCGACGACGCTGGCAGGTGCAAGGTGAAGGTGGAGCCGACGCCTCGCTTGCTCCATAACGAGACCCGGCCGCCGTGATTCGCCATGACGTGTTTAACGATCGCCAGTCCAAGTCCAGTCCCGCCGGTAGCACGAGATCGCGCTGCGTCCACCCGGTAGAACCGCTCGAACACTCGTTCTTGATCGTCGTCCGCGATGCCCATGCCCCCGTCGCTGACCGTGATCGACACGGTCTCAGCGCCGCTGGCGTCGACGTCGCGCCGCGCGCCGATCCCGACCTTCGACCCGCTGGGCGAGTACGCGATGGCGTTTTCGATCAGATTGGTCAGCGCCGTCACAAGTTGCCGACGGTCGCCGAGCACCTCGAGGTCGGTCATCTCGCCGATGTCCAGTCGGATCCCTACGGCCGCGGCTCGCACCTGGAGCGGGTCAGCCGCGTCGGAGACGATGTCGCCCACGCGGACGGCGCCAAGACTGGGCAGCGGCTCGCCGCCTTGCAGCCGTGACAGGTCGAGGAGTTCCTGCACCAGTCTCGACATGCGGCCTGCCTCATGGAGGATCCGCTCGGCGAACTGCTTCGTCGCCACGGGGTCGTCGGCGGCGTCGTTGAGCGCTTCCGCCAGCAGCAACATGGCGCCGATCGGCGTCTTCAGCTCATGGGAAACGTTCGCCACGAAGTCCCGACGCACCGCCTCGAGCCGGCGCGCCTCCTGCAGATCGGTCAAGAGCAGGACGACGCGAGCAGAGTCCGGCACGGACGCCGCGACCGCGTGCACCGCTCTCGACGAGGCTCCCCACGGCAAATCCACGTCGCGGGTGAGGCGTTCGCCGGTCGTCCTGGCCTCGCGAGCAAGTCGCAGCAAGGGGTTAGCCGTCAACCGATTCAGCGCCACCACCCGCAGCGCCCGGGCGGCGTCGTTGGCGAGGACGACCTCTTCGTCGTCCAACAAGATGACGCCGCTCTCGAGCGTGGCGGCGACCGTCGAAAGCACGGCCGCGATCTCGGAAGCCGGGCCCGGCTGCGCTGAAGTCGACCGCACACTCGCGATGGTAGGGACGCCCGGCCTCATGCGAAAAGCCTGGGTACGTCGTTGGCCTGCTGTTCACCTTCCGTTCTCGGCAACGTTGCCCGCGCGCCGCTAGTCGTCCATCGCGAGCGGCCACGCTGCACTCGGATCGAGTGTTCTCGCGATCGAGTGGCTATCGAAAGGTCGAGCGGATGCGCGACGCGTACCACGACGAGCTTGACGCCATCACCGAACAACTCGTCGACATGGCGCACCTCGTGGGCGCGGCGATCACGTCCGCCACACGTGCCTTGTTGACTGCGGACCTGACGACCGCGGAGAGCGTCATCGACGGCGACGCGGCGGTGAACGAGCTTCGCGACAAGATCGAACGACGCACCGTCGATCTCATCGCCCGCCAGCAGCCGGTTGCCGGAGATCTGCGCGTGCTCACCACCGGACTGCGGAGCACCTCTGATCTCGAACGGTCCGGCGACATGGCGGTGCACCTCGCGAAGCTCGCTCGACGCAGGTTTCCGAACCGCGCCGTTCCCTCCGAGTTGCAGGAACCCATCTGGCAGATGGGGTTCGCCGCCGAATCCATGGTTGACAAGGTGGCAGCGGTCCTCCGCACCCGTGACCTCTCACTCGCCTTGCAGCTGGAGTCCGACGACGACGTCATCGATGAGCTGCACAAGAACTTGTTGCTCACGATGCTGGCTTCGGACTGGCGGCACGGCGTTGACACGGCGATCGATCTCGCGCTCGCCGGCAGGTATTACGAGCGGTTTGCCGACCACGTTGTGTCGGTCGCACGCCAGGTCGTCTATTTGATCACCGGCGAAACGCCTCTGCAGCTTGAAAAGCGCGGCTGACGACGAGGGGTCGGCGGATGTTAACCCGGCGTTCAACCGCCGTCCCGGAGCCGGACACGTGAGGCTCTTAGCGTCGGTGCTGGCTCGACTCGGATGGACCGGTCGGCCTCTCCAAGGAGGAGTTACCTCGTGAAGATTTCCCGAACCGCCGCGGTAATGCTGGCGGCGGGCGGCCTGCTGGCCGTAACTGCCTGCAGCAACGACAACACGCCTGTGTCATCAGCGGCGACGGTGGGTGGGACATCGACAGCCCTCAGCGAGTGCGTCAGCGCTTCGCTCACCGGCGCCGGGTCGAGCTTCCAAGACCCGATCGAGCAGAAGTGGATTTCGGCCTATCGGCAGAACTGCAATGGCGCGCAAATCAACTACACCTCGGTCGGCTCGGGCGCTGGCATCCAACAGTTCGGCTCAGGAACGATCGACTTCGCGGGCTCGGACGTCACGATGAACGCGACGCAGCAGTCAACCGCGAACGGTCGCTGCGGAGGCAACCCGGCAATCCACGTCCCCGTCAGCTCCGGCGGTGTGGGAGTGACGTGGAACCTGCCGGGTGTGACAGCGCTGAAGTTCTCGCCCGACACAATCGCCGACATCTTCCAAGGCAAGGTCACCACGTGGAACGACGCTGAGATCGCCGCGGACAACCCTGGCGTCTCGCTGCCTTCGACGGCAATCACCGTGTTCCACCGGTCGGATGCCTCGGGCACCAACTCCGTGTTCTCGAGCTTTCTCGCCGCCAACAGCAAGAGGTGGACCCTCGGTTCGGGCACCTCACTCAACTGGCCGACTAGCGGCCAAGGCGCGAAGGGCAACCAGGGTGTGAGCGCAGGCGTGTCGCAGACCGTCGGAGGCATCACCTACACCGAGCAGGCGTTCGCGCGGCAGCACAAGTTGCCGCTCGCGCAGGTGAAGAACGCGGCCGGCAACTTCGTCGAACTCTCGGCCGACAACGTGAGCAAGGCACTGGCGGAGGCCATCGTGACGCCGGCGAGTGAGAGCGACATCTCGGCGAAGATGAACTACACACCGAGCGACCCCAGCGCGTACCCGATCTCGAGCCTCACGTACGCGATCGTCTGCAGCAAGTACCCGTCGAGTGTGTCAGCCGACAAGGTGAGCCTCATCAAGAGTTACCTGACCTACGGCGTCAGCGATGGCCAGCAGTTCGCCAAGGATCTCGGGTTCTCCCCGTTGCCGGCGAACTTGGTCGCCAAGGACCAAGCGTCGATCAGCGCCATCTCCTAGAACAAGCCCGCGTTGAGGAACATGTGGTGACGACGAGAACAGGCGACCGGTCTGACATGTTGGCGAGCCGTGGTGCTTTGGCGAGCGCCACGCACTCGAGAGCGACCGGTGACGCGGTCTTCCGCGCTCTGACCCTCCTCGCCGGTGGGTTTGTCTTGCTGGTCCTCGTCGCCATCGCGGGCTTTCTGATTGTGAAGGCGCTCCCCGCGTTCAGCCGCGACAATGCCAGTTTCTGGACGACTTTCGAGTGGTTGCCCGACGACACGCCGTCGGTCTTCGGCGTCGCGGCCCTCGCCTTCGGGACGGCGCTGTCGGCGGCGCTCGCCTTGCTGATGGCGTTCCCGGTGGCCGTGGCGGTCGCCTTGTTCATCACCAACTACGCGCCTCGCCGGTTGGCGCAGTGGCTCGGTTACGTCACCGACATGCTCGCCGCGGTGCCGAGCGTGGTGTTCGGCTTGTGGGGGCTGTACTGGTTGGTGCCGCACCTGACGCCGCTCCAGCGGTGGCTCGCCGACAATCTCGGCTTCATCCCGCTCTTCGCGGACTCTGCGTCGAGCACCGCGAACGCGAGCCGGTCGATCTTCGCGGCGTCGGTCGTGCTGGCCATCATGGTGTTGCCGATCATCTCCGCCATCGCCCGTGAGGTGCTCCAGCAGGTTGATCCGGGTCTCAAAGAAGCGGCGCTCGGGCTCGGGCTGACGCGCTGGGAGATGATCCGGACCGCGATTCTCCCGCCGAGCAAGGGTGGCCTCGCCGGCGCGACGATCCTCGGCCTCGGCCGCGCACTGGGCGAAACCATCGCGGTCGCGCTCGTTCTCGGCTCGTCGTACGCGGTCAACTTCCAGATTCTTGTTCCCGGCAAGAACACGATCGCGGCCAACATCGCGACGCAGTTCGGCGAGGCGGGATCGATCGGGCGGCCGGCGCTGATCGCGAGCGGACTCGTGCTGTTCGCGATGACGATGGCGGTGACCTTGCTGGCCCGCTGGATCATCTATCGGGCAGGCGCGATGCAGCGGAGCGCCGTCGCATGAGCGTCACCGTCGTGTCGCAACTTCAGTCGCCCGGGATGCGCGCGCGGCGGCTCAGCCGCAGCGCCGTGTTCGGGAGCGGATGCTCGGGCGTGGCACTCGCGGCCGTCATCTGCTCGCCGTACCCGACGTGGCACTGGGCCGAGTTCGGTGTGCTCGGCTTCGTCCTCGCGCTCGCCTTCATCATCGCGACGTCGTGGGCGTTCGAGGGTCGGCGCAAGGCGGTCGATCGGCTCGTCGGCAATCTCGTCGTGAGCGCGTTCCTTGTCGCGCTGACCCCGCTCGCGCTCGTCGTGTACTTCACCGCGGCGCGCGGCCTGCCGCACTTCTCCGCGGCCTTCTTCACGCACTCGCTAGCCGGCGTGCCGCCGTCGGAACATGGCGGCGGAATCGCCGCGGCGATCCAGGGCACCGTCGAGCAGGTGTTGCTCGCATCCCTCATCAGTGTGCCTGTCGGAATCCTCGTCGCGGTCTACGTCACTGAATACGGCCGTGGCATTTTCGCGAAAGCGATCCGCTTCCTGATCGACGTCATGACCGGCATCCCGTCGATCGTCGCGGGCTTGTTCGTCTACACCTTCCTCGTCATCGCGCTGCACCAAGGCTTCTCCGGGTTCGCCGGTTCGCTCGCCCTCAGCATCTTGATGCTGCCCGTTGTGGTCCGGTCGGCGGAGGAGATGATCGCGCTCGTGCCAACCGCCCTGCGGGAGGCCAGTTACGCGCTAGGTGTCGCGCGGTGGCGCACGATCGTGTCGGTCGTCCTGCCGACCGCGATGGGTGGCTTGGTCACCGGCGTGATGCTCGCGGTGGCACGGGTCACGGGGGAGACGGCGCCCTTGCTGTTGACCGCGTTCGACAACAACTACCTCAACATGAACCCGTTCAAGGGTCAGCAAAGTTCACTGTCGCTCGTTGTGTACACCCAAGCGCAGCAGGCTTACCAGCCCGCCATCGACCGCGCTTGGGCCGCGGCCGCGACCCTCATCTTCATCGTCATCACGTTGTACGTCGTCGCGCGCCTGGCCACCCGGCGAAGCGCCGTCCGGTATGGATAGGAGACACGTGGCGAAACGAGTCGAGACGATCGGGTTGTCGTGCTTTTACGGCAAGACCAAAGCCGTCGAAGACGTGACCCTCACGATCGAGCCGAAGTCGGTGACGGCGCTCATCGGGCCCTCCGGCTGCGGCAAGTCGACGTTCCTTCGGTCGATCAACCGGCTGCACGAGATAGTCCCGGGCGGGCGCATCGAAGGCAAGGTGCTGCTTGACGACGAGGACGTTTACGATTCCGCGGTCGACGTCGTCGCGGTGCGACGGCACATCGGCATGGTCTTTCAAAAGCCGAACCCGTTCCCGACCATGTCCGTCTACGACAACGTCGCGGCAGGCCTGCGCTTCAACGGCGTCCGTAAGAAGAGCGATCTCGACATCGCGGTCGAGCAATCGCTGAGAGCGGCCAATCTGTGGCGAGAGGTCAGCGACCGGTTGGACAAGCCCGGCGCGGGATTGTCTGGCGGTCAGCAACAGCGACTGTGCATCGCTCGGGCGCTGGCCGTGGAGCCGTCAGTGTTGCTGATGGACGAGCCGTGCTCCGCGCTTGACCCGATCTCGACGCTTGCGATCGAAGACCTCATCGCCGAGTTGAAGGACCGCTACACGGTCGTCATCGTCACGCACAACATGCAGCAGGCGAGCCGGGTGAGCGATGTGACGGCCTTCTTCACGCTTGCCGGCCCGGGTCAACCCGGTGTGCTTGTCGAGGTCGACGCGACGAGCAAGCTCTTCTCGACGCCCGCCGACGAGCGCACCGAGGACTACATCACGGGCCGGGTTGGCTGAGCTATCTCGAGAACTCGGCGAGCACGGCGTCCGAGAACGGCGGCCACGCCGCCGGCGCCCACTTCCCGAACCGCAGCCCGGTCAACGCGACACAGCCCAGCCCGGCGGCCGGGTCGACCCACAAGAAGCTGCCCTGCTGGCCGAAGTGTCCAAACGTCCGGGGCGAGTTTCGACTCCCGGTCCAATGCGGTTCCTTGTTGGCGCGGATCTCGAAGCCGAGCCCCCAGTCGTTGTTGGCTTGTCGGCCAAATCCGGGCAACACGCCATCGAGGCCGGGAAACGCGACGGTGGTCGCCTCACCGAGCGTCTCGGGGTCGACGAGGGTCGGCGCGAGCAACTCGCGGGCGAACCGCAGCAGATCGCGAACCGGTCCGTTCCCGCCGGTTTCGGCGTGATGTGGCGCGAGGGTCGAGGCGGTCATCCCCAGCGGTCGCAGCACGGCGTCTGTGAGGTACTCGCCGACCGACGACCCGGTGCGCCGCGCGATGAGCTCGCCCAGCAGGCGGAATCCCCCGTTGGAGTAGATGCGCCGCCTGCCCGGTGTGGCGATGCTCGCGCCACCCTCGATGTTCAGCCCTGACGCGTGCGCGAGCAGGTGCCGAACGGTCGAGCCCGTCGGCCCCGCGGGCTCGTCGAGGTCGATCTCACCGACCTCAAGCAACCGCAGGACGCCGTAAGCCGTGATGAGCTTGGTCACCGAAGCCCACGGCTGCGGCCGGTCGACATCACCACCGTCAGCCAGGGTCGCGCGCGCGTCGGTGACACCGGCCGCCGCTTGTGAGGTTGGCCAATCCTTCAACTGCTCGAACGCCGACACGACGTCGAGCCTACGAATCAGGCAACGGCCACCCGGTCGCGGCCGCCCTCTTTCGCGTCGTACACCGCCGCGTCGGCCGCGGCCATCAGCTGGTCGTACGTCATGCCAGGACGATGCTCCGCGACGCCCACACTCACCCGCGCCTGCAATCCCGGCGCGATGCGGCCCCACGGATGCGCGGCGACGGCTTTGCGAATCCGCTCGCCGACGTGCGCGCCCGTGCGTAGCGGCGCGCCCCGCAGCATCACGACGAACTCGTCTCCGCCGTACCGGGCCACGACGTCGCGCTCGCGACTCTCGCGCTGCAGGATCATCGCCACCGCCTTGAGCACCTCGTCACCGATGACGTGCGAGAACGTGTCGTTGACGTGCTTGAAGCGGTCGAGGTCGATGAAGAGCAGACAGGTCGGCGTTGTCGGCGTCGTCGTCAGCTCTCGGAGCGCGCCGTCGAGTTTGCGGCGATTTCCCAGACCGGTCAGCGGGTCTTCGGTCGCGGCCTGCCCGACCCGTTCGTTCTCCTCGGCCAGGTCGAGCATCTGCATGCGCACCATGACCGACTCCAGCCGACGCTCGCGCTCTTCCCATAGTGACGTGGCCAAGAGCACGGCAGCGTGCCGGGCGAGCGTGACGCCGGGGTGGTGACCGACCTCAGCGCTTTCGATGTCGGCGGCTTGCAGCACCGCGGCGACCTGCCACTGCTGGGAGAGCGTGGTGTCTTGCAGACCTGACGTCAGGTGTAGTTGGCGGCGCGCTTCGACGGTGTCGGCGAGGTCGGTGCAGGCGCGGGCCATGCCGAGCCGCAACACCAGCGCGTCCTCGGCCTCCATCGGCGCCTCGTCCCGGTCGAACGCGTCGAGCATCGTGGCCCGGCCAAGCTCCGGCTCGCCGAGACAGGTCCACGCGAACCCTTCGTAGAGCCGGCCGACGCGGGTCCAGTGTCCGACGAGGTCGTCGCGCTGCGCTCGTAACGCGGCGCGCATCGCCTCTCGATAGCGCGCGGCAGCCTCGTCGCGTCGTCCGATCATCTCGAGGCGGTTGCCCCACCGCGCCTCGTTGCGGGCGGTGATGCCGGCGACCATGTGGTTGAGGAACGCGTCGCCGGTCGCCTTCACCAGTTGCGCTCCACGTCGCAGTTGCGCCGACGCGAGCTCGAACATCTCGGCGGAGCTCGCGGCGTTGGCGACCGTGATGAACGCGGCCGCACTGGCCCGATCGGGTTCGCGCAGCTGGGTCAGCCCGGCGAGTCCGTCGGTGAGCTCGTCGAGGGCGCGCTCGAACTCGCCGCGGGCGAAACGGGTGACGATCAGCTGGCCGAGAATCTGCAACCGCGCGGCCGCGTCGCCGTTCGCGGCGTAGTAGTCCATCAGCGCTTCGGCGACCGCCACCGATTCATCGAGGCGGCCGGCCGCCTTCAAGGCGCTCACGAGGATGTCGCGGCACCGCCAGCCGGTTCGCTCGTCGCCGAACGCCCGGGCGAGCGCTTCGTTCGCCTCGATGCGACAGACGCCAGCGCTGATGTCACGAGGGTCGGCCTGGGCAAACGCGCGGAAGGAGTCGAACGCGAGCCAGTGAGCCGGCCCGTACTCCCCGACCCGCACGATCTCGCCCCGACCGCCGTTCACCTCCCCCCGCGAAAACGCGGGGTGCTGCTCCCGCTCCACCAAGGCTGCCGACTCCGTCCCGAGCTCATGCATGCCGCGCGGGTGTGGTCGCGGCAGGCGCCATCGCGGCTGAGCTCGTGCTCGCGCCGATGTTCACCATGCACATCGGCGCCGTGGCCGCAGAAGTAATGCGCTGAGCGGCAACCGTTGGCAGACATTGCCGAATCGAAACACGCGTCAGGCCGTGTTTTGCCCGGTTACGGCGGCACTGTGACCATTAGGTGCCGGTGGGGGTGCGCCGAGGCGCCGACGGGAAAGAACCCCGACCGAATGACATCGTTGTTGTTTGAGTCGTACGATGAGCAGCGGGTCGACTTGAAGGGGCATGTCATGGAGGCTGCTAACGCACTGCGCGGCACCGCGCAGGCCACCGGCGAGCTGTCGGAGCGCGATCTTCGGATCCTGGAGTTCGAACGCCAGTGGTGGAAGTACGCCGGTGCCAAAGAGCAGGCGATGCGTGAGAAGTTCGACATGTCGGCCACTCGCTACTACCAGGCGTTGAACGCCTTGATCGACCGTCCGGAGGCGCTGGTCGCCGACCCGATGCTGGTCAAGCGACTGCGCCGGTTGCGCGCCGCGCGGCAACGAGCCCGGTCCGCCCGCCGGCTCGGCGTCGAGGCTTAGGCACTCCTAGGCGAGCCCGCCCGCCGAGACGTCGATGACGGATCCCGAGCGTCCGCCGGGCACGCATCGGCGCGCCCGCAGCAGCAACCGGCTCGCGGTGTTGATCGCCTCGGTGATCGCGATCGCGGTTGTCGCGGTCGTCGTTACGATCACTCTCGACAAGCGCGGTGAGCCCGCCCACAAGAACGCCCCGGCCGCGTCGCGAAGCACGCTGGCGAAGCACTCGCCGTCCCCAAGCGCGCCGTCATCCGGGATCTCGCCGTCGGTCTCGGCAACTCTGCCACCGCCGACCGCGCCACCGCCCAGCACCCAACCGCCCAGCACTCAACCGCCCCGCACGGCCGCTTCATCGACGACGGCGGCACGACCTCGGCTGCCCGCGCTCGACGTGCTCAACGACTCGCGCATCACGGGGCTCGCCGCGCGCGCGACCGAGCAGTTCCGCGCCGCCGGATGGGCGGTCGCCAGCACCGGCAACTTCAAAGGAACCGACGTCCCCGAGACCACGATCTTTTATCCGGACGGCGACAAATCGGCGGCCGACCGGCTCGCAGCGCAGTTCGGCATCCGCCGGCTGGTGCCGGCGTCGTCCGGCCTGTCGAGTAGTCATCTCACGGTCGCGCTGGCCCGTGACTGGGCCGACCACAACTGACGCGGCGGGTACGTTTCGCTCATGCGGTTGCCGGAACCAGCCACGTCGTCCGGCCGGGCGGCGTTGCAGGCTCTGATCGCGGCGCCGGCGACGGCGCTCGTGGGGCTCGATTTCGACGGGACTTTGTCGCCGATCGTCGAGGATCCGCGGCTTGCCCGCCCGGCTGCCGGCGCGTCCGCGGTCGTGCGCAAACTCGCGAGCCGAGTTGGAACGGTCGCGATCATCACCGGGCGGCCGGCGCCGGTGGCGGTCGAGTTGCTCGGGCTGCGCGCGAACGATCCCGACAACCTCTTCGTGCTCGGGCATTACGGGCTGCAGCGCTGGACCGCGGCCAGTGGCCTGCGCGTCGAAAGGGAGCTCGACGCGATGGCGGTCTCGGCGGTGCGCGAGCGGCTGCCGTCGTTGTTGCGAGCCGCCGGCGCGCCCGACGGGGTCGCGATCGAGGACAAGGGTGAGTCGGTCGCCGTCCACGTGCGTCGCACGGCCAGCCCGGACGACGCGTTCGCGTTGTTGCGCGGGCCGCTCGCCTCGCTGGCGGCCGCGCACGGGTTGCGACTTGAGCCCGGCCGAATGGTGATGGAACTGCGACCGTCCGGAGTGGACAAGGGTCTCGTCGTCGAGGCGTTGGTGCGCGAGCGCGGCGCGAGCGCCGTCTGCTACGCCGGCGACGACCTGGGTGACCTCGCGGCCTACGACGCGCTCGACCGGCTGCGGGAGCGAGGAACGGCCGCGCTGAAGGTGTGCAGTGGATTCGACGAGGTGCCGCAGCTGCAGGAACGCGCTGATCTGGTCGTTGGGGGACCCGCGCAGATTGTCCGCTTCCTCGACGGGCTAGCGGACCGGATCTGACGAACCTCGGTCCTGCCGTTGTGGCCCGTGAACCTCGGCTCTGCTGTTACGGCCGAGCTTCATGCACGGCAAAGGCCGCTGTGCATGAACCTCGGCCGGGAGCGCTCCTGCCCGACGCGCTCCCGCCCGCGGCTCCCCTCCGGTAGGAAAACCCTAGCCATCGAGGGTCGTCGCGTCCCTCCGCGATTCGGATGAACTTGGGCTGGCCGTTCGGCCGATGGCGATCACCGGGAACTGCTGTGCGGCCGCGGATTCGGCGGCGCTAGGCTAGGGCGCACAACTTCATACCGCTCATCAAGAGGGGCAGAGGGACCGGCCCGACGAAGCCCCGGCAACCTTCCCGACCGTTACGCGCCAGCGCGAATCCGCGCCACCGCGAGGCCGTGTCGTGAGAGGTGCCAACTCCGGCCCGTGGATGGCCCGCGGGGAAGATGAGGAGAGAGGCCTCGCACAAATGTCGGCACCAATTCGCCCGTCATCCGTCGCCCTTGGCTCAGCTGTCTCGCTGTCGTGTCGCGAGTGCGGCGAGCAGTACCCGATCAGCCCGCGGTACGCCTGCGAAATGTGCTTCGGCCCGCTTGAGGTCGCCTACGACTACGCGGGCGTCAGCCGGGAAGCCATCGAGTCGGGCCCTCGAAACATCTGGCGGTACAAGGACCTGCTCCCAGTTCCGGCGAACGTCGCGCAGACGCCCAACCTCGAGCCCGGCCTCACCAAGCTGGTGCGCGCCGACAACCTGGCCCGCGAACTCGGCATGCGCCGGTTGTGGGTCAAGGATGACAGCGGCAACCCCACCCACTCGTTCAAAGACCGCGTTGTGGCGGTGGCGTTGGCGGCCGCCCGCGAGCTGGGTTTTTCAGTGCTGGCCTGCCCGTCGACCGGTAACCTGGCGAACGCGGTGGCCGCGGCCGCTGCCCGGGCCGGCATCAAGTCGGTCGTGTTCATCCCCGCCGACCTCGAGCGGCAGAAGGTCGTCACCACCGCGGTTTACGACGGAACGCTGGTCGCCGTCCAAGGAAACTACGACGACGTCAACCGGCTCGCGTCAGAAATCGCGGGCGATGAAGAGGATTGGGCGTTCGTCAACGTCAACGTCCGGCCGTACTACGCCGAGGGTTCGAAGACGCTGGGCTACGAGATTGCCGAGCAGCTCGGCTGGCGGCTGCCCGAGCAGGTCGTGATCCCGATCGCATCCGGTTCGCAGCTGACGAAGGTTGACAAAGCGTTCACCGAGTTCGGCAAGCTCGGCCTCGTCGACGCCACGCCGTACCGGGTTTTCGGCGCGCAGGCCGAAGGTTGCTCGCCGGTGTCGAAGGCGTTCAAGGCCGGCTACGACGTTGTGCAGCCGGTGCGGCCCGACACCATCGCGAAGTCCCTCGCGATCGGCAACCCGGCAGACGGCCCTTACGTGCTCGACGTCTGCCGGCGCACCGGCGGCGCGGTCGAGGATGTCACCGACGACGAGATCGTCGATGGGATCAGGCTTCTTGCCCGCACGGAGGGCATCTTCGGTGAGACCGCAGGCGGCGTCACGATCGGCGTGCTGCGCAAGCTGCTCGCCGCCGGGCAACTCGACCCCGACGCCGAGACGGTGGTCTTCAACACCGGTGACGGGTTGAAGACCCTTGACGCGGTCGCGCCGGTGGTCTCGCCGTCCGTCACGATCCCGCCGTCGGTCGACGCATTTCGCAAATTCCTCGACGCGGCACGCTGATCAGGCTTTGGTGGCGGTCGCCGACCCGGTCGGGATCGCTCCACCGACGCCGCTGTCGAACACGACGATCGGATCGGCTGGATTCGCGGCGATGAGGAAGCACGTCTGCCACACGTCGCGCGCGGTCAGCGAGGCGTAGTCGCCGGGCGCGAGCAGGCTGCCCCAGTTCTCCCGCGAACCGTCTTGGTGGACCGCGTAGCCGGGCTGCGGGGTGTACACGACCGTGTCGCGCACCGGCTGGCAGGCGAGTTCTGAGCCATCGGCGGTCGCGACCTCGAACAACGGGTCGCTCGCCGACGCGCTGAACGTGTAGTGGCCGAACAGCCCGTTGCCTTGGACCTGGTCTTGGCCCGCGGACATCAGCGTCTCCAGCCGCTGCATGGTCTGCCCGCGCAGTTCGAAGGTCTCGGTCTCGGGAGGCAGGCCGGTCTCCTTCGCCGACTGCCACGCTTTCGCGAGGTCGGCTGCCGCCTTTACCGCGACGGCGTGCTGCGCGGGCGTCGGCCCGGTCGCCGCGGCGGCTGATGTTGGGGGCGCCACCCTGCTCGCGCTCACAGCGGACGGCGCGAAGCCGCTCTCGTAGCTCACCAACCACTTCGCGTTCGCGTCCTGCTTGGTGAACACCAGCACGTCAACCCAGCTGGTGCCCTTGTACGACTGCGTCGCCTCGGCGACGAAGAAGGCGGGATAGCCCGCCTGCTTCGGCGCGAGGTAGGTCGCGCTAGCCAGCTCCCGAGGCTCATCGATGTGATAGCAGCCGCACGCCACGGAGCCCTTCTCCCATTCGGCGGCGGGCCCGGCGCTGAGGCCGGCGACGGTCTGCAGGTCGCCTTCGACAAGTGCGCGCTCGTGCACGGGCCAAAACGCGCGCAAGACCCGGTCGGCCTGCGCCGCGCTGACGACGCCGTTCTGGCTGTTGTCTTTCTTCTTTTGGACGGCGATGGTGGCGCCCACGCCGAGACCGGCGATGACGGCGAACACCACAAACGTCACGAGCGGGCCGCGGGACCGGCGGGACATCCGGCCGGTGGACGGCGCGTCAAGATCGCCCATACAGACGTGGATCGTCACATCGATTCGCGACCTGAAGTGCCGGCCGGCCGCAGCGGGCCGCACGGCTTGCACTCTGACCAGGCGAGTGCTAAACATGGCGCTAGCACTCTTAGCTTGAGAGTGACAACGCAAGGCGGTCACTCCGGCGACGGTGTGACAAGTCGAAGACCTGTGGTCGGGGCGTCGAGGCCCCGCTGATTCGGCCGACGTGGGCCGGTTTGGCGAGGCCGGCCGTCGCGGGCGTCGCACCCGGCCGACGTTTACGTCCCTACATGGGAGGACCACCCGCATGGCCAAGATCATTGCGTTCGACGAGACCGCTCGTCGCGCGCTGGAGCGCGGCATGAACCAGCTTGCCGACGCCGTGAAGGTGACGCTCGGCCCGCGCGGCCGCAACGTCGTCCTGGAGAAGAAGTGGGGCGCTCCCACGATCACCAACGACGGTGTGAGCATCGCCAAGGAGATCGAGCTCGAAGACCCGTACGAGAAGATCGGCGCCGAGCTCGTCAAGGAAGTCGCGAAGAAGACTGACGACGTCGCAGGTGACGGCACCACCACCGCCACCGTGCTGGCCCAGGCGCTGGTGCGCGA
>JAICLV010000121.1 GCA_025925185.1 Acidothermaceae bacterium
CCATCACCGGGATCGAGACCGCGTTGATGATTCCGTCGATGAGATCTGGGTCGCTCATGCGCGCCACGCCGCCCTGCGCGCGGATGTCGGCCGGCACCCGCTCCAGCGCCATCACCGCGACGGCGCCGGCGTCCTCGGCGATCTTCGCTTGCTGGGCGGTGACGACGTCCATGATGACGCCGCCCTTGAGCATCTCGGCCATGCCGCGCTTCACGCGCACGGTACCGGTCTGGCCGGCCCGCGCCGCCACGGATTCGACGTTCTCGCTGCTCACGACAGGCCTCTCAAAAGTTAGGGCGAAAGCTTCATTTTACGCCGAGGCGCGCGGCCGGCTCGTCGTCCATTTCGAAGAACCGCGGCGGCGGCACCCGCCCGGCCAGCCGCAGCCACCGGACGACGCGGTGCCTGCGCACGGCGAGGGTCGCGCGCACCGCGTCGTTGTGGAACCGGCGGGCCAGCGGCACCTTAATCACCGCGGCGTCGAGCTCGTGCAGCAACTCCACACCGGACGGGTCGGCCGCGAGCGTCGCCGCGACGTCGGGGTCGGTGAACGCCGCCCGAAGCGCGCCGGTCAACTCGCTCTCGCCCAACTCGCGCTCGTCACCGGACGACGCGCGCGCCTCGTGCGCCGCGCTCGCGAGCAACACGCTGGTCGCGGGGTCGAGCAGGCCGGACGCCGCAATCTCCAACGTGACCGCCGACCGGCGGACCAACTGCGCGTCAAGCGCGGCCTGCGTGGCGTCGAGCCGGGCGTGCAGCCGGTCGAGCCGGTTGCTCGTCGCGCCGACGTAACCGGCGAGCACCACCAACACGACGATGAGCCAAAACCACCAGGGCATCAGCGACCTCTATCCGCGCTGGCGCGGCAGCGACGAGGCAGAGGCCGCCGGGTGCGCCACCGTTTCGTACACCCGCACGATGTCGCGCGCGACGGTTGACCAGTCGTAGTCGAGAGCACGCATCGCGCCCCTTGCTGCCAATCGCGCGCGCCGGTCCGGGTCGTCGAGCAGCGATCCGGCCACCTCGGCCAGCGCGCGCGGATCGCCGGTCGGGAACAGCGCGCCGGTCTCGCCGTCATCGAGGACGACGCGAAACGCGTCCAAATCGCTTGCCAACACGGGAGTCTTGGCGGCCATCGCCTCAAGCAAGACGATGCCGAAACTCTCCCCGCCGATGTTCGGCGCGACGTACAGGTCGACCGACCGCAGCATGCGCGCCTTGTCGGCGTCGGTGACCAAGCCAAGCAACCGCACCCGGGACCGCAGCTCCTCGGGCAGCGACTTGTGCACCTCGTCGGCGTCGCCGGGGCCGGCGACGAGCAGTCGCAACCCCGGTCGCTGCTCGGCCAGCAGCTGAAAAGCCTCTAATAGCACCGGAAAGCCCTTGCGCGGCTCATCGACGCGACCGAGGAAGCCGATCGCGCCGCCGTCACCGGGCCAACCGGGCAACGGCCGCGCCGACGCGAAGTTCGAGACCTGCACGCCGTTGGGGATGAGCACCGCGTCTCCCCCGAGATGCTCGACCAAGGTGCGCCGGGCCGCCTCAGACACCGCGATGCGGCCGCTGATTTTTTCCAGCGCTGTCTGCAAAATCGAGTACGCGGCGGCCATCGCGCGCGAGCGCGACACCGACGTGTGGAACGTCGCGACGATCGGCGCGTCTGCGGCCCACGTGGCGAGCAGGCTGAGGCTCGGCGCCGCCGGCTCGTGCACATGCACGACGTCGAAGTTGCCCTCGCGCAACCAGCGCCGCACCCGGCCGAGCGACAGCACGCCGAACGCGAGCCGCGCGACCGACCCGTTGTACGGCACCGGAATCGCGCGGCCGGCCGAGACGACGTACGGCGGCAACGGCGTGTCGTCGTCGGCGGGCGTGATGACGGAGACCTCGTGGCCGAGCGCGATCAGCGCGGTCGCCAGGTCGTGCACATGCGCCTGCACGCCGCCGGGCACGTCCCAGGTGTAGGGGCAAACCAGGCCGACCCTCACGACGTCACCTCGGTCCTGCGGGCGGCGCGGTCGGCGGGCCATAAGGGCTGCAGCATGTGCCAGTCGCGAGGATGCGCGGCGATGTCGCTGGCGAACGCGTCGGCCATCGCCTGCGTCATCGCCGCGATCTGCGCCCGGCGCGACACGCCCGCCGGCGGCGCCACCTCGGGGTGGATGACGCCACCCCAGCCACCGCCGGGGCCGCCGTCTTCGGTGAACCAGATGCCGACCGGCAGCAGCGCCGCGCCGGTGGCGACGGCCAGCGCCGCCGGGCCGGCGGGCATCGTCGTCTTCTCCCCGAAGAACTCGACCTCGACGCCGGACGCCGCGATGTCGCGCTCGGTGACCAGACAAACCAGCTTTCCGGCGCGCAGCCGGTCGAGCAGCACGGCGAACGCGTTGCGTCCACCGGTCAGCGCGATCACCTCCATGCCAAGGCGCTCGCGCACCGCGACGAACCGGTCGAACAACGACTCGGGCTTCAATCGCTCGGCGACGGTCGCGAACGGGTAGCCCTGCAGCGCGACCCACGCGCCGGCGTGGTCCCAGTTTCCGCTGTGCGGCAAGGCCAAAATGGCGCCCCGCCCGGCGGCCATCACCGCGTCGAGCCGCTCCTTGCCCGCCACGCTCATCCGCCCGACGATGCGCTCGCGACGCAGCACCGGCAACCGGAAGAACTCGAGCCAGTAGCGGGCGTAGGAGCGCATCGCGGCGCGCGCAAGCGCGGCGATCTCGTCGTCTGGCACATCGGGCCCGACGACGCGCCGCAGATTGCGCTCGAGTTGGCGCACCCCCCGGCCCCGCCGGCGCCACGCGATGTCGGCGCCGAAGCGGAACACGGGCCGCAACAACGACTCCGGAAAGGTCGTGGCGAGCGTGGCGATAAGCCCGTACCCGGCGGCCTGCAGCCTCGCCCGGCTCATGTCGCGGTCACGGCGCCGAGACCGCCGAGTTCGAGCTGGCGGACGACTGTTCGGTGCCCGCGTTCACCGCGTGCGCCTGCCGGTAGACGACCCGGAACCGTTGCGCGACGGTAATCGTCGTGGCCGCCGCGAGCAGCCACAACCCGATGGCCTGGATGAACGGCACCCCGAGCCCGGAGACGCCCGTCGCGGTGAGGATGACGATCAGCCGTTCGGTGCGCTCGGCGATCCCGATGTCGGCCCGCATGCCCAGACCCTCGGCGCGGGCGCGCGCGTAGGAGATCAAGTTGCCAGACACCAGGCAGAAGATGCTTAAGCCCAGGAGCCACGGCTCGTCGCCGCGGCCCGCGAACCACCAGATGAGCCCGGCGAAGACGGCGGCGTCGGAGATTCTGTCGAGGTTGGAGTCGAGGAACGCGCCCCACACCCCGGTGATGCCGCGAGCGCGGGCTAGCGCGCCGTCGACCATGTCGAAGAGCACGAAGATGGTAATCGCGAAGGAGCCCCAAAACAGGTCGCCACGCGGATAGAGCACAAGCGCGGCGGACGTCGTGAGCACGGTGCCGACGAAGGTGACGACGTTGGCGCTGACGCCCCGGCGGGCAAGCGCGGCACCCAACGGTCCGAGCACACGCTGCAGCGGTTGCCGCACGCGCTTGAGCATGTCCGTCCCGTCTGCCCGACCGACTAACCGACTGATTCGCCGACCGTTTCGCCGACTGATTCGCCGCGGTGTTCCCCTGGGCGTTCATGCTACCGAGCGACCCCGCCGGATCGTGGGACGGCGAACGACCTTCGACCCCTTGTCCGGCACGTCCGGCAGGTGGAGAGTCGGGGGAAGGTTCGAGACAGGCAGCGCGCAGCGCGCGACACACCGGCAGCACGGCGCGCCACACGCAAAGGAGCGTGAGCCATGGCAGACAAGTCCGCAGCAACCTCGGCCACAGCGGGAGCCGCCGGCAGAGCACCGGTGGCCGACCAGCCGGCCGGTATTCGCAACGTGGTGCTGGTCGGCCATACCGGTTCGGGCAAGACCACGCTGGTCGAGGCACTGCTCGTCGCTACCGGCGCCCTCAACCGGGCGGGCCGCGTCGAAGACGGCACCACGGTCAGCGACTTCGAGGACGCCGAGGTCCGCCAGCAGCGGTCGGTGTCGCTCGCCCTCGCGCCGATCGAATACGACGGCGTGAAGATCAACCTGCTCGACGCGCCCGGCTACGCCGACTTCGTCGGAGATTTGCGCGCCGGCCTGCGCGCCGCCGACGCCGCGCTGTTCGTGATGTCCGCCGCCGACGGCATCGACGGTTCGACCCGCATGCTCTGGGAGGAGTGCGCCCACGTCGGCATGCCGCGCGCCGTCGTCGTCAGCAAAGTCGACTCGCCACGCGCCGACTTCGACGCCGTGGTCGCCCAGTGCCAGGCCAACTTCGGCCAGGGCGTGCTCCCGCTCTACCTTCCCATGCGCGCGAACCCCGACGCCGCGCCGCACGGCCTGCTCGGCCTGATCACCCACCAGGTCGGCGAGTACGCCGAGGGCGGCCGCACCAGCCGCGACGCCACGTCGTCCGAGATCGACGACGCGAGCGAGGCGCGCAACGCGCTGCTCGAGGGCATCATCGCCGAGAGCGAGGACGAGACCTTGATGGACCGCTACCTCGCGGGCGAGGAGATCGACCCGAAGGCCGTCATCGACGACCTGGAGAAGGCGGTGGCCCGCGGGTCGTTCTACCCCGTGCTGGCGGCGTCGGCGCCGTCGATGCTCGGCACCGCCGAGCTGCTCGAACTGCTCGCGCGCGCGTTCCCCTCGCCGCTCGAGCATCCGCTGCCGGCGGTCACCCGTCTCGACGGAACGCCGCTGCCGCCATTGACCTGCGACCCGGCCGGCTCGCTTGCCGCCGAGGTCGTGAAGACCACCACCGACCCGTACGTCGGCCGCGTCTCGCTCGTGCGCGTCTTCTCCGGCACGCTGCGGCCCGACTCCGTCGTGCACGTCTCCGGCCACGGGATGGCCGAGCGCGGACACGAGGACCATGACCTCGACGAGCGCGTCGGCACCTTGAGCTCGCCACTCGGCAAGGTGCAACGCACAGTGGCGCACTGCATCGCCGGCGACATCGTGGCGATCGCCAAGCTCGCGCGCGCCGAGACGTCAGACACCTTGTCCGACAAGGAAAACCCGCTGCTGATGAGCCCGTGGGAGATGCCCGAGCCGCTGCTCCCGGTCGCGGTGCGGGCGAAGTCGAAGGCCGACGAGGACAAGCTCTCGCAGGGGCTTTCGCGGCTGGCCGCCGAAGACCCGACGCTGCGGCTGGAGATGAACGCCGAGACCCACCAGCTGGTGTTGTGGTGCATGGGCGAGGCGCACGCCGACGTCTTGCTCGACCGGCTGAAGGCCAAGTACGGCGTCGAGGTCGAGACCGTGCCGCTGCGAGTGCCGATGCGCGAGACGTTCGCCGCGAAGGTGACCGCGCACGGGCGGCACGTGAAGCAGTCCGGCGGCCACGGCCAGTTCGGTGTCTGCGACATCGAGGTCGAGCCGCTCCCGCAAGGCGGCGGCTTCGAGTTCGTCGACAAGGTGTTCGGCGGCGCCGTGCCCAGGCAGTTCATCCCCTCGGTCGAGAAGGGCGTGCGCGCGCAGATGGAGCGCGGGGTCGCGGCGGGCTACCCGATGGTTGACATCCGGGTGACGCTCACCGACGGCAAGGCGCACTCGGTCGACTCCTCCGACATGGCCTTCCAGATGGCCGGCGCGCTCGCGCTCAAGGAGGCGGCCAAAGGCGGCCAGGTGGTACTGCTAGAGCCGGTCGACGAGCTGACCGTGCTCGTCGCCGACGACTACGTGGGCGCGGTCATGAGCGACTTGTCCGGACGACGGGGGCGGGTTACTGGCACCGAGCCGATCGGCAACAGTGCTGTTTCGACAGGCGCGGCCAGTCAGGGTCGCACCGCGGTGAGAGCCGAGGTGCCGCAGGTCGAGATCACCCGCTACGCCATCGACCTGCGCTCGTTGTCGCACGGCACCGGGACGTTCACCCGACGCGAGTTGCGTTACGAGCCGATGCCGCATCAGCTCGCGGCCAAGGTCATCGCCGAGCACAAAGAGGAGTGAGCGCGCCCGCTTGTCGCCGCGTCTTCGACCGACACCACCTACCCATCGAGTGATATTGCGCTGGCAAAAGGGGTACCCAGCGCAGGAGGATCTTCGGCTTCCACATCGGCGGCTTCTGGACGGCTTAGAGTCGGGCCGAATGCTCGGTCCCCGCGATGGGTGAGGGGTGGACATGTCCGTCGATGACATCGATGGCCAACTCGACGACGCCGCAGTCGGCTCGGCTCCCGACAGCGGCGAGCCGACCGAACCCGGAGCCGATCGCGACGACGAGCTCGCGGAGCTGTTCTCCGAGGTGCTCACGTCGCTAGAGGCGCAGTGCGCCGGCGACTTCAGCGTGCGGCTTCGGCCGCGCGACGGCGTCGGCGGGCAGCTCGTCGCACGGCTCAACGCCCTCGCGGCGCTCAACGACCGGCGCACCCGCGAGCTAGAGCGGGCCAGCCGGGTGATCGGTCGCGAGGGCCGGATGACCGAACGGCTCGACGAGCTTGGCGCTGAGGGCGACTGGAGCACGGGCGCGGCCGCGGTGAACTCCCTGATCGACGACCTGGTGCGTCCGACGACCGAGGTCGCCCGCGTGATCGCCGCCGTCGCCGAGGGCGACCTCTCCCAACAGATGGCGCTCGAGATCGCCGGCCAACCGGTGAAGGGTGAGTTCCTGCGCATCGGCACGACGGTCAACACGATGGTCGACCAGCTCTCGTCTTTCGCCGACGAGGTCACCCGCGTCGCCCGCGAGGTCGGCACGGAGGGTCGACTCGGCGGCCAGGCCCAGGTGCGCGGCGTCTCTGGCGTGTGGCGCGACCTCACCGAGTCGGTCAACTCGATGGCCGGGAACCTCACGTCGCAGGTGCGCAACATCGCCCAGGTGACCACCGCGGTCGCCCGCGGAGACCTCTCCCAAAAGATCACCGTGGATGTGAACGGTGAGATCGCCGAGTTGAAGAACACCATCAACACCATGGTCGA
>JAICLV010000151.1 GCA_025925185.1 Acidothermaceae bacterium
ATCAGCAGCAGGGACGGGAATGCGGCGAAGTCGAGGGGCCGCTTGACGAACATCGAGACGAGCAGCACGAGCAGCGCGCCGGTGATGTTCGCGGCGAGCAGCATGTCGAGCAGCACCGTCGGCAACGGCACGACCATCATGACGATGATCGCGATCACGCCAGCGGGCACACCGAGCTGGCCGAGTCGAGACGCGCGCACGCTACCTCACGGGGACGTCGTTGTACGTCTGCCCACGTGGACAGACGTCCCTCGATCGCCCCATCGGCGCGGCGCCGCGCGACCTGAGGAAATCGGGCGGCTTGGCCGACCCGCGGCGCTGGGCGGCAGGCGGTCGATCGCCACCGATCAGAGGGCCCTAGCCGGGCGCTTTGTTTTGAAGCACATGTGACTCAAAACAAAGGACCCCGATCAGGGGCCACCGGCCCGCGCGGAAAGGCGAGTCGCGGATGCCAAGCCGTCCGTCGTCAGCGAGGGGCAACGGGCGCGCGAGCGAGCGCCCTGCGTCGTCCGCGCCGCTTCTTGACGCCCGCGACAACGCTCTCCGGCGTCGCTCCCGGGTGGTGCAAGCCGGCCGCGCTGCCCCGGCGGCGCAACGAGAAGACGAACGCGAGGATGCGGGCGACCGCCACGAACAGCTCGTGCGGGATCTCCTGCCCGATCTCGCAGACTCGGTAAATCGCCCGAGCCAGCGGGATGTCCTCGACCATCGGCACCCGATGTTTGTCGGCCTCGGCGCGAATCCGCGCGGCGATCGCCCCCGCGCCCTTCGCGACCACCTTCGGCGCGCCTCCTCCCGCGCTGTACTTCAGCGCGACCGCGACGTGGGTGGGGTTCACCAAGACGACGTCGGCGTTAGCGATCGCGGCCATCATCCGACTGCGGCGCATCGCCATCTGGCGCGACTTGATCGCGCTCTTGATGTGCGGGTCACCCTCGGAGTTGCGGTACTCGTCTTTGATCTCCTGTTTCGACATCTTCAGCGCGCCGCGCGTGCGCTTGAACTGGTAGGCGTAGTCGGCGCCGGCCATGAGCAGGCCGGCGATCGCCGCGTTGCGCGCGAACCCGAACAACGCGTCACTCGTCTTGTGCAGCACAGTTCCGAGCGGGACGACGGAGCCGGTCTGCGCCAACGGCACAACCGAGCGGATCGTCTGATAGAGCAACAACGCGAGAATCGACGTCTTCACCAGCGCTTTGCTGACCTCCCACAGACCGCGCACCCCGAAGACTCGTTTCAACCCCTTGAACGGGTTGACGTGGTCCCACTTCGGCTTGAACGCCTTCGCCGAGACGTGCACGCCGCCTTGCGCCGCCGAGGCCAGCACGCCCGTCACCAGCATGCCGAACGCGAGAGGCGCGACCGCCAGCGCGCCTTTGGTGAGGGACGACGTGAGCAGTGGCACCAATTTCGTGATGTCCGGGTCCGCGACGAAGTCGCCGACGTCCGAGAAAAGCGTTTGGCTAAGGTGAATCGTGCTCTCGATCGTGAGGCGCACCAGGTAAACGCCGACGAGCAACCCGAGCCACACGCCGACGTCCGGCGAGCGGGCGATCTGGCCGTCCTTCTTCGCCTGCTTGAGCCGCTTTTGAGTCGGCTTCTCGGTCTTGTCGGAGCGGTCCGCCACCTAACTCACCGCCGCTCAGTTCTTCGTGGAGAAGACGGCCGAGACGACGTCGGTGTTCGTGGAGATCTTGCCGAGCAGCGCGCTCAGCGCCTCCGGGAGGGCCAGGAACGTCACGCCAATCAGGCTCAAGGTGATGAAGATCTTCAGCGGAAAGCCAAGCGCGAACACGTTCAGTGTCGGCGCCGCCTTGGTGAGCAGACCGAGCCCGATGTCGGCGAGGAACAACACGGCGAGCAGCGGTCCAGCGATCTCGATGGCCGAGACCATGAACGTGCCGACGTCCTTCGTGACGAGCTCCTGCAGCACCTTCAACGGCGCGGTGCCGTGCAGCGGGAGCGCGTCGTAGGAGGAGAGCAGTCCCTTGACGATGATGAGGTAACCGTCACTGGCGAACAGCAATGTGACCGCCAGCAACTGGTTGAAGCGGCCGAAGATGGAGCTGTTTTGCAGCATCATCGGGTCGAACGCCTGGGTCAGCGAGAAGCCACCGATGTAGTCGATCAACTCGCCGGCCGCGCGGATCGCGGAGAACAGCACCAATGTGACGATGCCGAGGGTCAAACCGGCCGCCACGTTCATCAAGATCGCCGAAAGCATCGGGCCGAGCTGCGGTTCGGGCGCTTGCGGTGCCAGCGGGTTCGCGACCGGAAAAGCAAGCGCCATGGAGAGCGCGGCCTTCGTGATGCCGGGGATGGTGCGGCCGCCAAACGGTGGGACCAACACGATCCACGCCGACGTCCGCACCGTCGCGAGCAGGAAGGCGATAAGCAACGACGTCGAGACGTTGATGTCCACGCGGTCAGCCGCCGCCGATGAGGTTCGGGATGGCGTCGAACATCTGATGGGTGAAGTCAATCAGCGTCGACAGCATCCAGTTGCCGCTGATGAGCACCGCGACTCCGACCGCGATGATTTTCGGCACGAACGACAGCGTGAACTCCTGAATTTGCGTCGCCGACTGGAACATCGAGATGCCGAAGCCCACACAGAGGCTGGTGAGCAACATCGGCGCGCACAGCTTCGCTGTGACAAGCATGGTTTGCAACGCGATGTGCAAGACAGCGGTGTCGGTCATCTCTATCCGCTCAGTGATAGCTCGTGATGAGCGAGTGCGCGATGAGTCCCCAGCCGTCGACCATCACGAACAGCAACAGCTTGAACGGCAAGGAAATCATTGAGGGCGGCAACATCATCATGCCCATCGACATCAGCGACGAGCTCACGACCAGGTCGATGACGAGGAACGGTATGAAGACGACGAATCCGATGATGAACCCGGCCCGCAGCTCGGAGAGAATGAACGCGGGGACGAGTGTCGTCATCGAGACGTCTTGTTGCGACGCCGGCTTCTTCTCTTTGCTGGCGTTGACCATCGACGCCAGGTCGTCCTTGCGGGTCTGCTTGAGCATGAACTGCTTCAGCGGCTGCACCCCGGCGTCGTATGCCTGCGAGGCGGTCAGCTGGCCATGTAAGTAGGGCTGCACGCCATCGTGGTTCACGGCCGACAACGTGGGGCCCATGATGAACAGGCTCAAGAACAGCGCGAGTCCGACCAGCACCTGGTTCGGCGGCACGCCCTGCAAACCCAGCGCGTTGCGCGTGAGCGAGAGCACGACGATGATTTTGGTGAAGCTGGTGCACAGCATCAGCGCTGCCGGTGCGATCGAGATCACCGTCATCATCAAGATGATGACGATCGACTGGCTTGGCTTGCCGTCGACGCCATTGATGCTGACGCTGATGTTTCCGTGCGCGCCGTTCGGCGTCGAGGGACCGTTCGGCCCGTTCGGCGCCGTCACGGTCGGCCCGGACGACGTGGCGCCTCCTGACGCCGCGCCGCTGGGCGCCGCCGACGGCACGGTGATCGGCGCGATCGGCTGGATCGGCGCGATGGGCGCCGGTGTCGAATCGGCCCGCACCGCGACGGTCTGGGGCGGCGTCGCGGCGGCCGCGTCGTCCGGCCGGACGAGCACCGCGAGCAACCCAAGCACCGCGCACACGCCAAGCAGCAGCGCGCGGCCGACCCAGGATCGCCGCGACACCGGCGCGGCCTCGGTGGTCATGAACTCTCAGGCCCGCCGCACGGTGCGCTCGCGCAACAGGTCCATCACGGAGACGGTGCTGCGCGATCGGTCAGGCGAGCTGTCGCCACGCGTGGGCACGGCCAACTCGGCGAGTTCGCTCGTGGTCTGCGTCTCGTCGAAAAGCGCGGCGTCGACCTCGCTCAGCAGGTGCACGCTGGCGTCGGTGATACCGATCAGCATCGTGCGGTCGCCGACGCGGACAACCGCGACCGACGCGCTCTTGCCCAACGGCTGGCGCGCGACGACGTCGAGCTGCGCGCGCCGCCGCGCAACGCGTCGTCCGACCTTGCGATTGGCCAGCAACGAGTTCTTTTTCATGGACGACGCGAGCGTCGCGAACCCGCGCGACGTCCGACGCGGCGCGCCGCCTCCGCGCGTGCGCTGCAGCAGCCGAGCCGCGATGTACATCAGCGCGAGCACGATGGCGAGCGAGACGACCATGCGCAGCGCTGGCCCGATCATGCCGCTCACCGGCCCGCCTCCCCCGCGCCGGGACTGACGATTTCGGTGATGCGGACGCCGAATTCCTCGTCGATGACGACGACCTCGCCGCGCGCGATCAATGTGCCGTTGACAAAAAGGTCGATCGGGCTGCCCGCCATGCGATCCAGCTCGACGACGACGCCAGGCGTGAGCGACAGCAGCTCGCGAACCGTCATGCGGGTGCGGCCGAGTTCGGCCGTCACGTCCATCTCGACGTTGCTCAACAGGTCGAGACGCTCCGCGCCGCCGAACGACTGCAGCGTGTTGGAGCCGGCGTCGTCGGACTTGTTGCGCTTGCGACCTGCGCGATTCGTCTCTTCGGCGGGCGCGGCTGAGGCGGCCATCGCGTCCGTGTCGTCCGTCATCGCAGTGAACGAGCCTTCCGGCTCGAGAACCTCAGCAGCAGTCGACTCTGTCATCGGTGGGTCATGCCTTCCTGGGGCTCTGGGTCTTCGACGATGCGGCACGCGACATGTTTGCCGGTGCTGCCGGGAACGCAGTGGGCGAAGGTCATCCCGCCTGACGTCACGCGCAGCGGCGCGTTGGTGGGATGCCGCAGCGGAAGCACGTCGCCGACGGCGAGAGTCAAGATCTCCTGTGGTGAGAGGGCGACGTCGGAGAACTCGATCGCGACATCGACGGGCACGTCGCCCAGCCGCGCGTGCAACGCGGCCGCGCTTCGGGCGGCGACGTCCCTGCGGTCGGTGCGCTTCGGCGCGGCGGCGGCCTCAAGCACCGGGTAGAGACCGGTGAACGGCATCGCGAACGTGGCCAGGCCTTCTTGGTTGCCGACGTTCATCTCGAACGACGCGACGACGTAGACGTCGGACGGCGCCGCCGCCTGCGCGAACTGCGGGTTCGCCTCCACGCTGACGACCTCGGGCGCGAGGGACACCATGCCGTCGAACGCGTAGCGCAACTCGTGCAGCACGCGCTGGGCGAGCGAGCGAAGCAGCCTCGTCTCGATCTCGGTAAACAACCGCTCAGGCTGCTCGGGCGTGCCAGGACCACCGAGCAACCGGTCGACGCAAAGCATCGCCGTCTTGTGCGGGATCTGCAGCATCGCGGTGCCCGGCAACGGCTCGATCGACGTCAGCGCGATGAAGGAGGGCGACGGGATCGACTCGATGTAGTCGACGTAGGGCATCTGCTCGACCGCGACGAGCTCGACGAGCGAGAAGACCCGGACGGTGCTGGTCAACACGGTCGTGAACTGCCGGCAAAACGTCTCGTAGGTCATGTGCAGCTTGCGCACATGACCGCGGTTCAGCTTGCTCGGACGACGAAAGTCGTAGAGCTTGGGCTCGTGGCTCGCCCGAGGGTTGCGCACGGTGCCATGCGCCACGCCCGAGGGCTCGGCGATCGTCGGCGAGGTCACGAAACCTCAGATCGGCAGGCGGCGCCCCCGCCTGAGGCTTTTCGGCGCGCGCGTGCCCGCGTCGCGAGCCCGGCGGGGCGGCCCCGCGGCCGGAGCCCCGCGCCCCCACCCCCGCAGCACCCCCGGGTGGCCCAGCCCTCG
>JAICLV010000026.1 GCA_025925185.1 Acidothermaceae bacterium
GAGTTCGCTCGCCGCCCAAGGGTTTGGCGGAAATTCGCTAGCGGAGCGTCACCTGTCGCGACAACAGCCCCGCGCGCGAGCGCCTTTCGGCTACGGAGAGTGGGGTATCGTCGCGCAGCGCGTCGTCCAGTTTCTGTCGCATCATGGCGGCCGGCGCCTCGATATCGGCTGCCTCGGCGTCGGGCGCAAGGTCCCACACCGGCACCACCAGGCCGTGCGCGCGAAACGCGCCGACGTACTTGCCGTGCGTGCCGTCGTTGCCGTGCGTGCCGTCGTTGCCGTGCGTGCCGCCATCGCCGCCGCCGCCATCGCCGCCGCCGCCGAGCGCGAGCTCGCGGGCCGCGTGCAGCCGGGCCAGCGCGTCCAGCAGCGGCTCCTCCTCGTCGGGCAGCACCCAGCGCAAGTGGGTGCGGCTGCCGATGCGGCACCAATAGGCCGCCTCGACGCTGGTGAGCCGCGCGGTCGGCACCACCGTCTCCGACGCCCGCTCCAGCGAGGCGGCCAACTCGCCGTCAGGGTCGGGCATGTCCTGGCCCCAGAACTCGAAGCCGGCGTGCACGGCGACCTCGAGCGGCTCGTCGGCGAGTAGGTCTTGCAGGCGCGGGCCGGCAGCCGACGACGCGACCAGGTCGCCGGCGAGGTCAGCATTGGTGATCGACGATCCGGGCGGGGCGTCGAGGGCGGCGACCAGCGCGGCCGCAAGATCGCGGCTGGGGTCGACCGCCTGCGTCGCGGTTTGCGCGCCGAGATAAACCGAGCCGTCGGTGCGCACCATCGCGGGCCAGGCGAGCGGCAGCACGGTGGCGAGCGTGATCGGGGTGGCCTTGGGGCGGGTCGCCGTCTCGCGCAGGTGAAGCTGGCCGGTGGCGGCCGGCACGATCTCGCGCAACGCCACCCAATCGCACTCGTCGGCGAGGCCGGCGAACGGCCTCGTGACGACGTGCTGCGCGCGCTCACGGTCGGCACGGCCGTGGCAGGCCTTGTAGCGCCGACCCGACCCGCAGGGGCAGGGCTCGCGGCTTCCGACGACCGGAATCTGCTGGCTCACGCTGCGCTGGCTCATGAGACGCGAGCTTAAGGCCGGGAGATCACACCGCGGTGAGCCGGTGCACGCCGACGGGCACCACCGCCCAAACCGTGGTCTGCGCGCCGCGGCGCTCGACTCCCCAGCGAGCCGCGACGCTCTCGACGATCGACAGCCCGCGACCGCCGATCGAGGTCGGTGCGGCGTCTAGGACGGCGGGCGTCGTCGCGCCCCCGCCATCCGTCACAGAGATCTCCACCCCCAGCTCGCCGACACCCCACTCGACGGCGAGCTGACCGTCCGACAATGACGCGGCGTGTCGGACGGCGTTGCCGAGCAACTCCGACGCGACCAGCGCGACGTCCTCACGCACCGTCTCAGGCAAGACGGCGAGGTCTTTGCGTAACGCTGATCGCACCGTGCCCACGCTCGAAGGGGTCGGCGCGACCCTGACGGACCCCAAGTGACACCTCCACGAACGGGGCCGGCTCGCGCCGTTCAACGAGCGCGACTGCGCGGATGGCCTCTCCGTTTTCTCCGGAGTTGAAACACAAGCCACCGGTTTGGCTATGGAACGGTCGGAAGAGTGATCTCGAAGCAGGTGCCGCCGCCCGGTCGGGGCGCCGCACGTACGCTGCCGCCTTGCGAGTCGAGCAGCCGGCGCACGATGTACAACCCGAGCCCGACGCCGCCGAACCGCCGGCGATCTCCACCGACCTGATAGAAGCGGTCGAACACGCTCTCGTGCTCCCCGTCGGGGATGCCCACGCCGCGGTCGGCCACCTCGACGAGGATGCGGCCTGGTTCGTGGCGCGCGGTGACTGTGATCTGGCCGCCGTCCGGTGAGTACTTGACGGCGTTCTCCAGCAACTGGGTGATGGCGATCTCGACCGAGCTCGGGTCGCCGACGGCCATCGGGAGCGCGCGATCGATCTCGAGGCTGAAATCGTGGGCAGCGCTGACGGTCTCGAGACCGTCGATGGTCGTGCGGAGCAGGCCGGCGAGGTCAAACTTGACCGCCACCCGCGGCGCCGCCGCGCCAGCCCGCGAACCGAGCAGCAGTTGCTCGACCAACGCGGCCAGCGCACGGGTGCGGTCGGCGATGCGGTCGACCGACTCGCGCCGCTCGTCGTCCGAGATCTCGTCCCAATGGGCGAGCAACGTTGTGGCGTAACCCTGGACGACGGTGATCGGCGTGCGAAGCTCGTGGCTCGTCACGGCGAGGAAGAGGTCTTTGCTGGCCTCGATCGCCTTCGACCTGGTGATGTCACGAAAGTCGACGACGGTCTCGTCCAGCTCGCCGATGCGCGAGCACAAGATCTCCAGCCACACGCCGGACGGAAGCCGATGATCCATGACGACGCCGGGCTCGGCAACCGGAAACGGCAACGGCTGGCCGATGACGTCGGACTCCGTCAGTCCGGTGAGGGCTGCCGCGGCCGGGTTCCAATGCCGCACCCGTCCGCTGCCGTCGACGACCGCCATGCCATCGGCGGTGGCGTCGATCACCGAGCGTTCGTGCTCGCGCAGCTCGCGCTCCCGCTCATAGGCCCGCGCGTTGCCGATCGCGGTGCCGGCGGCATCGGCCAAGAGTTCCAGGACACCGAGTTCGGCGCGGCCGAGTGCCCGCTCGTCGGAGTCGAAGAACACGTAGAGCGCGCCCGACAACGCGTTGTCGACCCTGGTGAGCGCCACGGCGAGCAGGGGCAGGTGCCGGGTGTGCTCGGTGATCAGCCGCGATCTGTTCGGGAAGGCGGGATGGCTGACCGAGATCGACGTGCGACCGACCGAGGTCAGGTGGCCGACGGCTGACTCGTCGATGGGGATCCGCTCACCGCACAGTTTCGCCGGAAGCCCGGAAACCGCTGTGACGACAAGGTCTTCACCCTCGATGACGACGTAACCAGCTGCCGAGGCTGAGAGCAGTTCGCGGCCCGACTCGCTGATGCGCCGCAACACCGTTGGCAGGTCGAGGTCGGAGTTCACACCCGCGACGACGGAGGCAAGCCGACTCACCAGCTCGACGCGGCTGGCGAGCTCTTGCTGGATCGCGCGCTGCCGGGTGGCGTCGCGGATGACGGCGACCCAACCGGTGGCCTTTGCTGTGCCGGCTGCGCTGGAGTGCTCGCGCACCGGACTCAGCACCGCCCACACGTCGAGGAGCCCACCGTCGGCACGGCGGAACTTCGTTACCAACGAGACATTTTCGCCGGCTCGCACCCTGGCGAGCGCGTCGTCGTGCTGACCGATCGCGAACCGCTGCACGGGCGGGGGGAACTCCAGCGGACAGGCCCGCCCGACCACGTCGTCCGCCGTCCAGCCGAACATCCGCTCGGCGCCGCGGCTCCAGAAGGTGACACGACCGCCGGCGTCGCCGGCCACCACGGCGTCGACCATCGCGTCGAACACCTCCTCGGCGTCCATCCCGGCGGGCATGCCGTCATGTTGGCACGCGGTGACGGGCACCAGGCCGTAGGCTCGCGACACCATCATCGGTCGTCCCCTGGAGAACGCGATGCTCATCGTCACGACGAACGACCTTCCGGGTTACCGGGTCGACGAGGTGCTCGGCGAGGTGTTCGGCCTCACCGTGCGCTCACGCAACGCGTTCAGCCAGATGGGCGCGGGCTTGAAGTCGCTGGTCGGCGGCGAGCTGCGCGGCATGACGCAAAACCTCAGCGAGAGCCGCAACCACGCGATGCAGCGGCTCATCGACGAGGCCACGACGCGCGGCGCCAACGCGATCGTGGCGATGCGCTTCGACACGTCGGAGATCGGCGGCGTCTGGACCGAGATTTGCGCCTACGGCACCGCCGTCCGCGTCACAAAGATGTAGCTCCCGCTCTCGTCGTCTCGGGACGGCGAACAGCGAGCCGCAGCGCGAACGTCAGCACCGCCGCGACGACGAACGAGAGCAATGACGCGCTCATCCACGTCTGCACGGTGAAGTCCAGCCAGTTGGCGATGTCGCCCCACATCGTCGCCCACCACGAGACACCGCCCGGATAGATCAGCTGGTAGACGACGAACCCCGCGAGCCACGGGATCAGCATCAGCCAGCGCGCGGGCGCGTGCTCGGAGAGGTCCCAGTTGGTGGCGCCACCGAAGGCGAAGTAGTCGACAACCAACACCGCGAACATCGGCACGAACACCGAGCCGATGAGCGACAAGAAGCTCGCGTAGTTGTTGATGTCAATGGCGAGCGCCAGCGCCGTCGCGACGCTGCCGATCACGAGAGCCAAGATGCGGCGATCCCAGCGCGGGCGCAGATTCTGGGTGCTGACCGCAGTGGAGTACACGTTGCAGAACGACTGGTCGATCTCGCGGATCGCGAGCACGGCGAACGCGACTTTTCCCAACGCGACGGCGATGAAGGCGCCCCAGATGTGGCCGGCGTCGCCGTCGGTCGCGACGGTGAGAATCGCGATCAGGCCGAGCGCGTAGCAGGCGACCTGGGTGACGGTGTAGCCGACGAACGTCGCGCTGAACGCCGTTCTCGGCGACCTCGAGTGTCGGCTGTAGTCAGAGGCAACCGGCACCCAGGAGACCGCGACGGCCAACGTCGAGTCGACGCCGGGCCAAAATCCACGCCACGACGACCCGGTGACATTCGGGATTGGGTGCCGCAGCAGTTGAACGAATAGGTACACCAGAACGATCGCGACGGCCGCGGTGACGTACTTGCGCAGCACCCGGACGACGCCCAGCGGGCGCAACGCCAACAGGGTCGTGATGACCCCGGCGATGAGCTTGTAACTCCACAACGGAAGGCCCGGCGCGAGCTGATGGGCCGCGGAGGAGATCGTGACGATCTCGAACGTGCCCCAGCCCAGCAACTGCAGCACGTTCATCGCTGTCGGCAGGTACGACAGTTTCGCCCCGAACAGGCCGCGCAACAGCACCATCGCTGGCGCGCCGGTGCGCGCGCCCGGCACGGCGGCCGCGGCGACGGCGAGGGTGCCGAGCGCCGTGCCCACAACGGTCGCGACGAGGGCGGCCGCGAGAGTGAGTGTCGGCGAGCCCGCCACCGGCGGGTGGAGCACCACGAACGCGCCGGTGAAGCCGAGCAGGCTGACCCCGAGGTTGCCCCAGAGACCGACCTGGTCGAAGAAGCCGAGGCTCTTGGCCGCCGGCTCCTCAAGGGTGATCGGCGCCTCCGAGCGCCGGTCGTCGAGTTCGCGCTGCGGAACGTCGATGTCGACGGACGCCATGACGCTGCCCTTCCGGGCCAGACGCTGCTGGCCACTCCCTACGCCGGCATTACCCGGTCAGGTTCGAGCGGTCGGCGGCCGCCTGCCGATTCGATCGGCTAGCCGCCCTCTCAGCCCGGTGCGTCCGAGCTCCCGCGATTTGCGATTCGCAGCCTACCCCAGGCGTCCATCCCGTCATCCGCCCATGATCGTGAAAAAAATTCTGACCCTATGTCGTATTAGTCTTCACGATCATGGAAGGTGCCTCACTTCAGGAGCCGAGACAGCCGGCGGTCGGCCAGTGGCTTGCCGCCGGTCTGGCAGGTCGGGCAGTACTGCAGCGACGAGTCGGCGAACGACACCTCGCGCACGGTGTCACCGCACACCGGGCAGGGCTGGCCGGTGCGGCCGTGCACCCGCAGATTCGCCTTCTTCTCCGCCTTCAACTCGCCGGCGTCGAGATCGGCGGCGCGCTTCACGGCGTCCGACAACGTCGACTGGATCGCCGCGTACAGCGTCGCCACGTCGTCCGGCGTGAGACTGTCGGCGATTTTGAACGGCGACATGTTCGCGACGTGCAAAATCTCGTCGCTGTAGGCGTTTCCGATGCCGGCGATCACCGACTGGTCGCGCAGCAGGCCCTTGATCTGCATGCGCCGTCCGCGTAGCAACGCGTCAAGCGCGTCGACGTCGAACGTCGCGGCCAGTGGGTCGGGGCCGAGCCGGGCGATGCCTTCGACGTCCGATGGTGAGCGGACGACGTAAGCGGCGAGCCGCTTCTGCGTGCCCGCCTCGGTGACGTCGAAGCCGCTGCCGTCGTCCAAATGCACTCGCAGCGCGATCGGCGATTTCCCGGGCCGCAACGACGCTGGAGGCAGCTCCGGGCGCCAACGCAACCATCCGGCCCGTGCCAGATGAACAATCAGATGCGGGCCTGATGTCTCGATGTCGAGGAACTTGCCGTGTCGATGCGCGCCGACGATCGACGCGCCGTGCAGTGCCGACGCCGGAGGGTCGAACGTCTTGAGCACGTGGAAGGCGCCGACGTCGACCCGCTTGATCGCGTGCCCCACCGCGTGCGTGGCGAGAAACCCCGCCAACGCCTCGACTTCGGGCAGTTCAGGCACGCATCCGATGATGCCGCAAAACCGTCAGCGGTGCCGGACGCCTTTCGCGTAACCCTTCGCAGTGCCGCGTGCGATCGCCGCCTGTCGGGCCGGCTTCGCGAGGGCCTGCCGCACGGCCTTGCGTTTGCGGCGGCTCGGTATGAAGCCGTCGATCAACAGCGCCAAGCCGGTGCCGACCATCCAGAAGTCCTTGGCGAACGGCGTGCCCTGCGCCGTCGGGCGGACGCCGTCTTCCTTCGTCATCCCTGGCGTCTTGAGGTACATGCCGACGAGAGCGCCGGAGAACCCGGTCAGCGCGGCGCCCGCGAGCCAGGCCGGCACGATCGGCAGCAGCAGCGCCCCACCGACCGCGATCTCACCAGCCGCGAGCCCGTTCACGAACGTGCGATGGTCGACGTCGCCGATCATCGGATACGCCCCGCTCGCCATGCCGTGCAGGCCCTTGGAGGTGTCGTCGTCAGCGCTCAACTTGGTCAAGCCCGAGTTGAGGATGTAGGCGCCGGTGGTTAGTCGAAGAGGAATGTGGCTGAGTCTCATGCCGCCGGGATACCCCAAGTGCTGGCCGGCACCCTCACCCCGCCGCCAGGTTCTGCAAGAACTTCAAGGCGACCGGTGCCGCGACCGTGCCGCCGCTCTTGCCCTCCTGCACGTAGACGGCGAACGCGACGTCGCCTTGGTAGCCCACCAGCCAGGCATGCGTTTGGGGCGGACTCGCCGACCCGAACTCCGCCGTGCCCGTCTTCGCCATCACCGGGCCACCCGGTGCCCCCGCCAGCACGGTCGCGGTGCCCGACGTCACCACCAGCCGCATCAGCGCGCGCAGTTGGGTGAACACGGACGACGAGAGCGCGGTCGCGGGCGGAGCAGAGCACGACGCCGCCGCCGAGCCGCCGACCACGAGTTGCGGCGGGACGAGGCTCCCGCGCGCGACGGTAGCGGCGGCGATCGCGAGGCTGACCGGGCTCACCAACGTCGCGCCCTGCCCGAACGACGCCGCCGCGAGGTCGACGTCCGTCTTCGGCGTCGGCACGCTGCCGCGATAAGCCGTTGTGCCGAGCGACCAACAGGCGCCGATGCCGAGGGCGCTGGCCGCGTCGGGCAGCGCCGAGCCCGCGACCTTGCTCGACAGGCTGATGAAGGCGGTGTTGCACGACTGGGCGAAGTCGGTCTTGAACGGCGGGTTGCCCAGCGCCTCGCCCTCGTAGTTGTGGAACGACCTGCCCCCGACGACCTCGACGGGCTTGCACGACACAGGCGCGTTGACGTCGAGCCCGCCTTGCAGCAGCGCCGCCGTGGTGACGATTTTGAACGCCGAGCCAGGCGGCACCTGGCCGAGCAGCGCGGTGTCGAAGCCGCCACCGTCCGGGCCGTTCGCGACGGCGACCACCTGACCGGTGGAGATCCGCACCGCGACCAACGCGCTCGGCTGGTCGGGCACCGACGCGAGCGCCTGGTCGGCGGCGTTCTGCACCCGCTGGTCGAGCGTCGTGCTCAGCGGTTTCCCGTCAACCGCCGGCCGCGACGCGACGGCTGTCGGCAACGGCGCACTGCCACCGGACGACGGATGCACGATGTCGACGCGGTACCCCGGCGTGCCGCCGAGCGTCTCGTCGAACTCCTTCTCGAGCCCAGACAACCCCGCGACGTCGCCCGCGACGTAACGGCCCTTGGACTTATCGACGATCTCGGCCGTCACCGAGCCGACACTTCCAAGCAGCGCGCGGGCGAAGTCGTGAGACGGGCTGAGCGGCAACTCAAGGTGGTGCAGCACCACACCGGGAACCGCGTTCACGGCGGCAGCGACCGGCGCGAAGTCGGGGTCGCGCAAAGTGATCACATCGACGAACTGGTCGGGCGTCGCCGCTTTCAACCGCTTCGCCAACGACGCTTCGTCGACGTGCGCGGCCGCCGCCATCTGCTTGGCGGCGGCGTCGAGGCCAACCGGGCCCGCCTTGCTCGGCTCGATGCCGACGTCGACAACCGGACGGTTCACGATCAGCGGCTGCCCGGCGCCGTCGAGGATCGTCGCCCGCTTCGCATCGACCTTGGTGTAGCGCAACGTGTCGCCCGGGTCGAGGCTCGGCAACACCACCGACGGCAGCCAGTTCACCCGCCAGACGTCGTTCACGTCGTCCAACTCGACCGCGGTGTCGTAGCTCCAGGCCTGACCGGCGGGCAGCGTCCAGGTGACGTGCAGTGTGGCGCGATCGGCCTGGACAGAGTTGTCGTTCCCGGCGACGGGTGCGACGTCGCCAGCGGTCACCGCGACGGCGTCCGCCCGCAGGTTCTTCGTCAGCGTGTCGAACTCGGTTTTCACCTGCGCCGGCGTCACGTCGCCGACAAAGTCGACGCCCGAGAAGTCGCGTGCGCTCCACGCCTTCGCGAAGGTCTCCGCGGTCGCCGCGCTTTTTGACTTCCCGGACGACGTGGAGCCGCCGTTGCCGGATCCGCTTTTCTTCGAGCCAGCCCATGGTTGCCACAGGTACAAGCCGACTGCGAGGACGACGAGCAACACCACCGCGGCGGCGATCGGGCCGACGGGTGGACCACCACGCTCTGGTGTTCCGCGTCGGCCGCGTCGGCCGGGTCGGCCGGTCGGCAACGGCGCCTGGCGATAGCTCATGCGACCCCCGCACGTGTGATGTCCGCCGCTAGAGCCTACGTGGTGCGGGTCGAACCGCTACGGTCACGGTTCGTGCGTGTTGTCAGCCATGCGATGTCACTTCTGCGCCGCCCTCGCCTCATCGCGGCCGCGCTGGCGGTGGTGGTGGTCGCCGTGGGCGCCATCGACGTCCGGCTGTTTGTCGTGCCGCGATCCGAGCCCCCGGCGAGCAGCGACGCCTTCGTCGTGCTCGGCGGCGACACGTTCAGCACCCGTTTGGAAGCCGGGCTCAAGCTCGCGCGCGAATACCCTGACTCGACGTTGGTCGTCTCGACGCCAGGCCGTAGCCGCTGCCCGCGCGGGCTTGTTCCACGTAGCCGGTTGATCTGTTTCGACCCCGACCCGAGCACCACTCAGGGCGAGGCCCGCGAAGCCGCCCGGTTGGCGCTCGCCCACGGCTGGACGTCGATGACGGTGGTGACGACCGCTGATCAGGTGTGGCGCGCGCGGTTGCGCTTCAGTCGCTGCTGGAACGGCGATCTTCGCGTGGCGCAGGCACCGACGAGTGTCTGGATCAGAATTCGCGAGGTGCCTTACGAGATGGGCGCGACCGTGAAAGCAGAGGTCTTTCAGCGATCGTGCTGAGATCGCGTTGAACGGCGCCACCCAACGACACGTAGTCCACACCGGACGGCCCGCAAACGACGTTGGGAGCGAACATGAGGACCACGCGATTCGGCGGGCTAGCGATTGTGGCGACGGTATTGGCGTTAGTCACGGCGTGCGGCAGCAGCAACAAGAGCGGCAACACCGGCGCCGCCCCAAGCCAGGCGGGTGGTTCGTCGGGCGCCGCGGCGGTCGTGCAGACGACGTCCGGATCGCTCGGCACGTATCTGACCGACGGCGCAGGCCGCACGCTTTATCTGTGGGTCGCGGACAAGTCCGGGCCCTCGATGTGTTACGGCGGGTGCGCGCAGGCATGGCCGCCGCTGCTCACGAACGGCGCGCCGACCGCCGGCAAGGGCGTCGACGCCAGCAAGCTGGGCACCACGAATCGCAAGGACGGCACGGCGCAAGTCACGTACAACGGCAACCCGCTGTACTACTTCGCGGAGGACACCGCAGCGAATCAAACCAAGGGCCAGGGCAACAACGGGTTCGGCGCGAAATGGTGGATCGTCGCGCCGGGCGGTGACGCGATCACCGGGTCTGGCGGCAGCGCCAACCCCAGTTCGAGCAGCGGCTTCACCTACTGACGCGATACCACGAACAACTGCTCCGGCCGCTCGGCGTCGCGCATCGCCGGCTCGCCAAGACCGATGACCTGAGACGCGTACGCGCCGAGCGCCGCGCGTTTCTCCTCGGTCATTGAGAACTCGGACGGCGAAAGCTGGAATCCCTGCTGCCGCAGGGATTCCAGCCGGTCGCGAACGTGTTGAGGAGCTCGCGACCGATACGGCACGTCGGCCCATGCGACCCAGTTCGCAACAAGGTCGTGGCCTTCGCGCAACAGCGTGGCGCATGCGTCGTGCGTCAAACAATGGTCCTCGTGCAAGATGCCCAACGGAAAAGCGACCGTGTCGGCGCTGACTTCCCTTGCGATTGCGGCGATCTCTCGCGCCACGTCGTCAACGAGCGGCGGATCGGAACGGTATTGGCTGTCGAGAAACGCCAGCCAACGCGCGGTCGCACCTAACGCCGCCGCCGCCTTGCGGTCTTCTTCTCGGCGCGCCGCCACCACGTCGTCGCCGTCGGCGAAGCCGCACAACGCGTCCCACGCGGTCAGCGGACCGTAGCGGGCAGGCGCCCCTCCGAAGGCGGTGAGCAGGAGCGGCCCGTGACACGCGGCCAGGAAGTTGCCGGCGCTGAGCGCCGCGTCGTCCATATGAGGGCTGACGGCGAGCACTCGGCCGAGCGTTCCAACGTCCACGGTCGCCGAACCTACCGGGCGGCGGTGCGGCGCGGTTCCCAGGCGCGGGCCAGCGCGACTAGAGCCACCGCGGTCGCCGCCAGGCAGACCGCGCCGGAGCCGAGGTAATCACCCGGCCCGTGGGCGCCAGCGGTCATGGCGCGATCGACACCGAACGCGGTGAGCACCACACCGGCGGTGCCGAACGCGCCGGCCGAGACGGCACTCACCACAAGCGACGGCAGCTCGAGCGTGCGCGCCCGCACCCGCGACCACCAAAACAGCGCGACCAAAATCGCCAGGCCCAGGACGCCGACGACGAACCGCTGAAACAGCCCGTCGTCGCGCGCCTCGGCCAGATACGCCTGCGCGCAGTTAGCAGCCTGCGGGTGCAGCGACATCCAGTGCTGGCACGCGGACGCCGAATAGCTCGTGCCTGGAGGATCGCCGAACACGAACTGGGCCCCGAACGCCGACGTCAGCACGCGGTCGACGGCTCCACTCAAGCCGACCGCGAACAATGCCAGCCCGAGCAGGAAAAGCGCAGGAACGCGCAGGTCGGAAAGGACGGCGCGCGCCCTGTCGCGAGCGTTGACGCGGTCACAGGCGCGCGCGAAATCGGCGACCGGGCCGAAGTCGGCTAGCGCCGCGAGTTCGGCGTCGGCTGGTAGTGCGCCCGCCGCGACTCGGGCGTCGACGGCGTCGAGCAGGTGCGCCTCCGTCTCAGCGAGCACCCGCCGGGCGTGCCGCGCGGGCCCACGCAGAGAGGCGTACAGCTCGTCGAGGTAGCGCTCGATCAACTCACGCGGCTCGTCGGTCATGTCGCGGCCCCCAACACCGCCTGCATGCCGGTGGCGAACCGCCACCAACCGTCGCGTTGACGCGCCAGCGCGGCGTGCCCCTCACCGGTCAGGGAGTAGAGCCGACGACGGCGGCCACCCTCGGTCGACCACGACGACGACAGCCATCCCGACTTCTCGAGTCGATGCAAGGCGGGGTACACGGTGCCCTCGGGCAGGTCGAACACGCCGTCGCTGCGCTCGCGCAACCGGGTGATGACGTCGTACCCGTGCACCGGCCCAACCGCGAGCACCTCAAGCAGCAGCAGCTCGAGATGACCTTTGAGTTGCTCGTTTCCCATACCTAGCGACTCTAGGTATGGGAGCCGGCCCCGTCAAGAAGACGCGGTGACGCCCGCGAGGTTCAGCCCCACCACGCCGGCCAGGATCAGGCCGATCGAGACGAGTTTCACCGTCGACACCGCGTCGCCCAGCCAGACCATTCCGACCACGGCGGTGCCCGCGGCGCCCAGGCCCGTCCAAACGGCGTACGCCGTGCCGACCTCGAGCCGCTTCAGCGCGATCGTGAGCAAGCCAAAGCTGATCAGCGCGCACACCGCGAAACCGACCGTCGGCCAGATCCGCGTGATGCCGTGGCTGAGTTTGAGGAAGATCGCGAACCCGGTCTCGAAGATGCCTGCCACGATGACCATCGCCCATGCCATGCATAACCTCTACCAGGTCAGGTGGCGCGGCGTCCCCGCAGTGGGCGGATCGACGTCGCCCGCCTCTCCAGGGTGATCCGACCCTGCAGCGTGGCTCGCCCCGTCAGTGCCCGAATCGACGTACGGCGGCGGGGTCGGAAGGCGCAACTGCGACAGCTGAATCGCGCGCGCGAAATCCGCGGGCGTCAACACGCCGACGGCGACGCCGTCGCGGACGACGAGCGCGTGGCCGGCCAGTCGCGCCGCGGCCAGGTTGCGGGTTCGGGTGGCGAGCCGAGGCGCGAGGTCGACGAGCGGCTCGTCCGGGTTCGTCACGGCGATCTGGTCGATCGGGGCGGCGACCGCCGAGAGCCGAACCGTGTCGCGGTCTTCCGGGCGGACGCCTGCCAGGTGCGCCAAGGCGACCAACCCGGCGGGCGTTCCGTCAAAACCCTGCACCGGCAGGACGGTGCGGGTGTCGCCGGAGCTTTGGTAGGCGTCGAGGAACGCCGCGACGGTGCGCCAAGCAGGCGCAGCTGGGAGGGGCTCGCCTTGGGGCAGCAGGTCGCGCACCGTGAGGCCGCTGAGCGCGCCGCGCGTCACCGTTTCGCGCGCCTCGGCGCCGGCGGCGCCGAACAGGAAGAACCCGATGAGCGCGGTCCACACACCGCCGATCGCCGAACTGAACAAGAACTGCGCGACGCCGAGCCCGATCAGCAGCGAGCCCATCACCTGTCCGGCCTTGGCCGCGGTGACCGTGGCCCGGCCGCGGTTGCCGTGCCGGCGCCACAGCGCGGCGCGCAGGATGCGACCGCCGTCGAGCGGCGCGGCCGGCAGCAAGTTGAACACGCCGAGCATCACGTTCACCCAGACGACGTAGCCGGCGACCGCGACCGCGACGTCGGGCGCGGACAACGCGCCGAGCGCGCGGGTCGCTCCAAGTGCGATCGCCGCGAGGACCAGGTTGGTCGCCGGACCGACAGCCGCGATGCGCCATTCCGCCCGCGGGGTCGGAGCATCCTTGCCGAGCTTGGCGACACCGCCGAACAGCCAGAACGTGACGCTCTCGACCCGGACGCCGTTGCTCCGCGCCACGACCGCGTGCGCCAGCTCGTGTACGAGCAGGCTTCCCAACAAGAAGGCCGCGGCGATGACGCCGCCCACCCAGTAGGCGCCGCTCGACGCCCCGGGCGCCGACGACGGCAGCAGGCCGGTGGCGGTCGTGAACGCGATCAGCATGAACAGCAGCAAGACGGTCGGGCTCGCCTGAACCGGAAATCCGGCGATGCGGAAGGCGTCCCCGTTGGAAGCTTTTTCCGGAGTCCGCTCGCTCATCGCAGCCGCCCTTCACCTCGACACACATCGGCACGGCAAGTTCTGACGCCGCACCTCTACAGTCCCAACACCTGGCGGCGCAGTGGCCTTCCGAGTTGGCCAACCTCGGGCGTCGTTCTTGCCGACGTCCGGCAAACAGCCCGTGCACGGTCGCTGGGGTCGCCACGAGGCACGCTACCGGCGACCGGCAAGCTAGAGGTTCGAGGCTGGCCATCCGAGAAGGCGGGCGCCCAACGCGGCGGTCTGCAGCACGTACAACTGGTCGGGCACGCCAGGGTCGTGTCCGGTGAGCTCGCGCAGCCGTGACAGCCGGTAGGTCACCGCCCGAACCGACAGGTGCATGCGGCGCGCTGTCGCCGCCGCGTTCGCGCCGGTCGCCGCGTAAGTGGCGATCGTGTCGAGCAGCGGTTGCGGTCCGCCACGCGCGCCGCGCAGGGGCGTGAGCACGCTGTCGATCAGGTCGGCGATCGCCTCTCGATCCCGCAGCAGCACCCGGTAGACCAGCAGGTCGGCAATCCGGACGACGGCATCGGGCAGCTCGAGCAGGTCGGCGAGCCGCAGCGCGTCTCGCGCCTCGTCATAAGAGCGGACCACGCCCGCCGGCCCGCCGTAACCGCGGCCGACACCGCACCGCCAGACCCGGTCGCCCCTCCTGGACGCGACCGCCTCGCTGAGCGCGGCGATGACGGCGTCGACTCGCGCCAGCTTGGTCGTCGGCAGCACGCAGACGAGTTGCCCTTCCTTGGTCGCGACTAAGGCGCCGTCGCCCGCGGTGGCGGCGACGGCGTTCTCGACGCGGGCGACGACCGGCGTCGCGTCGCGAAACGCTCGCGGGCTGGAAAGGACGACGACAACGTGGCCGCCGACGACGTCGACGCCGAACCGCTCCGCGGCCGTCAAGAGTCGCGACGGCTCACCGGTGCCGGAGAGCAAGTCGTCGACGAACTCCCGCCGGGCCGCCTCCTCGCGGCGGATCGCCCACCGCCGGGCGGCCTGGAAACCCTCCGCCGCCGCGGCCACAGCATCGTCGGCCGCGCGCAAGACCGCCTCACCGACGTCGTGCATGTCGTGCAGGTCGGCGGCGTCGCGGACGGCGGGCAGCGCGCGCCATGCGCGCCAGGTCGCCGACAGGTACAGGTCGACGAGCGCCCGCAGCGGAACGCCTTGCTCGGCGGCCCGGCCGCCCAGCGCGTGGCAGCGGGCAAGCGCGCCGTCGTCCAATCTGGCACCGGCGGCGCTGGCCGCCGCGAGTTCGCGGAGATAGTCACCGAGCAGGGCCGGGTCGACGCCGCCCGCCTCGGCGGCCGCGGCTTCGGCCACGGTCGACCAGTCGTCCATCTCGCGTCGCCTCCGGCCCTGCGTTCTCCCGGCCTGCCGCGCCAGCGGTTGCCGACGTGCGGCAGCAAGTGGGGCCAGATGTTAGCCGGGCGGGGCTCGCCTTACCACCTGTGCATTGCCACATGCTGGCAAGACCGAATCCGTCGGGAAGCCGTCGTAAAGCAGCAGGGAGTGATAGGCCGTGCCGAACACCGCGCACGCCTCGCGTGTCGCCTCAGATGTCACGGTCAGCACGTTAAGCCGACCGATTGGCATCAGCACGAGCGAGGCGCAGCGGTTCCAGCCGCCGCGTTGCGAGCATTGCGGTGCGCTCACCCAGCTGCGCTGGATCGACGTCTCCGCCACCCCGGACTCCGAGCCGCGCTGGCAGCTGGACCTCATCCGCTGCCTGACTCCGGGGTGTCCTGCGACCGCGGGTGACACCGCGAACGCGAGCGGCTCGGCCGATCGCCGGTGAGCGTGCCGCTTTGGGCGTGGGTGGTCACGCTCACCGGCATCGGCGCGCTCGTCGCGCTCGATCTTCGGCACGCGCGTTCGCCACACGAGGTCAAATTCCGCGAGGCCCTTCGCTGGTCGCTCATCTACATCGCGGCCGCGATCGTCTTCGGGATCGTCATCGGAATCACGGCCGGCGCGCACCACGCGACCGAGTTCTTCGCCGGCTACCTGGTCGAGGAAAGCCTGTCGATCGACAACTTGTTCGTTTTCGCGGTGATCCTCGGGCGATTCGCCGTTCCGTCACGCCATCGGCAGCGCATCTTGCTGATCGGCATCATCGGCGCACTCGTGTTGCGCGCGGTGTTCATCGCGGTCGGGGCGGCGATGATCGAGCGGCTCACCTTCACGTTCGTCATCTTCGGCGCGTTCCTGATCTACACGGCGATCCAACTGCTCCGAACGCAGGGCGAAACCAAAGAAAACGTCGGCGACACCCGCGCCGTTCGTTTGCTGCGCCGCGTCATGCCGGTGACAAGCGACGGACCCGACGGCGCTCTCGTCGTCAAGCACAACGGACGACGCGCGGCCACGCCGTTGTTGGTCGCCACAGTCGCGATTCTTTCCGTCGACATCGTGTTCGCGATGGACTCGATCCCGGCGATTTTCGGGATCACCCACACGCCCTACTTGGTGTTCACCGCGAACGCCTTCGCGTTGCTCGGCCTGCGCGCGCTGTACTTCCTGGTGGTCGGTCTGCTCGACCGGCTAGTGCACCTGCACTACGGCCTGGCGGTCGTGCTGTCGTTCATTGGCGTGAAGCTGGTGTTGCACTACCTGCACACCGTGAACGAGGCGGTGCCAGAAATCAGCACGCTGGTCTCGCTCGCGGTCGTCGTGACCGTGCTGGCCGCGACGACCGTCACGAGCCTGCGATCGTCACGCGGCTCGCGTGACTCGAGCGACCAGGCACCGGAACTCGTCGACCGTGAGGTCAGTACGTCGGCTTCCGGAAGTAGTCGTTACTCGGCTTCTGCGCAAGCAGAACGATGATCGCGAGATCAACCACGCCACCGACGAGGCTGGCCGCCCGGCTGCCGCCCGTGTTCGTCTGGGCTAGCGACGACAGCGCACTCAATACGCCCAACGCGGCCAGCACCCAGGTGACGATGCGGGCCCAGTTCTTGCCCTTCTTCACCTGCAACGCGAGCAGCACGTACAAGACGATGAAGATAACGCCGAACGTGATGCCGATCGCGACCGCTGCGTTGACGACCGTGTCGAGCTTGTGCGCGTCGTAGTCGGGGTTCTTCTTGGCGATCTGGTCGCGCAGGTTGCTCTTGCTGGCGAGCAACACGATCAGGCCGATGACGCCGAGCGCGGCGCTGACGAACATCAACCGCGTCGCGTTGACGACCGACGAAGGCGGCGGGCCGACCGGACCACGCGGCACCGCGTATTGGTTTTGGTCGACGGGCGGCATCGGCGCGCCATATGGCGGTGGCCCGGGCTCGACCGGCGGCGCCGGCTCGTAGGGGTTCGGTCCCTCGGTCATGCGGTCTCCTCGGTTGGCATCGCGACGCGGTTCACGGAAGGCTCAAGGGAAAGGTAGTGAGCCCCACCGCTCGCGGCCAGCTGACGCGGCCATAAATGCTCTCGTTAATCTCGTCGGGCCGCGGCTTATCGGGCAAATCGGCGGCGAGCGGTCAGGCGCCGCACGCTACGGTGGTACGGCTGTAGGGGCAAGCGGGCCCCCCGCGCCGCGCGTCTGCGTTCCAGCCAATCGACACAAACCGGGGAGCGGCAGTGATTGAAGTCCGTGGACTCACGAAGCGATTCGGCAGCACCCTTGCCGTCGACGACTTGACGTTCGACGTCCCGCCTGGCGTCGTCACCGGCTTCCTCGGCCCGAACGGCGCGGGCAAGTCAACGACGATGCGGGTGATCCTCGGCCTCGACCGCCCGACCAGCGGCACCGCGCTCGTCAACGGCCGCTCGTACACGAAGGCGGATAGCCCCATGCACGAGGTCGGCGCGTTGCTCGACGCGAAGGACGTGCACGGCGGCCGCAGCGCGCGAAACCACTTGCTCGCGATGGCGCAAAGCAACGGGATACCCGCTCGTCGGGTCGACGAGGTGCTCGAGCTGGTGGGTCTTCAGTCGGTGGCGAAACGGCGCATCAAGGGCTTCTCGCTCGGGATGTCACAACGACTAGGCATTGCGGGAACGATGCTCGGCAACCCGCAGGTGCTGTTGTTCGACGAGCCGGTCAACGGCCTCGACCCCGAAGGCATCCTGTGGATCCGCAACTTCATGAAGGCCCTGGCGGCCGAGGGTCGCACGGTGTTCGTCTCCAGCCACCTGATGAGCGAGATGGCGCTCACCGCCGACCGTCTCGTCGTCATCGGTCGCGGCCGGTTGATCGCCGACGTCGGCACGGCCGAGTTCATCGCGAGCGGGTCGACCAACCACGTGCGGGTTCGCTCGCCTCAGCAGGCGCAGCTGGCCGGGCTGGTCGAGGCCAAGGGAGTCGCCGCCAACCAGGTCAACGGTTACCTGGAGTTGCGCGGGGTCACGTGTGACGAGATCGGCGATCTGGCCGCCGCGAACGGCATCACCATCCACGAGCTCTTCCAGGAGCGCGCGTCGCTAGAGGAGGCGTTCATGGAACTCACCCGCGACGCCGTCGAGTACCACGCCCCCGCACCGACTCAGGAGGTGGCGCGGTGACCGCCGAAACCGCGAGCCCTACCGCGGCACCCCGCGCCCACGCGGCATCGCCCAAGGGCAGCACATTGCCCCACGTGATGCGCTCGGAGTGGACCAAGCTGTTCTCCGTACGCTCCACCGGCTGGACCCTGCTGGCACTGGTCGCAGCGACGATCGGCCTAGGGGTGGGGTGTTGGCCAGCTGGGGCACGAACCACGGCTGGTCGCAGATGTCCGACGCCGACCGCGCCAAGTTCGATCCGGTGTCGACGAGCATGTCGGGGCTCGCACACGGCCACCTGGCGCTCGCGGTGCTCGGCGTGATGGTGATCAGCGCTGAGTACTCCACGGGCGGCATTCGGGTCTCGCTCACGACCGTGCCGCAACGGATGCGGCTGCTCACCGCGAAGACGCTGGTGTTCACCGCGGTCGCGTTCGCGGTCGGGATCGCGACGGCGTTCGGCGCGTTCTACGCCGGTCAGCCGTGGTTCTCGAAGCGCGGCATCGGCGCGACCATTGGCGACCCCGGCGTGCTGCGCGCCGTGATCGGCGGCGGTCTGTACGTCGCCGCCAGCGGGTTGTTCGGTCTCGCGATGGGCACCCTGCTGCGCCGCACCGCCGGCGCCGTCACCGCCGCGGTGGCGCTGTTGCTCGTCGTGCCACCGCTGATGAACCTGTTGCCCGGCGCGTGGGGCGACGCCGTCGTCCGATATTTCACGAGCAATGCCGGCCAGCAGATCTCCTACATCCACCAAAGCGGCAACTACCTGACGCCCTGGGTGGGCTTCGGCGTTTATTGCCTGTGGTGGATCGTGCCGCTCGCGATCGGCGCATGGCTGATGGAGCGCCGAGACGCTTAAGGCGACCACCCGATCGGCGCCTCAAACAGGTGGGCGCCGCGCGCGGCCTTCGTCTGCAGATAACGAGCGTTCGCCTGCGACAAGTGCACGCCGGTCGGCACCTGCTCGCTGATCTCGACGCCGAGCCGGGCAAGCTGCTCGGCCTTGTCCGGGTTGCTGCTCAACAGCGCGATCTCACGAATCCCCAGCGCGAACAGCATTTGGGCCGCCACGGTGTAGTCGCGCTCGTCGGCGGCGTGCCCGAGTGCCACGTTGGCCTCGTATGTGTCGAGGCCCTCGTCTTGCAAGGTGTACGCGTCGAGCTTGGCGTACAGGCCGATCCCTCGCCCCTCCTGCCGCAGGTACAGGAGAAAGCCACCGTGCGTCGCGATGCGCTCGACCGCCTCGCGCAGTTGCGGCCCGCAATCGCAGCGCTGGCTGCCGAAGACGTCGCCGGTCAGGCACTCGCTGTGCGGCCGCACCAGCGGGGGCCGGGCGTGGCCGTGATCGCCTAACCCGAGCGCCACATGTTCGCGGCCGTCGACTAGACCGTCGAACGTGAAGACACGCGCCGGCGCGGCGTAGCCATCGGTGAAGCGCAACGGCAGGGGCACCTCGGCGCGAATCGTCGCTCGAGGTGCGCGATCCGGCCGGGGAAACCGCAGCAGCGAGTGCGCCACGTCAGATGGCTCACTGCTCACTGAATCGCTCCGACAACGCGTAGCGCAACAACACGACGTCTCCGATCTGCCTGACCTCCGCCAACGTCGCCCGACGCCCTGGATTCCATGGGAAAAGGCCGTCGCTGACGAACCTCCTCGCCTGCGAGTCACCGACGAAGAACGGCGCGACCACCAGCTGCAGCTCGTCGACGAGGTCGGCGGTGAGGAACTGCGTGTGCACCGTGCCACCACCCTCGACCATCAACCGAGTGACACCGCGACGATGCAAGTCGTGGCCGAGATCGCGCACGTTGAGTCGCTCACCGCCGTCGACGACGGTCGCGACGGAGGCCAAGTTCTTCTTGGCGGTCGACAGGCTCGGCCGCGAGCAATACACCAGTTTCTCGACGTCGCCGGCGACGAAAAACGCGCCCGTCGGATCGAGTCGCGCGTGTCGGGTCAGCGTCACTTTGACGGGTGACGGTCGCAGGCCGCGGGCGACCCGGTCACGCTGCCGGGATTTCGACCGCACGAGCAGGCTCGGGTTGTCGTTGCGCACGGTGGCCGCGCCAACGAGGATCGCGTCGCACGTCGCACGCACCGCGTCAACCCGGTCGAAGTCAGCGTCGTTCGACAACGGCAACCGCTTCACCGTCGCGCTGTCGAGGTAACCGTCGATCGACATGCCGCAACTCAGCAGGGTGTACGGGCGGTCAGCCACGTCTGCCTCTTTTCCATCGGACGACGCCGCGAAGCGGCTCGCACCCAGTCGTTCACCAGCACCGCGAGCCCAGGAAGACAGGCGGCGAACGCGAGGACGCCGTACACGGTGGCGGTCGCCACTCCTTGGGTGGCGCCAAGGCCAGCGCTCGCGAACACCCACGCGGCGACCCCCTCTCTCGGCCCCCAACCGCCGACATTCAACGGCACCGCCATCGCGAGCAACACGACGAAAGTGAGCGGCAGCATGGTGGCCGCCGACGCGGCCGACCCGACGACGTGTGCGGCCAAGAGAAACGTCGCGGCATGGCCGACGACGGCAATCGCCGACACCGCAACGATTGTCGGCCAGTTACGGCGGCTTAGCAGCGCCGCGCGGACGTCCGACGCCAGCACCCGGCGCACCCGCGGCATGGCGCGAGCCGTCAAGGCGGCCACGACGTACACCGCCGCCCCAACCCCAACCGCAACCGCAACCGCGACCGGCGCCCATGACCGCACCGGCGAGGGAAAGGTGAGAAGCACGACGATCGCGGCCGCCACTTGCACCGCTTGACCGGCGACGCGCTCCCATCCGACGGCGCGCAGACCGTTGCCCACGCCACCGCTGTCACGGCCCTGCCGCACGCCGCGATGGACGTCGCCGACGACCCCGCCGGGCAGAACGGTGTTGAGGAACTGCGAGCGGTAATACGCCGCGACAGCAGTTGCGAGCGGGATCTCGACACCAAGACCGCGGGCGACGACACGCCACCGCGTCGCACCGCACGTCGTCGTTACCAGGCCGATGCCGGTCGCGGCGGCGAGTGACCAACCGGTGATCGACCGGAGTCCGGCGAGGAACGGGCCGCCGCCGACGCGCCACCCGACGACGGCGAGCACCGCCGCGCCCGCGAACAGTCGCAGTAGCGCGCCCCGCCGGATCACGGCACCACCAACATCACGGCACCACCAACATCAC
>JAICLV010000132.1 GCA_025925185.1 Acidothermaceae bacterium
CGCCTCGCGGGCCTGCGTCAACGCGCCCGCCAACACCGACGCCGGAATGCCGTCGAGCTTGGTGTCGAGCTGAAGCGCGGTGACGAACTCCGCGGTGCCGGCGACCTTGAAGTCCATGTCACCGTAGGCGTCCTCGGCCCCGAGGATGTCGGTGAGCGTCACGTAGTGCGTCTCGCCTTCGACGGTGTCGGAGATGAGGCCCATCGCGATACCCGCGACCGGCGCACGCAACGGAACACCGGCCGACAGCAGCGACATCGTCGAGGCGCAGACAGAGCCCATCGACGTCGAGCCGTTCGAACCCAGCGCCTCGGAGACTTGCCTGATCGCGTAAGGGAATTCCTCCCGTGTCGGCAGCACCGGCACCAGCGCCCGCTCGGCGAGCGCGCCGTGGCCGATCTCGCGCCGCTTCGGCGAGCCGACCCGGCCGGTCTCACCAGTGGAGTACGGCGGGAAGTTGTAGTTGTGCATGTAGCGCTTGCGCGTCTCGGGCGAGAGCGTGTCGAGCTGCTGCTCCATGCGCAGCATGTTCAGCGTGCTGACGCCGAGGATCTGCGTCTCGCCGCGCTCGAACAGCGCCGAGCCGTGCACCCGCGGCACCACGCCGACCTCGGCCGTCAATGGACGGATGTCCCTCAGCCCGCGACCGTCGATACGCACCTTGTCGCGGATGACCCGCTCACGAACCAGCTTCTTGGTGAGCGAGCGCAGCGCGCCACCGATCTCCTTCTCGCGGCCGGCGAACCGCCCGTCGAGCTGCTCGTGGGCGCGCGCCTTGATCTCGTCGAGCCGGCCCTCGCGCTCCTGCTTGCTGGCGATGGTCAGCGCCTGGGCGAGCTCGTCGCGGACCGAGCCCGTGACGGCCTCGAGGACGTCGTCCTCGTAGTCCTTGAAGATCGGGAACTCGCCGGTGGGCTTCGACGCCGACGCCGCCAGCTGCGACTGCGCCTCGCAGAGCACCTTGATGAACCGCTTCGAGGCCTCCAGGCCCTCGGCGACAACCTCCTCGGTCGGGGCGGTCGCGCCGTCGCGCACCAGGCCAAACGTGTGGTCGGTGGCCTCCGCCTCGACCATCATGATCGCGACGTCCCCGTCTGGCAGCACCCGGCCAGCGACGACCATGTCGAACGTGGCCCGCTCGAGTTCGGAGTGGGTCGGGAAACCGACCCAGGTGCCGTCGATGTGCGCGACCCGCACACCGCCGATCGGGCCGGAGAACGGCAGGCCGGCGATTTGCGTCGACGCCGACGCCGCGTTGATCGCGATGACGTCGTACAGGTGGTCGGGGTCGAGCGCCATGACGGTGACGACGACCTGGATCTCGTTGCGCAGGCCCTTGACGAAGCTCGGGCGCAGCGGCCGGTCGATCAGCCGGCAGGTGAGGATGGCGTCCTCACTGGGCCGGCCCTCGCGCCGGAAGAACGAGCCGGGGATGCGGCCCGCCGCGTACATGCGCTCCTCGACGTCGACCGTCAACGGGAAGAAGTCGAACTGCTCGCGCGGAGACTTGCCGGCGGTCGTCGCCGACAGCAACATCGTGTCGCCGTGGTACGCGACGACCGAGCCGGCCGCTTGGCGGGCCAGCCGGCCCGTCTCAAACCGGATTGTGCGGGTGCCGAAGGCGCCGTTGTCGAGCACGGCTTCGGCGGTGGTGACGTGGTTTTCTGCCACGAACCCTCCATGGGGTGTCGTGGAACCCGTCGAGCCTCGATGATCTCGGCCGGTCTTCGATCGAAGCCCCGGGCCTGACCCCTCAACGGAGATCCAGCCCCGAGAGCCACTACCGAGGACCGGCGAACGGTCTCGAACGAGCTCCGGTGTATTGGTGATGTGGATACAGCGGAAGGAGCGGCCCGCCCTAACGGCGCTACCGCTCCTCCACCCGTTATCGACGCAGACCGAGTCGCTCGATCAGCGAGCGGTACCGGGTGATGTCTTTCTTGGCCAGGTACTGCAGCAGCCGACGGCGGCGGCCGACGAGCAGCAGCAGGCCGCGGCGGCTGTGGTGGTCGTGCTTGTGCACCTTCAGGTGCTCGGTGAGGTCGGCGATGCGCTTCGACAGCATCGCGACCTGCGCCTCGGGAGAGCCCGTGTCGCCTTCGCTGGTGCCGTACTCGGCAAGGATCGAATTCTTGGTCGCGGTGTCGAGCGCCACGTGGCTCCTTTGGCTGGCGTGTGCGCCCGCGGTCCCATTCACGCGGGCAGACGAACACACGAAAAGCACGTTAAAGATCGGCGGCTGGCATTCGCCGCCACCGGACACCGTACCACCCGGCGCCCGGCCGGCCGCCTAGTCGCCCGGCCCGGCCGAGGGCACCAGCAGCGCGCGGGCCCGCGCGACGTCGTCCCCCATCTGCGCGAGCAACGGCTCGATGCCGTCGAACGCGACCATGCCCCGCAACCGTGACGCCAGGTCGAGCCGCATGTACTTCCCGTACAGCTCCAGGTCGTCCCGGTCGAGAACGTACGCCTCGACCCGCCGGGCCGTGCCGTTGAACGTCGGGTTCGTGCCGATCGACACCGCCGCGGGCATGCCGTCAAGCCAGCCCGCGTAGACGCCGTCGGCGGGCACCGCGAGGTCGGCCGGCACGTCGAGGTTGGCGGTCGGGTAGCCGAGCTCGCGGCCGCGGTGGTCGCCATGGACGACGACGCCCTCCACCCGGTGCGGCCGTCCGAGCGCGTCCGCCGCCGCCTCGACGTCGCCCGCCGCGACCCGCTCGCGGATCCAGGTCGAGGAAAACGGCGGCGAGTCACCACCTTCTGGGTGCGCGAGCGAAACCGCGTCGACCATGAACCCGGCCGCCGAGCCCAACTCGGTCAGCGTCGCCACGTCGCCGGAGGCACGTCGCCCGAATCGGAAGTTCTCGCCCACCAAGACGTCGACCGCGCGCAACGCGTCGACGAGCACGGACGACACGAACGCCGCGGGCGACAGCTGCGCGAAGTCGGCATCGAAGTGGACGACGTAAACGCCGTCGAGGCCGAGGTCGGCGAGCAGCTCAAGGCGACGGTCGAAGGTGGTCAGCAGCGGCGGCGTGGACTCCGGCCGCAACACCGCCTCAGGCAGCGGGTCGAAGGTCACCGCGACCGCAGGGAGCCGCAACTCCGCGGCGCGGGCGAGCGTCCGGTGGACCATGCGCTGGTGGCCACGGTGCACGCCGTCGAACACGCCGATCGTGGCGACGCAGCGATCAACGACCGCGGGCCGGTCCGCCTGGCTTGGGGCAGAGCCGTCCATGTCGTGGTGCCACACCTGCACCTGGCGCAGCTCCTTTCGGGTGTGTCGCCATGGCCACTCTGCGCCACTTTCGCGGATCACAGCCTCTCACGGCCTTTCACCGCCGGGGTCCCCGCCACCGCGCGTGACCGGCCGGGCTATGCGCTCGCCGCCTCCGCGCACCGCGGAGCACTCCAACGCGAAGTCGGCGGGGCCGCTCAGCCGACGAAAACCGCCACCGGATAAGCGGTTTCGCCGCGGTCCTCGAGCAGCGCGATGAACGTGCCGTCAGGCCCGAACGCCGCGACCGGCGTGCCGTCGACACCGGACGACTCGGACGACGGAAGTCGCCCCCCGTGCGTCAACGTCTGCGCGTCAGCGGCGTCGAGGTCGCGGCGGGAGAAGGCCGCGGCAGCGGCGTCGTCCAAGGAAATCAGCGTGAACGCCTGCTCGAGGCTCGCCAGCGAACGCGCGACGCTGAGGTCGAACCCGCCGACGCGGGTGCGGCGCAGCGCGGTCAGATGGCCTCCGACGCCGAGCTTGTCGCCGAGGTCGCGCGCGATCGCCCGCACGTAGGTGCCTGACGAGCAGCGGACCTCGAAGTCGACGTCGACCACCTCGCCACAGGGGCGAATCTCGAGTATCTCCAGCCGCTCGACGTGCACCCGCCGCGACGGCAGGACCACGTCCTCGCCGGCCCGCACCCGCGCGTACGCGCGCTTGCCGTCGACCTTGATGGCGCTGATGCCGGGCGGGCGCTGCTCGATGTCGCCGACGAAGTCGCGCGCCGCGGCCGTGATGTCATCGGTGCTGATGCCGGACGACGGGCGCGTGGCGACCACGGCGCCCTCGGCGTCGTCGGTGTCGGTCGACTGACCGAGGCGCGCGGTGGCGAGATAGTCCTTGTCGTGCAGGGAAAGATGGCCGAGCAGCCTCGTCGCACGACCAACACCGACGAGCAGCACGCCGGTGGCCATTGGGTCGAGGGTGCCTGCGTGACCGACGCGCCGGGTGCCGGCCAGCCGGCGAATACGGGCGACGACGTCGTGCGAGGTGAGGCCTGCCGGCTTGTCGACGACGACAAGGCCTCCGCGCGGCGGCGGCCCGGCGTTCTTCGGCACCGAGGCCTATTCAGACTCGCGGACGCGATAGGGGTCGGGATCGCCGGCCGGTGAGGCGCCGGCCGCGACCTCGTGCACGCGCGCGTCGACCTCGTGCGCCTTCTCGATCAGCTCGTCGATGCGGCGCGCGTTGTCTTGCACGCCGTCGAGGACGAACGCCAGGGACGGCGTGAACCGGACCTGCGTCTGCTTGCCGACCTCCGAGCGCAGCACGCCCTTGGCGCTCTCCAACGCCGCCGCGGTTGACGACCGCTCGGCCTCGTCGCCCAACACGGTGTAGAAGACGGTCGCCTCGTGCAGGTCGGCGGTGACCCGCGCGTCAGTGATGGTCACGAAGCCAAGTCGGGGGTCCTTGACTTGCCGCTCAAGGGTTTCGGCCACCACGACCTTGATTCGGTCGGCCAGCTTGCGCGCTCGCGCGTGGTCGGTCATCACTCGTCCTCTTCACTCAGGAACCGCCGCCGCGCCGACAGCAGTTCGACCTCCGGGCGAGCCGCGACAAGCCGCTCGCACGCTTCCACCACGTCGACGCAATGAGCGCGATCGACCGCCACCACCGCCACGCCGACCAACGCCCGCCGATGCAGGTCAAGATGCCCCGCCTCCACGACGCTGACCTCGAACCTCTTGCGCAGCTCGGCGACGATAGGCCGCACCACACTGCGCTTCTCCTTCAGCGAGTGCACGTCGCCGAGCAGCAGGTCGAGCGTCAACACCCCGACGAACATGAGCGCGTGCCACTCCCTCGACTTCGACTTCAACTTCGACTAGCCCAAGAGCGCGGAAACTCGTGAGCGCTAGAGCGCTGGAAGTTTCCGCGCTACCGCCGCCTCTCAGCGATCGAGCCGCACGAGCTGAGGGAGCAGCGAGAGCCGACCGGAGCATCGGGTCACTCCGTAGGGACGTAAAGCGAAGCAGTCCCGAGGAGTGACCCGATGTGGAGGTCGGCGGCTAAGTGCGAGGCTTCTCGCGCAGCTCGTACGTCTCGATCACGTCGTCCACCTTGATGTCGTTGAACGACCCGAGGCCGATACCGCACTCGTAGCCCTCGCGCACCTCGGTCGCGTCGTCCTTGAAGCGCTTGAGCGACTCGATGGTGAGGTGCTCGTTGACGACGACGCCGTCGCGCACCAACCGCGCCTTGGAGTTTCGGGTGATGGTGCCCGAGCGCACCAGCGCGCCGGCGATGTTGCCGAACTTGCTGGAGCGGAACACCTCGCGGATCTCGGCGGTGCCGAGCTGCGCCTCCTCGAACTCCGGCTTGAGCAGGCCCTTGAGCGCCGCCTCGACTTCGTCGATCGCCTGGTAGATCACCGAGTAGTAGCGGACGTCGACACCCTCGCGCTCGGCCAGCTCGCGTGCCTTGCCCTCGGGCCGCACGTTGTAGCCGATGATGATCGCGTCGGAGGCGACGGCCAGCATCACGTTGTTCTCGGTGATGGCGCCGACGCCGCGGTCGATGACCTTAAGGTCGACATCTTCGCCGACGTCGATCTTCAGCAGCGCGTCCTCGAGCGCCTCGACCGAACCCGACACGTCGCCCTTGAGGATGAGCCGAAGCTCGGCCACCTCGCCCTTTTCCATGCGAGCCAGGATGTCCTCGAGGCTGCGCCGACTGCGGTTGGCCGCCAGCTGGGCGTTGCGCTCGCGCGCCGCCCGCCGCTCGGCGATCTGCCGGGCGACGCGGTCTTCGGGGACGACGAGGAAGTTGTCGCCCGCGTCGGGGACGCTGGTGAAGCCGAGCACCTGCACCGGCCGCGACGGCCCGGCCTCATCGACCGGCTCGCCGAACTCGTCGAGCATGGCCCGCACGCGGCCGAACGCCTCGCCCGCGACGACGGAGTCGCCGACGTGCAGCGTGCCGCGCTGCACGAGCACGGTCGCCACCGGGCCGCGGCCGCGGTCGAGATGAGCCTCGATCGCCACACCCTGGGCGTCTTGCTCAGCGTTGGCCCGCATGTCAAGCGCGGCGTCGGCCGTGAGCAGGATCGCCTCGAGCAGGTGGTCGATGTTCAGGTTCGACTTGGCCGAGACGTCGACGAACATGGTGTCGCCGCCGTACTCCTCGGCCACCAGGCCGTATTCCGTGAGCTGCCC
>JAICLV010000058.1 GCA_025925185.1 Acidothermaceae bacterium
CTCGATCCGATTTTCGGGCCGACGGCGACGGCGGCGAGCAACGCGCTGCGGCCCGGGGGCCGACTGGTCAACCTCGGCAGCGTGAGCAATGAGGTGGCGACCTTCGACTCGGCCACCATCAGGAGCCGACGGCTAAAGATCGTCGGCTATACGAACACCGGATTGACACCGGCCGAAATCGCCGCCGCGCTCGGCGCCATTTTCGATCACTGCGCGGGCGGCCGAATGCACATCGAATTCGATCAGGTCCCGCTCGCCAACGTTGCCGACGCGTGGCAGCGACAGCGCATGGGCGTTGATCGCCGACAAGTGCTTATTCCCCAGCAATAGCTGATCTTGTCGGCCGCCTAATCGCCAGACGTCCCGGCGTCGGGGGCGATCAGCGCCAATCCCGACTCGGCGTCGTGCCGCTTGCGCAGGTGCGACGGCGACTCTTGAAGCACCAGCTCCAACGTCGGACGCACTGTCCCTCCGACGAAATGCCCACCGCGCGTGCTCGCGTCGTGGCGGCCGACGACGACGTGCGCGTGGATCGCCGGCTCGTCGTCATTGAGCGCGACGTCGCCCGCAAGGCTCAGCACCTCGACCTGCTCGTCGACCGTGATGTGCCGGTACTCCTTGGCCTGCCAGTCGAACCACGCGACCACCACCCGCTCGAACGCGCCGATCGCCGTGAAGTGCGCGGCGGTGACGCGTTGCTCGACGCACCAGTCCTTGAGCACGGGCATGACGTCGTCGCCGTTCTCGAACACCAGCACCACCGTTCGCCCGCTCGCGTCCCTTGCGAGTTCGCGCCACCGCATTCGCGCCTCCAGCCATGAGTCGTCGCGGCTGATCATTCCCAGGTGCGCGCCATCGCACGCGCCGCTAGCTGCGCGCGTGGTGACAACGGGTGACGGCAGGGCGACGTGGGCCCTATTGGCAGAAGCCGCCGCGCGACTCGTCGAGGCACAACAATCCCGCGAGCGTCTCCCCGTCGTCCGCCAACACGACGAGACGGCGGCTGCCGAGGGCGTCGAGGATCGCGACGGCGTCGGGCAACGGCATCGACGGCGTGACCCTCGGCGTGTCGGCGGCGGCGAGCGCGAGCGCCGGGGCGTCGTCAGGGGCCGCGCCAGCAGCGGTGAGCGAGTCACGGTGAACGATGCCCGCGAACTCGTCTCCGTCGACGAGGAGCGCGCAGATGACGTGCGGGTTGGCGAACGTCTGGCGCAGCTCGCCGACCGTGGCGTCGGAGCGCATCGTCTTGGGATGCGCGACCATCACGTCGCCGACCGACAACGAGGAGTTTCTGATGTCGCCGATCTTCGGGTGGTCACAGTGGGCGTGCTCGACAGTCATCTCAACACCTCGGGCGATAACGCGGCTTGACGCGGCCTGCAGCTCGATTGTGCCGCAGGCCGCGCCGCCGCGCGTGCCGGTTACTCGCCGAGCGCGCTGATCACCTGGCTTTCGACATTGATCGAAATGGCCGCCGGACCTCCGAGCAGCTTCGCCGAGCCGCTGCCCGCCTGGCCGCTAATGACGGCCTTGGTGGCCGGACTCCCAGCGAGATCGCTCGGGTTGACCAGCAACAGCACGCCGCCGTCGTCGGCGACCGCGGAGCCTGCCGCGACCGCGTCGGGCCAGTTGACACCGGTGGCGAGCCACAGCTTCGACAGGCTCAAGCCCGCCGACGTCGCGGCGTTCGCGACCGCCGCCGACGTGGCGTACCTGTCACTGCCCGCGAGTCGCGGCGCCACCGTCGTCACGATCTTGCCGATCGCGTCAGACACGGACGACGAGACCGCCGCGGTGCCGCCGACGATGGTGGCGGTACCCACCCCGGCCAACGCCTCGGCCGTGTCGGTTGGCAACTGTCCCGGCGTGGCAAGCAGAATCGGCCACCCTTGGCGAGCCGCCAGCGGCGCCACCGACATCGCGTCGGCGAAGCCGTTGCCGTTGACGACATACACGCCAGCGGCGCTCTTGCCGGTGAGCGCGTCGACCTTCGCCTTGATGGCCGCCGCCGTTGCGAACCTGTCGGCGCCGCCCACGCGGACGACGTTGGTGACGCCGGCTTGTGAGGTGAGCGCGTTCGCGGTCGCGTCACTGATCGCACTCTGCAGACCGAGCACGTAGGCCGTCGTGGCGCCGAGCCGCTTGATCTCGGCGGCGGTCTGCGGCGACAACTGTTTGCCCGTCGTGAGCAGCAGCGGAACGTTGGTGGTGCCGTCGGGCGACGTGCCCGGCATCGCACCCACGGAGGCCAACACAGACCCCGCCAACGCGTCCGCGAAGTCGTCCGACCTGGCGATGACGACAGCCGGCGCGCCGTCCGCGAACGTCGCCCGGGACGTCGCAATCGCGGTGGCGACGCGGTCAGAACCACTTAACCGGGTCAACAGAGGCGTGGCGTTCACGGCGTCGAACCGCACCACGTTGCCGGTTTGCGCCGCGCTCGGCCCTTGCGCCGTGCACACGCTGCAGGTCGTGATGTAGGCCATGCCATCGGGGCCGAACGCGATGCCCCCAGGGAAATTGAGGTTGTTCAGCAGCAACTGCTTGCTGCCGCCGTCCTTCGAGACGCGCAACAACGCGCCGACCGGCGGCGTTGCCAGCAGCGAGTTGTGCGCGATCTCGAGCACGTAGAGGTTGCCGTCGGGACCGACCGTCTCGTCGATCACGTTCGTGAAACCGCTGGCGTACGTCGACAACGTCGTCCCGTTCAAACTGAACACCGACGCGCCACCAAGCGGGAACGGGAAGCCGGTCAGCTGCCCGACATACGTCGTCCCGCCCGGCCCCGCCGCGAGCGAGGTCGGCACCGGTTGCGCCGGCATGATGGTGCCTGGCGGCAGCTTCAAGAACGGCGGCGCCGGCGTGAAAATCGGGGGCAAGACAGCGGCCGTGCTCACGGCACCGGTGGCGCGGTCAACCGACAGCACGTCGTCGCCGCCCGCGTCGGCCACCAACACCGACGCGCCGTTGACGAGCACGCCGTAGGGATTGGTGTCGAGCGTCGACGTCGGCACGATGCCCTGATCGGGGTTGTGCGCCGCCTCGTAGTCGGCAAGGCTCGCGACCTTCGTCGCGCCTGTGCCGTCGGAGTGCGCGCTCCACAGCGCCGCGAGACTCGCGCCCGGCGCGCCCCCCTTCGTCAAGGCATCGCGATCGGCCGGAGCGCCGCCAAGACCGATCACGTAATAGAGCGTGCCGTCGCTGGCGACCGACACGTCGGCGGGTCCGGTCGCCGAGGTGCCCTGATCGGGTTGCGGCGTGCTGGGGTCGTCGGTCTGCGTGGCAAACGACGGCAAGCCGCTGATAAGCCGGTCGGACGACGTGGCAGTGTGGCCTGTGACGGTCGACGCGTTCGCAACCGCGGTGATAGCGCCGGTGGCGCCGTAACAGACGGTCGAACCCTCGGAACTCTTGAAACAGACGCCGTTGCCACCGGCGCCGGACTCTGCGACATACAAAGTGTCGCCGGAGAACGTGACCCCGCGCGGGTTGTTCAGGCCCGAGATCACGATTTGCGGCGCGCTGGTGGCGGCGGCCGCCGTTGCCGCAGGGACAAACGGGACAAGCAGCGAGCCGGCGCCTACCAAGCTGGCGACTCCAACGGCGCTGCCGATGAATCTGCCAGTCGTCTTGGCATTCGGACTTTGTGGTCGCATGAAATACCCCCCAAGGAGAAAGCGATCGACTTCAGGACGGCACCGGCCTATCAAGGATTCGTCCACGCGCGCAATACCGCCGGGAAAAATACGGAAATCGACCACCCTTTGCCCGGTGTCGGATCGACGCCAGGTCACGGTTGACCACGGTGCGTGACGGGCATCGACCAAGCATGTCGTCAGCGGTGCGCGCACGTCGGTCGGCCGCACGAACGTCAAAGTCGGTCTCGGACGACGAAAAGCGGACGCTCGGCATTGCCGCGCGCGTCGGCCTGCTGGCGCGCAGCGTGTTCTACTGCATGCTCGTCTGCCTCGTGGCGCAGCTGGCGGCCGGCGGCGGCAAGCAGGCGAACGCCAACGGCGCGCTGAGCACCATCGCCGGGAAACCCGGAGGGTTAGCCGCGATCGCCGCGACGGCCGCCGGGTTCCTCGCCTTCGGCGCGACGAGGATCTGGAGCGCGATCCGTGACCGCCAACAGTCGGCTGGCAGTCGGGTGATGACTTTCGCGCAGGGTGCTTTCTACATCGCGCTCACCTGGGTGCCCCTGTCGTACGCCTTGGGGAAACACCGCAGCGGTAGCGAACAACAGCGGCACAAGACCGCGAGCGGCATCCTGCACTTGCCGGCCGGCCGGGAAATGTTATTCGCGCTTGGGCTGATCGAGGTGGGTGTGTGCGTTCATCAATTCTGGGACGGCGTGGATCAGAAGTACGCCGATGGCATGGACACGAAGCGGTCGCCGGGCTGGGTGCGCGGTCTTGTTCGTGCCGCAGGCACCGTCGGGATTCCGGCCCGCGCCGCTGTGTTCCTCCCCACGGGGGTGTTCTTCATGATCTCCGCCGTGCAGTCCGATCCGCGGCGCGCCGACGGCCTCGACAAGGAGCTCGCTTCGCTGGCCGGCCGCGACTGGGGTGTCGCCGTGCTCGCGTTAGTCGCCCTCGGGCTGGCGATCTTCGCGCTTTACTCGTTTCTCGAGACGCGTTTCCGCGCAGTGCTCCGCGCCGACTGACGGATACGCCAAGCCCTCCGCGCCGACGAGCTCCCGGCGAGTGGGCAAAGACTCGCGTCGCGAGCCCGGCGCGTCGCCAGCAGATCCGCCCACTCGGCTCCAAGGGCTGCGAAGCGTCGACTCGGACGGGCTCGGCTCGGGGCGCATCTCGCGCCCGCTTCGCGGGGAAGGGCTCGGACGGCGGGGCTCCCGCACGCCCGCGCCGCCGCCACCCGTCGCGAGCCATACGCGCACCGAGGTGCCTGGCGCGACCTTCGCACCGGCCTCTGGGACCTGGCCAGTCACCACTTGGTCGGGCCAGCCGAGGTTCTCGTACGGGACGCCGTCGAGGTCCCACCCGACGGGCACCAGGCCGTGCTCCTCGATGAGGCCGCGCGCGCCGGCGGTGCGCAGGCCGATGACCCGAGGCACGGTCACGGACCCCTTGCGCCTGCGGCGTTTCGCCCAATCGGTGAGTTCGGACGCCGCGGTGGCGACCGCGCCCACCGCAGTGGGCTGCGCTGCCGGTTCGTCCGCGTCGTCACGGACGTCGTCGGGCGCCTCGTCGAGGTCGCGCCACCGCTCCCACGCGGATTGCCTGGTGACCCCGAGCATGGTCGCGATCTCCGCCCATGATCTCTTCTGCCGGCGCGCCACCCGGACGGCGGACAGCTCCGCCTCGTCGAGCAACCGACGCAGCGAGCCGATGTCGCACAATGCCTCTAACGGGTCGACGTCGTGCCGCGCGGCGCTCGCGTCGTCCCAGCCCGAGAGCCGCGCCAACGCCTTGCGCGCGTCGTGCCATCTACCGCCGCTCATGTTTGTCAGGCTACCCTGACAGCCGTGCGATCGCCTCGGGTCAGCCACGAAATTCTTCAAAAGAAAGTGCACGCCGAGCGGGGCTGCGGCGTCAGTAGTGGCGTGACCTTCGAGGAGTTCATAGCTAACCGATTGACCGAGCTCCTCAGACACGCCGTCGTTCTCACCGGCGATCGAGACCTCGCGCAAGACATCGTGCAAGAGGTGCTCGCCCGGGCGCAGGTGAAGTGGCGGCGGATCACGCACGCGGACTCCCCCGACGCGTACGTGCGCCGAATGATCATCAACGAGTACCTGTCATGGCGGCGAAGCTGGGCCTCGCGCAACGTGCACGCGGTCGGCGAGCGGCTCGCGGCCATCGGCGACGCCCGGCGGGTCGGCCGCGACCACGCGCAGGACGTCGTCGAGTCCGACGACATCTGGCGGCGGCTCGCGACGCTGCCACGCAAACAACGCGCGGTGCTCGTGCTGCGCTACTACGAGCAGTTGGACGACGCGGCTATCGCCGACGTGCTGGGCTGCGCGCCGGTCACGGTCAGAAGCAACGCGTCAAAAGCCTTGAAATCGCTGCGACTCGCCTCCGATCAGGAGCTGCGGTCGCGAGAGAAGGAGTTGAGATGAACGACGAAGAGGAGATGTTGCGCGACGTTTTCAGCGCGCACGAGTATCTCGCGCCCGACCCGGTGGCGGTGCGCGCCGGGATTCGCAACAGGGCACGAGCGTATCGACGCCGTCGCAAGGCCGCGCAGGCCGCAGGCGGCGCAGTGCTCGGCGCCGGATTGGTGACCGTCGGCGTCGCAGCGCCATACCTCGCGCGCAACGCGTCGACCCACGGCACCTCAAGCGTTTCGGCACTGGGTGTCGCTCCCGCCACAACCTCGCCCTCGCCGATCTCGTCGCAGGATGCCGACCGGGCGTTGAACGCGTACTTCAACGCCGGTTACAACTACGACGACGCGATGCAACTCGCGAAGTTGTGGAACATGTCGGACGACGCCCTCGCGGTGAAGACGGCCGCAGGGCAGAAGTTGCTGGCCGGCCAGCAGTTGCCGATCAAACCGAGCTCCACGCCGGCGAGCCAGGTCGACGCCGCGGAGTCAGCCGACGTCAACGCGTTCTTCGACGCCGGCTACACCTACGACGACGCGGTGCGGCTCGCGCAGCTGTGGAAGTCCGCCGACGCCTACCATGCGAAAGTCACCGGTGGGCAGAAGCTCCTGGCTGGCGAGACCCTGCCGATCGGGCCAGGTTCGACGCCCTCGTCTATCGAGGGCGCCCCGGCGGCCAGTCTCGACAGCCAAGACACCGCCGACATGGACGCGTTCTTCAACGCGGGCTACACCTACGACGACGCCGTGCAGCTCGGGAAGCTGTGGAAGATGTCCGACCTTTCGCAAATCAAGGCGACGGCCGGAAAGAAGGTCGCCGCAGGCGAGACGCTGCCGATCGCGCCGGGCTCGACGGCCACCGACAAGCAGAACGCCACGGAGTCCGCCGACGTCGAGGCGTTTTTCAACGCCGGTTACACCTACGACGACGCCGTGCGGCTTGGCCAGATGTGGAACAACGCGAACACCTACCAGGTGAAGGTCACCGCCGGTCAGAAGCTGATCGCCGGCGAGACGCTGCCGATCAAACCGTGACGTCGGTTCCGTGAAATCGCAGTTGCGGCTGCGCACCGGCTTCGAGATCGAACTGGTGGCTCCGGAAGGATCGAGTCGGCGGGTGCTCGCCGATGAGATTGCCTTACGTCGCAGCGGAATTGTCCGCCAGGTCTGGCACCACGACAGCGAACCGTCGCTGGTGCCAGGCCTTGGCCGTTTCCTGCACCTGACCCAGGGTTTCGAGGTGCTCGACGGCGACGGGACGTCGGTATGCACGCTGGTCGACGACATCACCATCGTCGACGACCTCGATGTGCGCGCGCGTCCGGTGCCGGGCTGGCACCGCCTACTCACCGACGACTTCCGGGTGTTGCGACTCATCGCTATTCACGCGGACCCCGCCCAGCCGCTGGAGAAGTCGCTCGACCCGGTGGCCGCGTTGTGGGGCGTGCCCGTGCAACGGCACGGCGACTTCTTCAAGGTCGACGACGCCTCTGGCGCGACGATCGCGATGGCGGCGCCGCTAGGCGGCGGCCGCGAGCGGCCGTGCGAGATCGTCACCCCCCCGCTGGCCGGCAACCATCGGGACCTTCTCGACGTCCTGCTGTCGGCGGCCCGCGACCTCGGTTTCGGCGTGCCGCGAGAGGCCGCCGTGCACCTGCACTACGACGGTGCGCTGTTTCGACCGGCCGACGTTTTGTCCAACGTGATACGGCTTTTCGGCTGGTGGAGAGAGCCGCTGCGCGCGTTGCTGCAGACCAATCCAGCCTGCCGGCGGCTGGGACCGCTGCCGGCCGCGTTGCTCGACGCCGTGGCCGGGGTCCCGACGAACGAGCAGCTTCGCGACGTCGCCACGTCGTCCGGGCTGTCGAAGTTCTTCGACGTGAACCTCACGCAACTGTTCGCCGAGAATCCGATCCGCGACACGGTCGAGGTGCGCATCCTGCCAGGGTCGATCGACGCCGACGACGTCGTGGCTCACGCGCGACTCGTCGAAGCGCTGTTGACCCGGTGCCAAGATCCGGCGCCGATCGAACGTCCACCGACCGATATCGACGAAGCCGTCGCGGCGCTGCGCAGATACGACCCGGGACCTTTGTCCTGCTGAGAGGGGGTGTGAGCCCCGGGCGCCGCGACCGCGGCGGTGTCAATGTGGTCTGGTGACGCTTCTCACCATGCGCGACGTGGGGCCGTGGTTTCGGCGCTGGCCGGCCGCCAGCGTCGCCGTGGCGGCTGCGCTCTACGCCGGTGTGTTCGCCCTGCGGATGACGACCGGCGCGCCGTCGGACACCACCTCGATGTTCTACGCGCTGCCCATCGCGCTGCTCGCGCTCACCTTCGGCCTCGCCGCCGGCGTCGCCGCCGGGCTGGCGGGGACGGCGCTCGTCGCCATCTGGGCGGTCGCCAACCACGTCGCGCTGTCGCCGGTGGGATGGGCGACACGGGTGGTGCCGCTGCTGCTGCTCGGCGTCCTGCTCGGGCAGGCTGCCGACCGACTTCGCCGATCCCAGGCGGAGCTGGCTCGGCTCGACAAATCGTCGCATTGGCACCGGCAAGCCGCCGAGATCAACGACTCCATCGTGCAAGGGCTGGCCGTCGCGAAGTGGGCGCTGGAAAGCGGCGACCTCGACGCGGCGCTGCGCATCGTCAGCGACACCCTCGACCAGGCCCACGCGATGGTGTCGCAGCTGTTGCGCGACGCCGGTCTCGAGCCCGGCGGCGAGCACGCCCCGCGCAGCCTAGCCACCTTGTCGTCAGCACCAGCGCCACTACAGGCCGACCGCCGCCGCTAAGGATGGGCCGGGAGCGCGCATACTTCGGACCATGGCGTACGACGAGGATCTCGCCTACCGCATCCGCGAGGCGGTCGGCGGCGACGGCGGGGTCACCGAGCGCAGGATGTTCGGCGGGCTCGCATTTTTAGTCAACGGCAACCTGGCGGTGAGCGCGAGCGGTCGGGGCGGCATGCTGCTGCGCGTCGACCCGGCGCACGGCGAGACGCTGCTGCGTGAAGCGTGCGCCCGCCCATTTGAGATGCGCGGCCGTGAGCTGGCCGGCTGGTTGCACATCGACACCAGCAAAATCCCGGACGACGCGGCGTTCCGCCGGTGGGTCGCGCACGGGCTCAGCTACGCAAAATCACTGCCGCCGAAGGGGCGCTGATTTCGGCTAGCCGAACGCGCGCATGACGTCGAGACTGTCGGTGGTCACGCCGTCAGCGCCGATGTCGCGCAACCAAAGAGCCCGCCGGACGTCGTTGACCGTCCACGCCACCACGGTTTTCGCACGCGCGTGCATTTGGTCGACCACGGAGCGCGACAGCAGCTTGTGGTTGACCGTCACCGCGTCGTCCGCGAGCGCGCCGCCGGCCAGCACGGTGTCGAGCTGGCGACTGTCGCCGATCGTGCGCCACGTGCGAAAACCCTTGGCCCGCAAGGCGTCCAGGTCGTCCACGAGCGGCGTGCAGGCAAGATAACGACCGGACGAGGAGAGCGTCGCGACGATCGCTGCGAGCAGCTCCGCGCGTCGTCCAACCTCTGTCTCTTTCAAATCAAGCAGGACGACGCGATCGGGCGGCACCAACTCCGCGACGTGCGCGAGCAGCGGCTCGCGGCGCTCGTGCCAGCCGCGCACGAACCGCCAACCGTCGCGGCGCAGCACCGTGCCAAGTACCGGTAGGTAGTGCGAGACGACGAGTCGGCCGTGCCAGATCTGGACGTCGATCTCGAACACCCTCGCGCCGGCGTCGGCGACCGCCTGGCACTCGACCTTGGTGCGCGGTGATCGATGCGCGACGATCAGCATCGCCCAGCTACCGCCGCCAGGGCACCGCGGGTGCGGGGAGTCCCGGCGGGTCGAGAAACGCGGGCGGCCTGTCGAAGTCGAGCATCTGCCAGGGCGCGACGGCGGCGGCGTCGCGCTTTGTCAACGGCGGCAGGTTCCACTTCTCCTCGATGAGCTTCAACGCCGAGGTGTGGTCGAAGACGGTCGACGAGACGCAGTCGGCCCTGGCGTACGGCGACACCACCACGGCGGGCACCCGAAAGCCGTAGCGGTCGTAACGTCCGGCGACCGTGTCGACCTGCTGCGCGGTGTGCCACAACGAGGTGTGCTTCAACAGCCAGCGCCACGGTCCGCTGGTGTCCAACAGGCTGTGCGGCAAAACGTCGTCGGGCTCCGCCGCGGGTGGTGGCGGCACATGGTCGTAGTAGCCGCCGTGCTCGTCGTAGAACCAGATGAGCACGGTGTTCGGCCAGCCCTTGCCGCTCATCACGGCGTCGACCACGCTCGCGGCGAATCCCTCGCCGATGTGAATGTCTTGCGGGTTTTCCTCCGAGCCGGCCGCGAAATCGGGGTCGACGATGCTGACTGACGGCAATGTGCCAGCTGCCGCGTCGCGAAAAAACTGGTCGATATGCCGCAGGTGGCCGATCGTGCGGAACAGCCCGAGAGGGTAGAGATTCGCGGTGCAATCAATCTCGCCGCGAATGCGGTGGTCGACGAACGGCACGAGTTGGCCGACGGCGAGTTTGAGGCCGCGCGCGAGACGCAGGAATCCCTTGCCGGCAAACCGCTTGCGCAGCAACCGGCCGTGCGGAACGTGGTGGTAGTTCGCCCACGAGATGCCGTAGCGGTTCAACAAGTCGAAGATGGTGCCCGACCGCGGATAGTCGATGATGCCCGCGATGATGTCGTCGATGAGTCCGTTGGCGGTGGCCGCCATCAAGAATCGGCGGTTGGGAAAGGTTGGCCCGAGGCAGGAGCAGAACCACCGATCGGCGAGCGGGAAGGTGCGCGTCAAGCCTGCGTAGAAGGGCAGGTCGGCTGCGGTCCAGTAGCCCATGCCCAAGGTCGGGTCGGCGTTCGGCGTGATGTCCTCCATGCTCGTGACGAAGCCGTCGTTTCGCCCGCCGTCGAACTGGAGGTGGCTCGACCGCCAACTTTGCGATGGCACGCTTGGCGTCTGCGTCGTCTTCTCGAAATGAAAAGGCGCGACCGGCGTCCCGTCGTGACGCGGGTTGGTGGGCAACGGTTCGGGAAACCCGTCGCCTCGGCCTGACTCGCCGAGGTAGTTGTCGAACGAGTGGTTCTCCATCATCAGGAGCACGATGTGCTTGACCTGCGGCACCCGGTCGATGCCAGGAGGCAAGGTGGGATCGGGCAGCCGCGAGAGGTCGGCGACGGCGTCACGGTGCCGGAGTCGCCGCCGGGCGGACAGGCGGTCGAGTCTCGGCTGCACCAAAGGCCGCATAAGACGCATCGTCGCACGGCCGTTGACGGCGGGTACGGTCGAGTCGACCTCGACAGGGTCGCCTCGAAGGATCGCGGAGGTGCTCGAGGCCTTTCGATGAGCGCTGGATGGACGCCGTCTCGAACCAAAGAAGGCCCGGATGAGTTTCCATCCGGGCCTTCTGGTGGGCTGCTAGCGGTCGACGGGCAAGTCAAACCGGTCGAGGTTCATGACCTTGTCCCACGCGCCGACGAAGTCGCGCACGAACTTCTCGCCCGCGTCGTCCGCACCGTAGAACTCGCACAACGCTCGCAGTTGCGAGTTAGCCCCGAACACCAGGTCGACCGCGGTGGCCGTCCACTTCAACTCGCCGGTCGCGCGATCCTTGCCCTCGTACGCGTTCTCCGCCGAGACGGAGACCTTCCACTCCGTGTTCATGTCGAGCATGTTCACGAAGAAGTCGTTGGTCAGCGTCTCCGGCCGGTTCGTCATGACGCCGTGGCGGCTCTGGCCGTAGTTTGCGTTCAGCGCCCGCATGCCGGCGACCAGCACCGCCATCTCGGGAGCGGTCAGCGTGAGGAGGTTCGCCCGGTCGAGAAGCAACGTCTCCGGCGGCAACTTCTCCCCCGACCGCAGGTAGTTGCGGAAGCCGTCTGCCCTCGGTTCGAGCACCGAGAACGACTCGACGTCCGTCTGCTCTTGCGAAGCGTCCGTGCGCCCCGGCGCGAAGGGTACCGTGACATCGACGCCCGCGTTCTTCGCCGCCTGCTCGACGGCGGCGCACCCACCGAGCACGATGAGGTCGGCGAGCGAAACCTGCTTCCCGCCGCCCTGCGAGCCGTTGAACTCCTGCTGGATCTGCTCGAGAACCGGCAACACCCTCGCCAGCTCGGCGGGCTCGTTCGACTCCCAATCCCGTTGCGGCGCAAGGCGAATTCGAGCGCCGTTGGCGCCGCCGCGCTTGTCGGTGCCGCGGAAACTCGCGGCAGCCGACCACGCCGTCCGGACCAACTGCGGGATCGACAGTCCGGCGCCGAGGACCTTCGCCTTGAGGGCGGCGACGTCGTCGTCCGAGACAAGCTCGTGGTCGACGGCCGGCACGGGGTCCTGCCACAACTGCGGCTCCGCCACCCACGGGCCGAGGAAACGCGAGACCGGTCCCATGTCGCGATGCAGCAGCTTGTACCAAGCCCTCGCGAACGCGTCGGCGAACTGGTCAGGGTGCTCCAGGAACCGGCGCGCGATCGGCTCGTAGATCGGGTCGACGCGAAACGCGACGTCGGTGACGAGCATGCGCGGCGGGCGGTTGACCTCGCCGGTCGCAGGATCGGGGAAGGTGTTGGCGCCCGCGCCGTCCTTGGCCTCGTACTGCCACGCACCGGCCGGGCTCTTCGTCAACTCCCACTCATAACCGAACAACGTCTCGAAGAAAGTGTTGTCCCACCTGGTCGGAGTCGGCGTCCATGTGACCTCGAGGCCGCTGACCGTGGCGTCGGCGCCGACGCCGGTGCCGAAGCTGTTCTTCCAACCAAGCCCCTGATCCTCAAGCGGCGCCGCCTCCGGCTCAGGACCGAGGTATTCGCCCGGCCCGGCGCCGTGCGTCTTGCCGAATGTGTGACCGCCGGCGATGAGCGCGAGGGTTTCCTCGTCGTTCATTGCCATGCGACGGAAGGTCTCGCGGATGTCGCGCGCGGCCTTCAACGGGTCGGGCTCGCCGTTCGGGCCCTCGGGGTTCACGTAAATCAGACCCATTTGGACGGCGCCGAACGGGCCGGTCAACTCACGGTCGCCGCTGTAGCGCTCGTCACCAAGCCAGCTGTCCTCAGGGCCCCAGAAGATCTCCTCGGGCTCCCAGATGTCCTCGCGGCCGAAGCCGAAGCCGAACGTCTTGAAACCCATGTGCTCCATCGCGCAGTTGCCTGCGAAAACCAACAGGTCGGCCCACGAGATCTTGTTGCCGTACTTCTTCTTCACCGGCCACAGCAAACGGCGCGCCTTGTCGAGGCCGGAATTGTCGGGCCAGCTGTTGAGCGGGGCGAAGCGTTGGGCGCCCTGACCGCCGCCGCCTCGGCCATCCTCGATGCGATAGGTGCCTGCCGAGTGCCAGCTCATGCGCACGAAGAGCGGCCCGTAGTTGC
>JAICLV010000220.1 GCA_025925185.1 Acidothermaceae bacterium
ACGGCGGCAGCCGGCACCTCACCGACCTCGCGCCGAACGAGATCGTGCTCGTCACCTACGGAGTCGTACGCCGCGACCGCGCCGCCCTCGCCGAAGTTGACTGGGGACTTGCCGTCGCGGACGAAGCGCAGCACGTCAAGAATCCGTTGTCGCGCACGGCAAAAGAGCTCCGCGCGATTCCCGCGCGGGCGCGCGTCGCCCTCACCGGCACTCCGGTCGAGAACCGACTCACCGACCTGTGGGCGATCCTCGACTGGACGACACCCGGCCTGCTCGGCCCGCTCGACCGGTTCCGCCGAGCCGTCGCCGTACCCATCGAGCGCTACCGCGACCCCGACGCGGCCGAACGCCTCAACCGCGTGGTGCGCCCGTTCCTTCTGCGCCGAGTGAAATCCGACCCCGCGATCGCACCGGAACTGCCGGCCAAAACCGAGCTCGATCAGGTTGTCCCACTCACCGCTGAACAGACGACGCTTTACGAGGCAGTCGTTCGGCAGACGCTCGCCGACATCGCCGCGGCGGAAGGCATCGAGCGCCGCGGGCTCGTCTTCAAGCTCATGACCGGGCTGAAGCAGATCTGCAACCATCCCGCGCAATTTCTGCACGAGACCGGCCCGCTGCCGCGACGGTCCGGAAAGCTCGCCGCCCTCGACGAGCTGCTCGACATCATCATCGCGAGCGACGAATCGGTGCTCGTGTTCACGCAATACGTCGAGATGGGCGCGCTGATCGTGGCGCATCTCGCCGAGCGCGGCATCGACGCCCGGTTTCTGCACGGCGGCACGTCGGCACGGCAGCGCGAACGCCTCGTCGCCGACTTCCAGGCCGGCGCAGTGCCGGTCTTCGTGTTGTCGCTCAAAGCCGGCGGTGTCGGACTCAACCTGACCCGCGCGACGCATGTCATCCACTACGACCGCTGGTGGAACCCGGCCGTCGAAGACCAGGCGACCGACCGCGCCTATCGCATCGGCCAGGACCGACCCGTCACAGTCCATCGACTGGTCGCCGAGGGGACCGTGGAAGACAAGATCGCGGCAATGCTGGCAGACAAACGGCACCTCGCCGACGCCGTCGTCGGCAGCGGCGAGGCCTGGCTCGCCGAGCTGTCGGACGCCGAGCTCACGGATCTCGTGACCCTCTCCGCGTCGGCCGGCACTGCAGACGTGGCCGAGGACGCCTCATGAGCCCGCCCCGGCGACGGCAGCCGCCACGCGACCGGCCGCGCCGACCGCGCCCGCCGCACCTGCGGGTCGTGCCCGAGTGGGTGCGGGAGGAGCGCGAGCGTGGCGAGCCGTCCTACCGCCCGCCGGCCGCGCGCGGCAAGGGCGCGCGCCGCGGCTTCGGCGCGACGTGGTGGGCACAGGCGTGGGTCGAAGCGCTCGAGGGGCGCGCGCAGCTTGACCCGAACCGACTGCCACGCGGTCGCAGCTACGCGCGCTCCGGCGCCGTCGGAGACCTCGACCTCTCGTCCGGCCTGATCACCGCGGCGGTGCAAGGCAGTCGACGCGAGCCCTACGCCGTGACCGTGCGGGTGCGAGTCTTCAGCGACGCGGAGTGGGACCGCGTGCTCGGCGTCATAGCCGGGCAGGTCGGTCACGCCGCCGCCCTGCTCGACGGCGAGGTGCCGGCCGGTGTTGCCGACGACGTCGAAGCGGCCGGGCTGTCGCTGCTGCCCGGCCCGGGTGAGCTGCAGCCGAGATGCAGCTGCCCCGACTGGGCCGACCCGTGCAAGCACGCCGCTGCTGTCTGCTACCTCGTCGCCGAGGCGCTCGACGCCGACCCGTTCGCGTTGTTGCGACTGCGCGGGCGCGGTCGCGAGGAGGTCTTGGCGGCGTTGCGCCGCCGGCGTGGTGGCGTCGGTGGCGACGACAGTGCGGCCGACGGGGCCGACCCGGGCACTCCGGCTCGAGCAGCATTTGCGCCGGGGCGGGTCTTGCTCGCGCTGCCCTCGCCGGCCTTGCCGCCCGCAACCGCCGGGCGGCCGGCGGCCTTTGCCTCCGATCCGCCACCGGGCTCGGGCGTGACGACGGCTTCCCTCGCCGCCCTTGCGACCGACGCCGCGCTTCGGGCGCATGCGCTGCTCGTCGGTGACGAACCACCGGTCGCGGTGCTTGGCCTGGACCTCAGCGCCGTCGACGACGCCATCCGCCGGGTGGCCGCCGGCACCGCGGTGGCGGACGATGTCGCCGGCGACGTCGTCGCGCTGTCAGCCGCTGAGGTCGAGCGACGCGCGAATGCCTGGCGCGTCGGCGGCCCGAGTGGCGTGGCTGCGCTGGTGACGACATGGGAAGCACCGGCGCTCTTGTTGACCGACGCGGTCGTCGCGCTAGGCACCGGTGCCCGGCGCCGTGCGAACCGCGTGACCCGCGGCGACCTGCAACTGCGCCTCGACCAGGAGCGCCGATGGCACCCGTTCACACGAGTCAACGCCGATTGGCAACTCGCGGGCCTTAGCTCGGAGGACGCGACGGTCGCTCTCGCCAACGCCTTTCCCGCACCGTAGGCCGCGCATGCGCCGATCATGCACATGTACGTCGTTCGGCCGCCCCTGAACGACGGATATGTGCACCTTCGACGAAGGCGCTGATCCGGCGCGATTGGTCTTGGCGCCGCGCGGCGGGTTCGGAAAGCGGCGCGGCAGGGAACTTTAAGCCTCGGCCTGCTGCAACGACCTACGCCATCCGAGCGAGCCAGCCGAACGGAAGAGGTCTCGTCCTGCGACACACCGGTCTCGACGCGCACGCCGCGACGGTCCTGTGGACGCAGTTGGCGGTGTTACTCGTGCTTGCCCGCCTGCTCGGCGCGGGGGCCCGCCGGCTCGGCCAGCCGCCCATCGTCGGGAGCCTGCTCGCCGGCTTGGTTGCCGGGCCGTCGGTGTTCGGCCAGATCTGGCCGAGCGGGTTCCACTGGTTCCTTCCAGGTGGCGACATACACAACGGCGCGCTGGGGGCGATCTCGGGTCTCGCGTTGTTGGTGCTGTTGATCTCTCTCGGTGCCGAAACGGATCTGCCGCTACTGCGCTCCCTCGGGCGTCCTGCGGCGTGGGTGATCGCCGGCAGCGTCGTGCTTCCTGGTGCGGCGGGTTACGTCACGGCGTACGTGCTGCCCAACAACTTGCTGGGGAGCCATCATCACCGGGTCGCATTCGCGTTGCTCGTCGCCGGTGCGATGAGTGTGTCGAGCCTGCCCGTGGTCGCACGCATCATCACCGAGCTCGACATGACCCGACGCAACGTCGGGCAATTGACGGTCGCAGCTGCGACGGCGAACGACGGCTACGGGTTCCTCTTGCTCGCG
>JAICLV010000178.1 GCA_025925185.1 Acidothermaceae bacterium
GGGCGAAGTTCGAGAGCGCTAACAGGTGCCGCGTCGACACCTTCGAGTACTGGGCGCACGCCGCGAGCGTGCTGCCTCTTGAGCAGTGGCCGCTGTTCGCCTTCCGGCGGCGGCACTTCCGGCAGCGGCACCGGGTGTGGGAGGAGCACCACGCTCCGACCGCCGAGAAGGTGCTGGCGCGGGTGCGGGCCGAGGGCCCGCTCACGGCGTCCGATCTTGGTGGCGCGAAGCAGAGCGCGCAGTGGTGGGGGTGGAGCGACGTCAAGCGGGCGGCCGAGTACCTGCTCGCAGCAGGCGAGTTGATCTGCGCCACCCGCACCGGCTGGCGGCGGGTATACGACCTGCCCGAGCGCGTCGTCCCGACCGAGCTGTTGCACGACGATGTGGACGACGACGCATGCCTCACCGGGTTGGTCCGCGCCTCTGCGGTTGCCCTCGGGGTGGCGACGGCGACGGACCTGGCCGACTACTTCCGCCTGAAGTCGCGTGACGTCGTCCGGCTGCTGCCCGATACCGACCTGACACCGGTGGCCGTCGCCGGCTGGCGATCGCCCGCCTGGGCCGACCCCGCGCTGCTCGACACCGCCGTGCGGGGGCGGAATCGGGTGACGCTGCTCTCGCCGTTCGACTCGCTGGTGTGGGACCGCAAGCGCACCGCCCGGCTGTTCGGCTTCGACCACCGGCTCGAGGCGTACGTGCCGAAAGACAAGCGGCAGCACGGTTACTTCACGATGCCGGTACTGGCCGGCGGGCAGCTGATCGCCAGGGTCGACCCGGCGCGCGAGAACGGCGTCCTCGTTGCCCGGCACATCACCGTCGAGCCGCGGTTCGCGACGTCCCGACGAATCGACGCGACAGCCGCGTCGATCGCGAGGGCGCTAGAAGAGGCGGCAGGTTGGGTCGGCTGCACTGGCGTCGCGATCGAGCGTGTGGTGCCCGAACCCGTCGGCCGGCTCGTGCGCGCGGCGCTTTGAAGACGACTCCCCCTACAGTGCCAAGTGCAGCCTGATGGCGCGGTCGAGTTCGTGCATCAGATGGGTTGGAAGTTCACCTCGTTGTTTGATCAACCGGTCGACGTAGACCGAGCGGAGCTGCTCGGCTTGCGCCTTCGAATCGCGCCCCAAGCCGGTGTCAGCCGCAGGGAGAAAGACCTGGAACGGATACACGCGTTCGACGTTCGAGGTCACCGGTACGACGGTGACCACACCGCTTCCGAGCGTCGTCGCTGTCGAGTTGGCGACATCGTTGCTGACGATGATGGCGGGCCGACGCTTGTTTGCCTCCGACCCGCGCGTCGGATCGAAGTCTACGAGGTAGATGTCGCCGCGCCGCATTAGGCGTCAAGACCGTCTGAGGTCGTGGTCTCCCAGTCGGCGGCCTCGTCGGAGCCGGCCCAATCGCGCCAGGCTTCGGTGTAGGCGCTCGAGAGCTCGCCTACCTTCAACAAGCTGACGGCCTTGTGCAAGACGGCCGATCGTGACTCGAATCCCTCATTGCGCGCGTACTCGTCGAGGAAGGCGACGTCCTCGGCGGGAAGGCTCACACTCACTTTCATACCAGCGATACTACCCACCGTACTACGGCGGTACTACCGATAACGCCGGCTACGACGGCGCTGAACCGTCAGGTGATCTCGAGCAGCTTCTCGCGCACCGCGTAGACGACCGCCTCCATGCGGGAGTGCAGTTGCAGCTTCTCGAGGATGTTGCGCACGTGGTTCTTCACCGTGTTCTCGCTGATGAACAACTCCTTGGCGATGTCGCGGTTGTTCAAGCCCTTCGCGACGAGCCGAAGCACCTCCATCTCGCGGTCGGTGAGCTTGGGCGCCGGCACCTGCTGGCGGGAGTCGCCCTTCTTGATCATCGACGCGAACTCGCTGAGCAGCTTCGACGCCATCGACGGGCTGATCAGCGACTGGCCGCCGTGCACCGCGCGGATCGCGGCGGCGACCTCGTCGATCGAGATCTCCTTCAGCAGGTAGCCCATGGCACCAGCCTTGATCGCGTCGTAGAGGTCGGCCTCCTCGTCGCTGATCGTCAGCATGATGATTTTCGCGGACGGTGCGATGTCCTTGATCGCGGTGCACGCCTCGATGCCGCTGCGCTTCGGCATCCGGACGTCCATCAACACGATGTCAGGCAGCGTCTGACCAGCCTTCGCGACCGCCTCCGCGCCATCACTCGCCTCGCCGACGAGGTCGATGTCGGGCTCTTGGCCGAGCACCATCTCAAGGCCGCGTCGAAACAGCGCGTGATCGTCGACCACCAGCACCCGGATCGGCTCGCCGTGTGCCGCAACGCCGGTCGATCCTGCGAGATCCGGACCATCGGAGGCTCCGGGCGCCGCGGCCGCCGTTGCCAACGCGGACGGCGGGCGCACACCGGCCGGCGGCCGACCCGACTGCGGCGACTGCGGCGACTGGCCCAGACCCGATTGTGTCGGCCGCGGGCCTGACGGTCGGCCGGACGACGCCCCGGACGGGGCGCCGGGAGCCCCCGCAGCGAAGTCACCCCGTCGGCCGAGCCCTCCGGGCTCTCGATGCCCCTCGCTCACGACGCCTCCCACTCCCTCGCAAGTCCCAGCTCACAAGCTCGCACGCAGATTTCACCGCGCGTACGGTCGCGCGACCGTCTCGTCGCGCTACCCATCAAGGATGGGTCCTGGTCAAGTTCGGCCATCCCCGGGCCATCGTACGGACATCACGGGTCACATCGTGCTGCGAAGCGGCAGATCTTGCTCCCGGTGCGCACTTTGACCGGCACCGGCCACGCCGTCGACGGCGCCCTCGAAAGCGCCCTCGACCGCCGCGAGGCGCGTCTCCAGCCGGATGACGCCGTAGTCGTAGCCGCGCCGCCTGTACACCACGCTCGGCAGGCCGCTGTCCTTGTCTTGGAAGAGAAAGAAGTCGTGCCCGACCAGCTCCATCTCGTACAGCGCCTGGTCCAAGGTCATCGGCAGCGCGCGGTGCAACTTCTCGCGCACGAGCATCGGCCCCTCGCCCGCCTCACCGGCGAGCGCCTCGCGGTGGTTGGAGGAGGCGGCGTACGGATCGGGATCGCCGTCCCGAAGCTCGGCCGAGGCGCCGTCGCCGAGACCGGCGGGCAGCGTCGCGGTCGCCGCCGCGACCGACACCGGTGTGCGAGTCCCGCGGTGCAGTCGGCGTCGGTCGGCCGACTTGCGCAGCCGCGCCTCCAGCTTGGCCCAAGCGAGGTCAAACGCGGCGATCACCGTGTCGGCGCGCGCCTCCGCGCGGATCACCGGACCACGGGAGACGCAGGTGAGCTGCACGCGGTCGCAGATCTCGGACATCCGGGGATTGCGTTCTCGGGAGATCTCGACCTCGACGCGAATCGCCTTCGGGCAGAGCTTTTGCACCTTGGCGAGCTTCTCTTGCACGTGGGTTCGCACCCGCGTGGGAACGTCGACGTGCCTTCCCGTGACCACGATGTCCACCATGGATTCCTTTCGTCGACTCGACATCTCCAGACAGCCGGCTAAGGCGCGGGTCTCAAGCGTTCCCTGACCTCATGGCTGAGGAACCCGCGTCCGATGTGAGCGTGGCGTCCGGCCGGCCGACCTGGTCTTCGACCCCACATTCGCCTGCCGAGGTGCTCGCGGCGCGCGGGCGCGCTTGAATGCCACTACTGACCTTCTCCCGGACGGCGGTCGAGCCGGCTACGCGCCGCACGACCGCCGGCGAGGCAGGGCTTACTTCTAAGCCGCACCGTGCTCGAACGACGAGAAGTCGCCTTACGTGGACCGTTTTGCCTGCGACTGGCATCGGCTTGCCGATGCGCTGGTGCGCACCGACGCAACCACGGACCCGGACGGACGCCACGCCTTCAACCTAACCCGACGAGGCGGGCGTTGGCACCGTCCGTTCGGTCGAGTGAGGCCGACCGTTCTTCAATCGAGGCGTGCCTGCGACCGCGATCACCGCCGTGACGATCGCGCCCGCTTGGGTCAGCGCCCGGCACGCCTCCACGGCGGTGGCCCCGCTGGTGACGATGTCGTCGACCACGACGACCGCCCGGCCGCGAAGTCGATCTCGGTCGCGTGGCCGCGCAACGGTCAGCGCGCCGACCAGATTCGCCCGGCGGCGTGCGATCGACAACCCGGCCTGGTCGGCGACCTCGCGCGTGTGCCGAAGCAGCGGCGCCGCGAGCGCGTCGAATCCGGCACGCCGCAGGTCGCGCGCGGCCGCCCGGGCCAGCAACCCCACCGCGTCATAACCACGCTCGCGCACCGCCGCGCCGGTTGACGGCACCGACGTCAGCAGCGCGGATGACGGGAGGAAGCCGTCACCAGCGGCGGTCACGGCCGCGCGGGTGAGCGCCGCCGCCAGGTCGGCGCGGACGTCACGTCGTCCGCGCTCTTTGTAGGCGAGCAGCGCGGCCCGCACGCAACCGTCGTAGGGCGCGGCGGCGAACACCGGCAGCGCGCCCGCGGACGTCGCGATCATCCGCGCCAGCGGCTCGGCGCCGCGCAGCTGCGCCGAGCAACCCGCGCATAGCGGCGCGGGCGTCGGATGCCCGCAACCCGCGCACCGGCCGGGCGCGACCAGGTCGAGGCCGGCGCGCGCCA
>JAICLV010000168.1 GCA_025925185.1 Acidothermaceae bacterium
CGGTTTCAGGCCCACCGGCGGAGTGGCCGAGTGGCTTAGGCAAGGGCCTGCAAAGCCCTGTACGCGGGTTCGATTCCCGCCTCCGCCTCGCCTTCTCGGTCGCACAGCCGGAACGCACGGACGCTTAGCTCAGCGGGAGAGCGCTTCCCTGACACGGAAGAGGTCACAGGTTCAATCCCTGTAGCGTCCACCAGGTCCACTGCGGGGCTGCCTTGCGCACACCCCGGATAGCCCATCCGCCGTCCGCCGATCGCCCGGACGGCGCAACGAAGACCACCGGGTCGGCTACTAGGTAGGCGGCCACGCGGGTCTGTGCGTGGAAGCGTTCCCTCGCCACCATCTGATCTATGGCACGCGCCTGCGGTCAGGGGATCGCCGCATGAACCGACTCGCCCAGCGGTTCGCATCTGCTCTGGGCGCACTGTCGCGACGCCAACTCGTCGTCCGACTCAGCCTCGCGGCCGTCGCGGTCGCGGCGTTCGTCGGGTTCGTCGTCTCGACCATCCCAGGGATCCGTGGGCACAGCGGCTTCGACGGCTTCTTCGACGGCGTCCTCGACCCGATCGCCTACGAGGTCAGCGCCTTCGTCTGCCTCCTTCGCGCGAACCGCTCCACCGCGTATCGACGCAGCTGGCGGGTGCTCGCCTTCGGGCTCGCGCTGTACGGCCTGGGCGACATCTACCTCGCCGTGTTCATCGGCGGGCAGGGCAGCAAGGCCTCGGACGACGCGGCGAACGTCGTCGCGAACCTGTTGTGGGTCAGCTTCTACGTCTGCGCTTTCGTCGCGTTGTTGCTGGTGATGCGCGACATCGCCGAGCGGCTGCCGCTCAGCGTTTGGCTCGACGGCATCGTCGGCGGTCTGGCCGTCGCCGCCCTAGCGGGAGCGTTGGTCGGCCCGATGATGTCGAAGGACGTGGGCGGCGCCGTCAACGTCGTCGTCACCGTCGCCTACCCAATCCTCGACATCCTGCTGCTGCTGGTCGCGACCGCGGTGCTCGCCATGTTCAACTGGCGGCCACCGGCCGGCCTGTGGTTCTTCGTCGGCGGACTCGTGCTGTTCGGCGTGGCCGACATCTGTTACGTCTTCATGATCCAACACGACGAGTACGCCCCGGGCACGGTGCTCGACGCGGCTTGGCTGCTCGCCACCGCCGTGATGGCGCTCGCTCCCGGCCGGTCGCGCAAGCCCACAGGAGCACCGCTGCCGAACTCGGTGCTGCTCGGCATTCCCGTGGGCGCCACGCTGTGCGCGGTCGGCCTGCTCGTTTACGGGCACAGCCACCCGCTGCATTCGGTGGCCATCGGCTTGGCCGCGGGCACCGTCGTCGCGGCGATCGGCCGGCTGGTCGTCACGTTCGGCGAGGTGCGGCTGTTGTCGCACAGCCGCCAACTCGCGCTGACCGACGAACTCACCGGGCTAGCCAACCGGCGCGCGTTCTACGAGCACGTCGAGACCTACCTGGCCGGGCACGCCGACGAGCGCGGCGCATTGCTGTTGCTCGACCTCGACCGCTTCAAGGACATCAACGACTCACTGGGCCACCACGCGGGCGACGACCTCCTGCGGCAGGTCGCCGCACGGCTGCGCGAGGCGCTCCACCGGGAGCACGACCTGCTCGCCCGGCTCGGCGGCGACGAGTTCGCGCTGTTCGCCGTCGAGGTGGACGACGGGGGCGCGGCGACGATCGCCGGGCGGATCAGCTCCGCGCTGCTCGCGCCGTTCGTGGTCGACGGCGTCACCGTGCGCGTCGCGGCCAGCATCGGTGTCGCCGTGTTTCCCGCGCACGGCGAGGAGGTCTCGACGCTGCTGCGCCGCGCCGACATTGCGATGTACGCGGCCAAGGGCATGCAAGACGGCTACCGCATCTACAGCGAGGCCTACGACACGCTCGGCGGCCACGACCGGCTGCGCACCCTCGAGCAGCTTCGCGAGACCATCTACTCCCGCCAGCTCGTGCTGCACTACCAGCCGAAGGTCGACTCCAAGACATCCGCCGTCTCCGGCGTCGAGGCGCTGGTGCGGTGGAAGCATCCGGAGCGCGGGCTGCTCTCCCCCGAGGTCTTCCTGCCCCTCGCCGAGGACGCCGGCCTGATGCGCGAGCTCACCATCGCGGTGCTCGAGCAGTCGCTCGACCAGGTGATGGCGTGGCGCGCGGCGGGACGACGGCTGTCGGTCGCCGTCAACCTCTCGGCGTCCTCGCTTGTCGACCTCGAGCTGCCGTCCCGGGTCCGGTCACTGCTCGCCGAGCGGACGCTTCCGGCGTCCGCCCTAGAACTCGAGATCACCGAGGACTTCTTGATGGGCGACCGCGAGCGCGCGCGGGAGATCCTCACCCACCTGCGCGAACTCGGCGTGAAGGTGGCCGTCGACGACTTCGGCACCGGCTACTCATCGCTGGCCTACCTGCGCGAGCTGCCGATCGACGAACTCAAGCTCGACCGCTCGTTCGTGCAGCCGATGGCCGACGACCCGAAGGCGGCCGCCATCGTGCGGTCAACGATCGCGCTCGCGCACTCGCTGGGCATGCGGCTGGTCGCCGAGGGCGTCGAGGACGAGATCACCGCGGGGCACCTGGCGGCGTCGGGATGCGACGTCTCGCAGGGTTACTACTTCTCGCGCGCGCTACCGGCCGACGAGCTGGAGACCTGGCTGGACGGGCGGCGCGCGCTCACCTTGGTGCCGCGAACCGCCTAGCCGTTGACGGCCGAGCTCGGCGAGGCGGGCGCGGAGTCGGTCGCGCCGTTGTCGGTCGCGCCGTTGTCAATCGCGCTGCCGGCGAGCCACTGCTGCCAGGGCATGTTCCAGTCGGTCCAGCCGTTCTGGCTTTCGAGCTTGCGCGGCGTGTTGAACACCTGCACGATGTCGCCCCGCCGCGAGAAGTCGTAGAACCACTTAGCGTCGGTGGTGCTCGCGTTCACGCAACCGTGGCTGACGTTTTCCCGACCCTGGTCGGCCACCGACCACGGCGCCGCGTGCACGAACTCGCCGGACCATGAGATCCGCACGTCCCAGAGCACGGTCTCCTTGTAGTAGTCGGGATTTCCCTTCGGGATGCCGACGGTCGCGGAGTCCATGACGATCGTCGGCGTCTTCTCCAAGACGACGTGAATGCCGGACGTCGTGGGGTACTTGTCGCGGCCGAGGCTGACCGGGACCTCCTTCACCGTGTGGCCGTTAACCTGCACGGTCATCCGGTCGGTCTTCGCGTCGACCGTGGTGATGTGCGAGTCGCCGACCTGGAAGTGCACGACCCGGTCGTTGAGCCCCCACACCCCGTTGCCGGCATTGACGCCCTTGATGCCGACGGTGACGGTGACCTGCTCCCCCGGCGGCCAGTACTGCGCGGGCCGGTAGTGCACCTCGGTGTCGCTGTACCAGTGCCAGGCGCCCAGCACGGGCGTCGACTCCTCGACGTGCAGCCGCTGCTCGACCGCCGCGCGGTCGGTGACCGGGGCGGTGAAGTACACGACGATCGGCATGCCGACGCCGACGGTCTCGTTCTCGAGAGGCGCGACCTTCGAGCCGAGCACCTTGGCCGGCGCGGCGGTGGTGAAGGTGCTGGTCAGCGTCGTCGGCGCGCCGGCCGCGTTGACCGCGGTCGCGCTGATCTTGTAGGTGGTCGACGGGATCAGCCCGCCGGCGCTCACCCACGCGCCGTCGGGGGCCGACGCGGCTCCCGGCACCCGGTTGCCGTCGACGTCCTCGACCGTGACGTCGTCGAGCTTGCCGCCATCGGCCCGGACCGTCACCTGCTGGTCGATCGCGACGCCGGTCGCGCCATCCGCAGGCGCGATCGCGAGGGTCGCGGCCGGGACGGGAGCGCTGCTGGACGGGGAGACGGGCGGTGGCGACGCCTCAGTCGCGGACGAGCTGGTCTGACAAGCGGCGAGACCCACGCCAAGCACCGCCACCAAAGCGGCGGGCACCAGCCGCCGCCACATAGCGACGGCTCCCCGTCGGCCAATCCCGGCGGTCCCCCGCATTCCGTCACGCACCGTGTCGCCGTCCGTTCCCTCTCACGCCGACATCCCGTCAGCGGGCTTCTAGTCTGCGACACCGGCGCCGCCGAGTCGCCGATTTGGCGCAATTGATCACTCTTGCCGTGTCGCGGCCACCCGACATCTGTACAGACGCGGCCGGCCCGCCCAAGGTTGCTGATTCAGCCTTCCCCGTTACGGGGAGGTTGCCAGCGGTTAGCGGTACGCCGGCGTTGCCGGACCCACCCGGCGACAGGATTGAATGGCACTATGAAGATCGAAACCTGGCCCGGCGGGCCCTACCCCCTCGGCGCGACGTACGACGGCGCGGGCACGAACTTCGCCGTCTTCTCCGAGATCGCCGACTCCGTCGAACTCTGCCTGTTCGACGAGGAGGGCGCCGAGACCCGGATCGAACTACCCGAGTACGACGCGTTCGTCTGGCACGGCTACCTGCCAGACGTCGGGCCCGGCCAGCGGTACGGCTTTCGGGTGCACGGGCCTTATGACCCGGGCCAGGGCCATCGTTGCAACCCCAACAAGCTGCTGCTCGACCCCTACGCGAAGGCGATCGAGGGCCAGCCCGACTGGGACGAGTCGCTGTTCGGCTACCGATTCGGCGCGCCGGACGAGCGAAACGACGACGACTCGGCGCCGCACATGATGACCTCGGTCGTCATCAACCCCTACTTCGACTGGCGCAACGACCGGGCTCCGGGAACGCCGTACCACGAGTCGCTGATCTACGAAGCCCATGTGAAGGGGATGACGATCCAGCACCCCGACATCCCGGAGCGGGCGCGAGGCACCTACGCCGGCCTCGCCCACCCCGTGATGATCGACCACCTGGCGCACCTGGGCGTCACCGCCGTCGAGCTCATGCCGGTGCACCAGTTCGTGCAGGAC
>JAICLV010000156.1 GCA_025925185.1 Acidothermaceae bacterium
CGCGCGGCCCTGCAGGTCACCAAGCGCCGTCACCGAGATGACCAGCAATTCGCTGCGGACGACGTCACCCCCAACGACGCCGGCGCTGACAATCGCGCACTCGTCGGCCAGCCCGTCGGCGAACCGCTCCGCCCAAAATGCCGGCAGGTCGGGCGGTGTCGCGAGCCCGATCAGCAAAGCGGTCGGGACGGCGCCCATGGCCGCGACATCAGCCAGATTTTGCGCGGCGGCCTTGCGCCCGACGTCGTACGGGGTCGACCAATCGCGGCGGAAATGCTGCCCTTCGACAAGCAGGTCGGTCGTCGCGACAACGCGCCCGTCGTCCGCCGACACAACGGCGGCGTCGTCGCCCGGGCCGACTAGCGTCGCCGCGCCAACGGGCAGCCGCGCGGTCACCCGAGCGATGAGGCCGAATTCGCCAAGCTCGCCGACACTGATCTCGTTCTCACCTCCGCCGCTGGACTTGCTACCGTGTCTCCCGACATTGTTGGACATCCAAGTATCTTGCTCTGCTCATGTCGCCACCTCGGGAGGAACGCGCGATGGTACAGGCCTACATCCTGATCCAGACCGAGGTTGGCAAGGCGGCCGCGGTGGCCCGCGAGATCTCCGGCATCAAAGGCGTCACCATCGCCGAGGACGTCACCGGCCCCTACGACGTCATCGTGCGCGCCGAGGCGCGCAACATCGACGAGATGGGCCGGATGGTCGTGGCCAAGGTGCAAAGCGTCGAGGGCATCACCCGCACGCTGACCTGCCCCGTCGTGCACCTGTAGTCGCCGTCACCGGCGCGAGGCGCTACGTCAAGCCGGCGTAGGTCTTGGCCTCCGCCAGCGCGTCAGCGGTCGACTGGGCGTCGATGCCGAGCCCCTCCCCCATGAGCAACGAGTGGCTGCTCCACCAGAAGCACACCGACACGTCGTGGCCGGCGCTGCTCGCCCACACGCACTCGAAGTCGCTGCCGCCGGAGCTGATGGTGCCTGTCGAGTAGTTCGCGCCCGCGCCGGCCGCGGCCGAGGCCACCTGGTCCTCGACGTCCGACATGCTGGTGTCGGAGCCGCGGATGTGGCCGGCGAGGACGAAGAACGCGCCGCTGTTGACGTCGCCGTACAGGCGGCTGGTGATGTCCTGGATGTACGCGCGCTTCGCCAGGTCCTTCTGCATGTCCTTGACATCCGACTTCTCGGACGAGGTCAACGAGGTGATTTCGGCCAGCCCGCCGACGGTCGAGGGTAGCGAGATCGGGTGCGAGCGGTTGAGGAAGAAGAACGAGCCGCCGGCGACTGCGGCGGCTAGCACCAGGCCGGCGATGACCCGTGGCGTGTTCCTCGACTGCTTCGTGGGCGGCTGCTGCCAGGCCTGCGCGGGGAAGGCGGCTGGATAGGCCGGCGGCGCGTATCGCGGTGGCGATGCGTATCCGGCGGGCGGCGCCTGCGTCGCCGTGGCCGTGTTGACCGGCATCCCGAAACGGTCGACCGGCGCTCGAACGCCAGAGTGCGCGCCAGTTTGCGACCCGGCTTCGCCGGCGGGCGTCGTCGGCGCGCTGGGCCGCCCACCGTCGGTCCCGAAGAAGTCGTACCCGTTAGACATCGCCCGGTCCTTCCGCGCACGTCCTATTCGCCGAAATTCGCGTTGGCGATCTTTCGGCGGAATTGACGGCGCGCTTTACCGCTGTTCAGACGATGCGCGACGCTCCCGGGCGCGTCAGCGCCAATTTGCTGCGCGCGTCAGCGCAAGCCGGGCCGCCTGCGCAACGCCGTTTGCACCAACCGGTCGACCAAATCGGCGTAGGAAACACCGCTCGCCGCCCACACCCGGGGAAACACCGACGTTGGCGTGAACCCCGGCATCGTGTTGACCTCGTTGACGAGCACCTCGCCCTCGGGGGTCACGAAGAAGTCGACGCGCGCGAGGCCCTCGCACGACAGCGCCTCGAACGCCCACGCGGCGAGCCGCTGGATTTGGATGACGACGTCGGCGGGTAAATCGGCGGGCACGTCGATGCGCGTCGCGTCGTCCAGGTATTTCGCGTCGAAATCGTAGAACTCACGCTCACGCACCAGAATCTCGGCCGGCACGCTGACGTCGGGCTCGCCGCCGTCGAGCGACTCAAGCACGCCGACCTCGACTTCTCGGCCGTCGATCATCGCCTCGACGATGACTTTGGGGTCGGCGCGCCGCGCGAGCTCGATCGCGTCGTCCAACTCGCCGATCTCGTGCACCTTGCTGATGCCGATGCTCGAACCGCCGCGAGCCGGTTTCACGAAGACGGGAAAACCCAGGCTGGCCACGGATTCGCGCACCGCCGCGCGATCCCGCTCCCATTGCCGCGCCGTGACGACGACGTGCGGGATGTCGGGCAGCCCGCTGCCGGTGAGCACCAACTTCATGTACTGCTTGTCCATCGCGGCCGCAGAGGCGAAAACGCCGGCGCCGACGTACGGAACGCCTGCCATCTCGAGCAAGCCCTGGATCGTGCCGTCTTCGCCGTACGGGCCGTGCAGCAGCGGCAACACGACGTCGACGCCACGCAACAGTCGAGGGGCGGCGTCCGGCTCGTGCGTCACCAACGCCCGCCGCGTCGGATCTGAGGCGAGCGCGACGGCCTGCGCGGACGCGCTCACCTCGGGCAACTCGCCGCCGTGGATCGCGAGTTTCTCCGGCTCGTCGGGCGCGAGCACCCACCGCCCTTCGCGAGTGATGCCGATCGGCACGACCTCGTACTTGTCGTGATCGAGGACGGCGAGCACGCTGCTCGCGGTGACGCAAGAGATCGCGTGCTCGGTGCTGCGGCCGCCGAAGACGACGGCGACGCGCGGCTTGCCGGTGGGGGTTTGGTCGAAGTCCACGGCGAGACCCTACCCCTGGGGCGCGTGCGCCCTCCGCTACTGACCGTGCCGCTCGGGTTTCGCGGCGCGGGTCATCAGCCGCGTCACGCCGTCGGCTGGCCGCAGGTTCTCGTAGAGCACCGCCACGACGACCTCGGTGATCGGAACATCGATGTCGTGCTTGCGCGCCAACTCCAAAATCGACTTGGACGACGAGACACCCTCGGCGGTGGTGGTCGTCGCGCTCAACGCCTCCGCGACGCTCATGCCAGAACCCAGCCGCTCGCCGACGCTGTGATTGCGCGACAGCGGGCTCGCGCAGGTGGCGACGAGATCGCCGAGGCCGGCGAGGCCGGCGAAGGTCATGGGATCCGCGCCCAACGCAACACCGAGGCGCGCGGTCTCGGCAAGGCCTCGCGTGACGAGCGACGCCTTCGCGTTGTCGCCGAGCTTCATGCCGTCGGCGATGCCGACCGCGACCGCTATGACGTTCTTCAACGCGCCGCTGAGCTCGCAACCGACGACGTCGGTGTTGGTGTAGGGCCGGAAGTACGCGGTCTGCGAGGCGGCCTGCAGCAGTGTCGCCTGCTCGGGCGACGAGCATGCGACGACGGCGGCGCTGGGACGGCGCTCGGCGATCTCACGAGCCAGGTTGGGGCCGGTGACGACCGCGACGCGATCGGCGGGGACGTCGGCGACTTCGCGGATCACCTCCGTCATTCGCTTCGTGGTGCCGAGCTCGACGCCCTTGATGAGGCTCACCAGCAGCGAGTCGCGCGGTAGCAGCGACGCCCAGCGCGCGAGGTTTTCGCGCAGTGTCTGCGCGGTGACGGCCAACACCACGAAGTGGGCGCCCTCGACGGCGGCTCCCGGGTCGGTGGTGGCGCGAACGCGTTTGGGAAGCGTGATTCCAGGTTGGTACCAAGGATTCTCGTGTGTCTTGTTGACCGCGTCGACGATGTCGGCGCGACGGGCGCACAAGGTCACGTCGGTGCCCGCGTCGGCGAGCACCATCGCGAACGCGGTGCCCCAGGAGCCGGCCCCGAAGACGGCCGCCTTAGTCACGCCGCACCCGTCGGCGCGGCATCGACCGCAGGCGCCGCCGAAGGGGCGTAGAAGCCAGCGGGCGGTGTCTCCTCGCGCAGCTGTCCAAGAAGGTCCTTCACCTCGGTCATCAAGGCGTCGGTGATCTCACGCAGCAGCTCGTTGGTGGGCTCGTTCTGTTGATTCGCCCTGGCTCGGTAGGGCGCCATGTCGAAGGGCTTGCCGGCGATCGCTTGCACCTTCTTGCGCGGAAAAAGACTTGGCTTCTTCGACTTGTACGCCAGGATGCGATGCGCGCCCCAATGCGCGACCGGGATCACGGGGACGTCGCACGCGAGCGCAAGCCGCGCGACACCGGTCTTGCTCGCCATCGGCCACAGATTCGGATCTCGGGTGCAGGTGCCTTCGGGGTAGATGATGACCAACTCGCCCGCGGCGACCGCAGATTCGGCGTCACGCAAGGAGTTCGCCGCCTCACGGGTGCGGCGGTAGACGGGAATCTGCCCCCCTTTGCGCAACAGCCAGCCGATGACCGGCGACTTGAACAGCTCCACCTTCGCGAGATAGCGCGGGATCCGGCGGGCACCGTCGTACATCGCCTGCGCGAACGTCAGCGGGTCGACGACCGTGACGTGGTTCGCGACGATGATCACACCGCCGGAACGAGGGATGTTCTCCATGCCAAGCCAGCGCGGCTTTGTGAACGCCCACAACCACGGCTTGACCAGGAACGCGAGAAAGCGGAACCACCCACGATGGCGACCGGGACGCAACGGTAAACCTCCTGCGACTCATCGCGTGTTCATCGAACAACTGGACCGCTCAACAACTAGCGCACTCAACAACTTCTAGTCTCGCGTGCGCGGCGGTCTCCTGTCGAACCGGGGCGGCGCCGTGGTGAAACTCCATGCACGCGGCGAGGCCGGGATCCGCGTGGATCCCGGCCTCGCCGTTAGGTGCGTGGTGCGGTTCGCTGGCCTACCGCTTCGCCGCGCGCTTGGTCGCGGTCTTGCGGCCGGCGGCCTTCGCCGGCGACTTCTTCGCCGCCGCCTTGCGGGCTGGCGCGGCCTTCTTCGCGGTCGCCTTGGTGGCGCGCTTGGCGGGCGCGGCCTTCTTGGTCGCGCGAGCCGTGCTGGCCTTCTTGGCGGTGCTCTTCTTGGCCGCCGCCTTCTTGCCAGCGGCCTTCTTGGCGGTCGTCTTCGCCGCACCCGCGGCACGACCACGAGCCGGCGCCGCCTTGGCGGGCGCGGACTTGACCGGGCCGAGCTTGGTCGCGCCGCTGACAACGGCCTTGAGTTGCGTGCCGGCGCGGAACTTCGGCACCGACGTCTTCTTCACCTTGACCCTCGCGCCGGTCGCTGGGTTGCGCGCCATGCGCGCCGCCCGCTCGACCTTCTCGAAGATGCCGAAGCCGGTGATGGCCACCTTCTCGCCACGAGCCACCGTCCGGGTGATCGTGTCGATGACAGCTTCGACTGCTTCGTTTGCGGTTCGCTTGTCGCCGAGGCGACCGGCGATGGAGTCGATTAACTCCGCCTTGTTCACATGCCCCTCCGGAGGATGTCGTCGAGCCCATACTCGACTCGGGGCGAACTTAGGCCCCAACACGCCGCAAGACAA
>JAICLV010000246.1 GCA_025925185.1 Acidothermaceae bacterium
CAGGTCGTGCACGTCCTCGGCGAACGCCGGCGCGGACGTCGTCCGCACTTTTGGATGTGCCAGCCCGAACCCGTCGAGCTTGTGCTGTTCGCTGGCTTGGGTCTGAACCCGTCGCGCGTGGGTGCGCAACACTCCCGCCGCCAGCGCCGCCGAGGCGCCGCGCTCACCCTCGAGCGCTTCCGCGGCGGCCAGCGCCTTGCCGGCGCTGAGCTGAGGCACCGCGGTGCGATGCACCCGGTTCATGACCACACCGGCCAGCGGCATGTCCTCCTCGACCAGCCGCTCAACGAAGTACGACGCCTCGCGCAGCGCGTCCGGCTCAGGGGCGGCGACCACCACGAACGCCGTGCCCGGCGCCCGCAGCAGCTTGGCGGTCGCATCGGCGCGTTCGCGCAGACCGCCGAACATGGTGTCCATCGCCGCGACGAACGTCTGCACCTCGGTCAGCAGCTGAGCGCCGAGCAGCTTGGTCATCGCGCCGGTCATGACGCCGAGCCCGGCCTGCATCACCTTGACGTATCCCCGGCCGCCAGCCTTAGCAGGAACGAGCAGCGTGCGGATGAACCGACCGTCGAGAAAGCGACCCAATCTGCCTGGCGCGTCAAGGAAGTCCAGGGCGGAGCGGCTCGGGGGAGTGTCGACGACGATGAGGTCCCAGCGGTCGGATTTCCTTAGCTGGCCGAGCTTTTCCATCGCCATGTACTCCTGCGTGCCCGCGAAACTCGACGACAGCGATTGGTAAAACGGGTTCGCCAATATCTGCGCGGCTTTTTGCGGGCTCGCGTGCGCCTCGACGATTTCGTCGAACGTGCGCTTCATGTCGAGCATCATGGCGTGCAGCTCGCCGGCGCCTTTGACGCCCGCGACCCTGCGCGGTGTGTTGTCGAGTTCGGTCAAACCCAACGACTGCGCGAGTCGCCGCGCGGGGTCGATGGTGAGCGTGACAACGCGTCGTCCGGTTTCTGCGGCGCGCACGCCCAACGCGGCGGCGAGCGTCGTCTTGCCGACGCCGCCCGACCCGCAGCACACCACGACGCGGGTGTTGGGATCGGCGAGCAACGCGTCAACATCGAGCGCCCTGTCGAGCGGTCGGGCCATCAGGCCGCTCCTTGCGCGGCGAGTTCGGCGGCGAGCGCGTAGAGCCGGCCGATGTCGTCGGTGTCGAGGTCGGGCAGCTCGTAAATCGGCCGTCGAGCCGCCTTGAGTTTGGTGAGCAGTCGCCGCTGCGCGCTGATCTGCCGCGCGTGGTCGGTCGCCTCGACGGCCAGCCCGCGCACGGTGTCGTCGTCCGGCTTGATGCCGCCGGCGGCGAGACCCTCGCGGAGAGATTCGATGTCGAGCTTTCCGGCGGCGGCGCTCTTGAGCGCGGACGACGGCAGCATCGACTCGTGCGCGCGGTTGACGATGATGCCGCCGACGGGCAGGTCGAAGGACCGCAACTCCTCAATGCCGTCAAGGGTTTCTTGCACCGGCATCTCTTCAAGCAACGCGACGAGGTGCACCACGGTCTGCGGCGAGCGGATCAACCGCATGATCGACTCGGCCTGCTTGTTGACCGGTCCGATGCGGGCGAGACCGGCGACTTCGGCGTTGACGTTGAGAAAACGGGCGACCCGACCGGTGGGGGGCGCGTCCATCACCACCGCGTCGTAGACGTAGTCGTCAGGGTTTTCGGACGGCGGCACCGCTGCCGCGGTGCGGGCGGCCCGGGATGAGAACCTGCGTCGGGTCGCCTCGTAGGCCTTGCCGGTGAGCAAGACGTCGCGGACTCCAGGCGCGATCGTCGTCGCGAATTCAATCGCGCCGAACTTGCGCAACGCTCGGCCAGCGCGACCGGCCCGGTAGTACAGCTCGAGATACTCGAGCTGTGCTTCCTCGGGGTCGATGGCCAGGCCGTAGACCATGCCGCTCTCGGGCGCGACCGCGACCTTGCGTTCGGCGTAAGGCAGCGGCGGCGCGTCGAACAGCCGGGCCAACCCC
>JAICLV010000046.1 GCA_025925185.1 Acidothermaceae bacterium
CGACAACGGCTTGAACGACAACGGCTTGAACGACAACGGCTTGAACGACAACGGCTTGAACGACGCGGCGCGGCACGAGCAGGGGATGTCGGTGCGGCGGGCGGTGTTGGGCGACGCGCACGTCGACGCCGCGGTCGCGAAAACCGGCGAATTCACCGCTGACTTTCAAGACTTCATCACCCGCTACGCGTGGGGAGACGTGTGGGCGCGGCCCGGCCTCGACCGGCGTACCCGAAGCTGCATCACCATCGCGATGCTCGTGACGCTGAAGCAGGAGCACGAGTTGGCGATGCACCTGCGCGCGGCGCTGCGGGTCGGCGTCACGCGCGCGGAGATCCGCGAGATCCTCCTGCAGTCGGCCATCTATGCTGGCGTGCCAGCCGCCAATCGCGCGTTTGCGATCGCGCAGGATGTCCTGGGTGAGGAGGATGACTGACATGGCGAACTCGAAGGCTGACGCGGACGCCCAAGACGCCCAGCCGGCGACCGGGCGGGCCGCGCGCGGCTCTGACTTCGTCCAGTCGCTCGAGCGTGGCCTCTCCGTCATCCGGGCGTTCGACGAGACCCGCCCGGAGTTGACGCTCAGCGACGTCGCCCGGGCCACCGGCCTCACCCGCGCGGCCGCTCGCCGCTTCCTGCTCACGTTGATCGACCTCGGGTATGTCCGCACCGACGGTCGTCTTTTCGCGTTGCGGCCGCGCATTCTCGAGCTCGGCTACGCGTATTTGTCGAGCCTGTCGTTGCCCGAGGTGGCCCAGCCGCACATGGAGGAGCTGGTCGCCAAGGTGCACGAGTCGTGCTCGGTGTCGGTGCTCGACGGCACCGACGTCGTTTACATCGCGCGCGTGCCCACCCGACGCATCATGACCGTCGCCATCAGCGTCGGCACGAGGTTCCCGGCGTTCGCGACGTCGATGGGCCGCGTCTTGCTTGCGGCGCAGCCGAACGACCGCATCGAGGCCTACCTGGCGTCCGGTGTCATCCAGCAGTACACCGATTTCACGGTCACGGACGCCGACAAGCTCCGTGCCGTGCTGGCGAAGGCGCGCACGCAGGGCTACTGCCTCGTTGACCAAGAATTGGAGAAGGGCCTGCGCTCGATCGCGGTGCCCATCCACGACGCCGAGGGCACAGTCATCGCCGCGATGAACGTGTCGCTGCACGTGAGTGGGGGCACCGCGGAGGAGATCCGGCGCGACGTCTTGCCGCAGCTGCGGGCGACCGCCGCAGAGATCGAGCAAGACCTGCGCGGGCAGAACCGCCCGGTGGTCAGCCGATAGAAGGGTTAGTCGCCGGCGAAACCCGGCCGGGCAACTGCGAAACCGGCGATCGCTTGTGGCGCGAGCATCGCGATGAGCACTGCGAGCGGCACCGTCCAGTGTCCGGTGAGCGAGTGCAGCAGCCCGGTGAGCAGCGGGCCGGCGGCCGCGATCAGATAGCCGAATCCTTGCGACATCGACGAAAGGGCCTGAGTGGCGGCCGGAGTGCGGGCGCGCAGCACCATCAAGGTGAGTCCCAGCGGGAACGACGCGCCTTGCCCGGCGCCCAAGATGATGACCCACAGGTAGGGCGCGGCCATCGGCGCGACGAGCAACGCCGACAGACCGCCGCCGGTCAGCAGCACCGAGACGATCAACAGGGGAGTTTGGGTGCGCAGCCGAACTGCGAGCGCAGGTAGACCCAGCGACACCGGCGCCTGCACGGCCGCGCTGACGGAGAGCAGCGCGCCGGCGTGGCCCTCGCTCAGACCGTGGTCTTGGAACAGTGTCGGCAACCAGGTCAACAGCGCGTAGAACGACAGCGACTGGAACCCGAAGTAGATCGTCACCATCCAGGCGACGCGGTCGCGCAGCATGCCGCGCGGGGCGACCAGCTGCACGACGTCCGACCCGGCGGCGCGCAACTGGGGTATCCAGATCAGCAGCGCGACGACGGCCAGTGCCGCCCAGATGCCGAGACCCCCGCGCCAACCGTGGCCGATCGCGTGCGTCAGCGGCACAGTGAGCCCGGCCGCGATGGCTGCCGAGCCGGTCAGGGCCAGCGTGTAGAGGCCCATCATCACGCCGGTGTGTCGCGGAAAGTCGCGCTTGATGAGGGCGGGCAAGAGGACGTTCAAGGCCGCGATCGCGCCGGCGGCGATCAGCGTTCCGACGAACATCGTTGTGGCGTCCGGGCCGATGCGGATAATCAAGCCGACGCCGATCGCCGCGCTGAAGATCGCGACCGCTCGCGCCATGCCGACCCGACGAGTGAGCCACGGGCCGAGCGGCGCCAGCGCGCCGAAGCACACGACCGGCAGCGACGTGAGCACCGAGATGCTGACGTCGGACAGCCGCAGTCCGTCGCGGACGTCGGTGACCAGCGGCCCGATGCTCGCGACGGCCGGCCGGAGGTTCACCGCCACGAGAAAGACCGCGACGCCGAGCCACGCGGCAGCGTGCGGCCGATGACGGGTCGCGCCGAGGGTTTCGAGCGGTTGTGCGGAAATCAGCGGGTGCTGTCTGTCACGTGGTAGCCGGTCGGGAACAGCCGAAGGCCGAAGCGTTCGGCGATGCCCCACAGGCCCTTGCGCACCCACACTGCCATCACGACGGCAACACTACCGAGGATGATGAGGTACCACGCGCCGTGGGACGCCAGTGTGCGCTGCAACACGAAGAAGACGATGGTGCCGAGGATGGGTCCTTCGAGCGTCCCGATGCCACCGATGAGCACGACGAAGATCATGTACGCCGACCATTGCACGCCGTAGACGTTCTGCGGTTCGACGTTGAGTTGGCTGATCGCGAGCAGCGCGCCAGCGCCGCCGCCCCCGATCGCCGCGGCCAGGTAGACCACGCGCTTGGCGCGCGACACGTGCACCCCGACGTTGCGGGCCGCGGTCTCGTCGTCGCGGACGGCGGTCAACGCCAAGCCGACGCGGCTGCGCAGCAAGAAGTAGCAGCCGACGAGCGCGACGACGGCGACCGCAAGCGCCGCCCAATAGGTGTAGGCGCCGAGCACGACGGGATCGAAGCCGCCTAGGCCGGGGACGTTCGTGCCCGTGCCGCCGCCCAGGGTTGAGTCGCGAATAGTTAACAGCGCCAGCACCTCGGCGACCGCCCAGGTGCCGATGGCGAAGTAGCCGCCGCGCAGCCGGAACACCAGCCAGGAGATGGGAATGGCCAGCACGGCGCACAACCCTGCCGCGATGGGCAGCGCGAGGAACGGCTCGACGCCGTGCTGCGCCAGCCACAGCACGCCGTACGCGCCGATTCCGATGTAGGCCTGCTGGCCGACGGAGACCAAGCCGGCATAGCCGGCGAGCATGTTCCACGTCACGCCGAGCGTCAGCAGGATGAAGAAGTCGACGAGCATCGACGTCGTGCCTTGCCCTGTGGCGTAAGGCAAATAGCCCAGGATGATCAGGACGACGATCGCCGGTGGCAGCGACCAGCGCGACGTGCGCGTCGACCGCCGGATGCGGATTGTCGTCGGGTTCGCCGCTGGTGCGGTCGGTGCCTGTGTCATGCGTGCACCCTCGCCGGGAACAGCCCGCTGGGTCGGACGGCCAACACCGCGAGAAACACCAGGTGGCCGATCAACGTGCCCATCGTCGGGTCGATCTGCGCGCCGATGGTCTGGGCCAGGCCGAGCACGCAACCGCCGGCCAGCGTGCCCCACAGGGAGCCGAGGCCGCCGATGATGACCGCCTCGAACGCGAACAGCAGCAGGTTGCTGCCGCTGGTGGGCGCGAACTGGGCGTACATGCCGAAGGCGAGCCCAGCGAGCGCCACCGTCACAAACGCGATGCCCGCTGCGATCCCCGTGATGTGCCTCGTGTTCACACCAGCGATCGCCGCCGCCTCGCTGTCGTCGGCCACCGCGCGGATCTGCCGGCCGATCGAGGTTCGTGCCAAGAACAGTTGGACACCGGCGAGCACCGCGACCGCCACGATGAGGATGCCGAGCCGCAGGTAGCTGATTGACAGCCGGTCGTTGATGTGCAGCGCGTCAGTGGCGAGCTTGCCGATGCTCAGCGAGTGGCTGTCGGCCGAAAAGCCCTCGAGCAACGCGTTCTGAAGAACAACCGACAGGCCGAACGTGACAAGCAACGTCGTCAGCGGCCCGTTCTCGAGGCTTCGCTGTAGCAGCGTCCGCTGTGACACGTAGCCGAAAGCGCCGAACATCGGCGGCACGAACAGTAACGCCCACAAGGCGTTCGTATGCACGGACGGCAGGATTGCGACCGCCACGTAACCGCCGAGGATTGCCAGGTCGCCGTGCGCCAGGTTGATGATGCCGACGACGCCGAACAACAGCGACAGACCGCACGCGAACAGCGCGAACAGCCCACCGAGCAGCAGCCCTTGCGCGACCGCGTTAATCCAGTTCACGAAGCCACCGCCGATCCGAGGCCCTTGCCGAATCCGAAGTACGCGGCCTCGATCTCCTCGGTCGTGTGATCTTGTGGGCGTCCCTCAAGCGTCGTGCGACCCTCGAGCAGGCACTGGAATCGCGACGCGACCCGCATCGCCTGCGTGACGTCCTGCTCGACGATCAGCACCGCCATGTCTGCCCCGACGACAGACGGCAGGGTCTGATAGATCCGCTGCACGATGACGGGTGCCAACCCCAGGGAGATCTCGTCAAGCAGCAATACGCGGGGATTCGCGACCAGCGCGCGCCCGATCGCGACCACCTGTTGCTCACCACCCGAGAGATGGCTGGTCTTCTCCCGTCGTCGGTCGCGCATCCACGAGAAGAGGTCGTAGACGCGGTCGAGGGTCCACTCGCCACGTCGTCCGTTTGCCGCTCCCACCAGGAGGTTCTCTTCGATCGTCATCGACGGGAACAACCGGCGGCCCTCGGGCACGAGCACGACGCCGCGGCGGACCCGCTGGTCGGTCGGTTGGTGTGTGACGTCGATGCCGTCGACGCGAATAGCCCCAGCAGCGGCACGATGCAACCCGGCGAGGGTACGCAGCAACGTCGACTTGCCGGCGCCATTGGCGCCGACGACCGCGTAGATCTCCCCGGAGCGCACTGAGATGCTGACGTCGCGCAGCGCGGCCAGCTGTCCGTGCAGCACCGTGAGCCCCTCGGCTACGAGCAATTCGGTTGCGGGCATTGCGTCGCTGCCGCTCATGTCTCAGCCCCCGGTTGATGAGGGACGTTCGCGCCACCGGCGGCGGCGCCGGCCACCGTCGACTCTGTGCCAAGGAACAAGTCCTTCACCCGCTGCTGGCTGAGCACCTCGCGCGGCTCGCCGTCCGCGATGAGTTGACCCACGGCGAGGCACACCAGACGGTCGACCGTTGAGAGGAGGGCACGGACGACGTGCTCGATCCACACCACGGCTATGCCACTGGCGTTCACGTCTCGCACGACCGCGACGAGTTGGGCGACCTCAGGGTCGGTGAGCCCGCCCGCGACCTCGTCGAGCATCAGCAACCGGGGCTTGGTGGCGAGCGCTCGGGCCATCTCCAACCGCTTGCGTGAAAGCAGGCCGAGGCGTCCGGCCGCGGTGTTGGCGTGCTGGGCGAGGCCGGTTTGCTCGATGACATCCATCGCGTGGCTGCTGGCGGCGGCGCGTCTCAGCCCGGCGCCTTGATGCGCCGCCACCAGCACGTTCTCGAACACCGTCATCCCGGAAAACGGGTGCGGCACTTGAAAGGTGCGCGCGACGCCGAGCCGGCAGCGCGCCGCCGCGTCGAGTCCGACCACCGACCGGCCGTCGAACTTGATGTCTCCGGAGTCGATGGGGACGTCGCCGCAGATCATCCCGAACAGCGTTGTCTTCCCAGCGCCGTTCGGCCCGACGATCCCGACGGTGGCGCCTTCATCGACCTGAAGCGACAAGGAGTCGGCGACCATGACCTGCCCGAACCGTTTGCTCACGGCGTCGAGCTGGAGTAGTTCGGTCATGGACGTTTAGGCCTACGCGTTCGTTGGCTCGAGGTCACCTTCGACCGGGGCTTGCGGGTTGGCGGAATTATCAACGACCTTGAGCTCGTAGGGGAACTTTCCGGTGCCTTTCTTCCACTGCACTCCGGCTGGCTTCATGATGCCGACGCCCGGCACCGGTCCGCCGCCGAAGTTGAGGTCGCCGCAAATCCCGCTGTAGTTCATCGAGCGCAGCTTCTCAGCGACGTCCTTCGCGTCGTGCGGGTCGGACGCCTGGGTGAAGGCGTTGTACGCGACCTCGAAGAGCGAGTACGTGCTGCCGAGCGACTGCAGCCACTGCTTGCCGGTCGCCTGGGTGAAGTTGTCGCCTAGTTGTTTGGCCGTCGTGCCGTCGAGGCTGCTCTTGTAAGGCATGCTCGGGGTCCACCAGGCGTCCGTGGCGATGTTCAACACCAGGTCGCCGAGCGCGACGACGTCGGCGGGGAACAGCAGCACCTTGGCCACGGTCGCCAGCTTGGGCTTGTAGCCCTGCTGCGCGGCCTGCTTCCAGAACACGTTGAAGTCAGGAGGAAGCGGGCCGTTGACGTAGATCTGGCAGTCCTCGCTCTTGAACTTGCCGATCATCGCCGTGTAGTCGGTGGTGCCATCGGCGTACGCGCCGCCGTCGACCGGTGTGTATCCCTTCGGCTGCATCAGCGGCGGCCAGCCCTGCCGGAACGCCGTGCCGTCGGCGTCGTTCGGAAACATCTCGGCGACCTTCTTGTTGTTCGGAATCCGATCCCACATCGGGATGAAGGTGTCGCCGAACTCCTTGAGGCCGAAGAAGAACATCGTCGTGTACTGGAAGGTGGTGCCTTCCTTGGCACCGCGACCGAAGTACCACGACTCCCACGGCACGACGGTCGACACGCACGGCACGCCCTGCGACTCGCACACCGACGCGACGGGGTTGGTCACCTCAGGCGTCGACGTCACCAGGATCATGTCGGCCTTGTTCGTCGTGATGAGCTGCTTGGCCACCTGCGACGCGCGGTTGGTGTCGGACTGGCTGTCGGCGACCACGATGTTGACGTCGTAGGTCTTGGAGCCCACCTTGATGCCCTTGCTGAACTTCTGTGTCTTGCGAATCGTGTCGACGATGTAGTTGTCGGACACCGCGAATCCGGCCAGCGGGCCGGTCAGCGGGGTGACGAAGCCGATGGTGATCTTCTTCCCTGAACTGCTCGACCCGCTTTTCAGGCCTGAGGAGCAGGCGTCGAGCACCCAGCCCGCGCCGACGGCGGCCGCGCCGGCGCCGGCGCCGCGCAAGAGCGCGCGTCGGCTGAGCACCGGGCCGGAGCCGGCTTGCGGGGCGGGAGGTTCTTCAGTGCTGCCGGCTGCCATGTCGGAACTCCACTTCACGGGATCGGGCTGGGCTGCACGGGATCTCAAGACCCGCGGGCCATGGGAGGGCGGTGCGTGAGCGGTTTTCAAGTGTTCGCATTGCGAAGGGGTGTCCGCATGCTGGATCACACTCTCGGCGCTGCACGGCACGCGTGTCAAGGCTGCGGTGGGTCACGATGCGGCGTCATTCAAGGCGCAGGCGCGGGCGAGTCGCTCATCCGGACGACGCTCGCGCCGTTTTGCGGCGCTCGGTGCGTTGACGCCGGGCGTGGCTGCGGCTAGCTTCAATATTGAACATACGTTCGCTCTACGAACGCGCGGCGGACCTCGATGGCCGGCCGTCGCAGCCCGGGAGGCGCCATGAACCTGCTCGATTCGACGACATGGGCGGGGCAGGTCTTCTCCGACGGGTGGCGAGAGCCGCTCGGTGGCACCCGAGCCGTCGCCGAGCCCGCCACCGGCGGGACGCTCGGCGTCGTCGGAATGGCGAACGCCGAAGACGTCGCCCAAGCGGCAGCGTCGGCCGCGAAGGCGCAGCCGGAGTGGGCCGCGATGCCGTTCCTTGAACGCGCCGCGGTCTTGCGTCGCGCCGGCGAGATCATCGAGCGCCACGTCGACGAGATCCACTGGTGGATCATTCGGGAGGCCGGGTCGGCGTTGCCGAAGGCGCAGCTGGAAACCCATGTCGCCGCGCAGGAATGCTTCGAGGCGGCCGCGCTGCCGTCACGTCCCTCGGGGCAGATCCTGCAAAGCGAGCAACCTCGCTTTAGCATGGCGCGTCGGCTGCCCGCGGGCGTCGTCGGCGTCATCGCGCCGTTCAATGTGCCGCTCATTTTGGGAATTCGCTCGGTCGCGCCGGCGCTCGCGTTGGGCAATGCCGTCGTCTTCAAGCCTGATCCGCGCACCGCCGTGTGTGGCGGCGTGGTCATCGCCCGCGCGTTCGAGGAGGCGGGGCTGCCGCCAGGCGTCCTGCACATGCTTCCCGGCGGTGCCGACGCGGGTGAGGCGATCGTCGCCGACCCCCACGTGCGGGTCATCTCCTTCACCGGCTCGACGGCGGCCGGCCGCAAGGTCGGCGAACTCGCCGCGCGCCATCTCAAGCGCGCGCACTTGGAACTCGGCGGCAACTCGGCGTTGATCGTCCTCGACGACGCGGACCTCTCGTTGGCCGCGTCCGCCGGTGCGTTCGGATCGTTCCTGCACCAGGGCCAGGTCTGCATGACAACCGGCCGCCATCTGGTGCACGAGTCGCTGGCCGACGCGTACGTCGACGCGCTGTCGGCGAAGGCCGACGCGCTACCAGTCGGCGATCCGGCCACGGCACAAGTCGCTTTGGGGCCGATCATCGACGCGTCGCAACGCGACAAGATCCACGGACTTGTGACGGCGAGCGTCGAGTCGGGGGCCCGACTCGCCGCTGGTGGCACCTATGAAGGCCTCTTCTACCGGCCGACCGTCTTGACCGACGTCACTCCGTCTTCACCCGCCTACGCCCAAGAGGTCTTCGGCCCGGTCGCGCCTGTCATGCGGTTCTCGACGCTCGACGAAGCGGCTCGCCTTGCGGCCGACACCGAATACGGCCTGGCCCTGGGGATCCTGACCGCGGACCCCTTGCGCGCCCTCGATCTCGCCAGCCGAATCCCGAGCGGAATCGTGCACATCAACGACCAGACGGTGAACGACGAGGCGGTGATCCCATTCGGCGGAGTGGGCGCGTCTGGAACCGGGTCGCGGTTCGGCGGCGCCGAGGCGAACATCGAGGCGTTCACCGAGACCCAGTGGGTCACCATGCGCAGCGACATCGCGCCCTACCCGTTCTAAACTCCGACCGATCGAAGGACGCCGATGACCCAGCGCGTTGAGCCGCCGTTCCGAGCCGACCACGTCGGCAGCCTCCTGCGCCCGGAACGGTTGCTGAAGGCGCGCGCACAGCGCGCCGGTGGCGAGATCTCCGACGACGAACTGCGCGAGGTCGAGGACGACTGCATCCGCGAGGTTGTCGCGATGCAGCGCGACGTCGGCCTGCAGTCCGCCACCGACGGGGAGTTCCGCCGCTCCGCCTGGCACATGGACTTCATTTACCGGCTGGGCGGAGTGACGCAGGCCGACGAGAAGCTGCACGTGAAGTTCTTCAATGACGCCGGAACTCTCGACTTCGCGCCGGCAGCGCTGCGCATCAGCGACCGCATCACGCTTGGCGACACGATTTTCGCCGAGCATTTTCAGTTTTTGCAGCAGCAAGTCGGCGACGGTGTCACGCCTAAGCTGACCATCCCGTCGCCGAGCATGGTGCACTACCGAGGCGGCCGCGCGGCGATCGATCCGACCGTCTACCCCGATCTCGACGAGTTCTGGGACGACCTGACCACCGCGTACGCCGAGGAGGTGCGGCGTCTCGGCGAGATGGGCTGCCGGTACCTGCAACTCGACGACACCAGCCTGGCCTATCTCAACGACCCGCGGCAGCGCGAGCTGATCGCCTCACTTGGTGGTGACCGCGAGCATCAGCACGAGGTCTACATCCGGAACCTCAACCGGGTGCTGGCCGCCAAGCCGCCGACCATGCGAATCACCACGCACATGTGCCGCGGCAACTTCCAGTCGTCGTGGGCGGCCGAGGGAAGCTACGACTTCGTCGCCGAGGCGTTGTTCGGCGGTCTCGCTGTTGACGGTTTCTTCCTCGAGTACGACGACGCGAGGTCGGGCGACTTCTCGCCGTTGCGATTTGTGCCGCCGGACAAGTGCGTCGTGCTCGGGCTCGTCACCACAAAGCGCGGCGCGTTGGAGAACAAGGACGACCTCAAGCGGCGCATCGACGAGGCCGCTAAGTTCGTCCCGCTCGAACAACTCTGCCTCTCGCCGCAGTGCGGCTTCTCGTCGACCGTGGAGGGGAACTCGCTCAGCTACGACGAAGAGGTGGCGAAGCTCCGGCTCATCGTCGAGACCGCCGCCGAAGTCTGGGGCTAAGCTCACAGACCAGCCACGCACTATCCACAGGTCGGCGCCGCGTTAGCGCGGCGAGGGTCGCAAGACCGCCATGCTCGCAGGCATGTCAAGTGACCATGCCATCGAAGCGGTGCCAGTTCTCAAACTCCGCACGCCGGTCGACATCGTCGACGCGGTGCCGCACCTCGTCGGGTTCCAGCCGGAGGACTCCTTCGTCTGCATGTCGCTACGCGGGCCGCGCAAGCGACTCGGCGTGGTGAGCCGGATCGACCTCCCGCCGGTCCGGTATGCCCGGCAGTGCGCTTCGCACGCCGCCCGCTATCTCAAACACGACGGCGCAGAGAACGTCATCGCCGTCTTCTACCCGGTCGACGACGGTAGGTCGAACGGCCGGGTCGTCGCGCTCCTCGACGCGCTCGCGAAGGCGCTGGGCAAGCAATCGATCGACATCGTCGAGGCTTTGTGCGTGTACGACGGGCGGTGGTGGTCGCTGTTTTGCGAGGACGACGAGTGCTGCCCGCCCGAAGGAACGCCGATCGACCACGACCGCACGCCCCTCGTCGCGGCGGAGATGGCAGTCAAGGGTCGGGTGGTCTTCAAGACGCGCACCGAGCTTGAGCAAACGGTGCAACCACTCGGCGGCGCCGCCGGGCGCGAGATGGGCGACGCGCTAACCCGCGCGCGCTCGTGCGTCGAGACGCAGATCGCCGAAGGCAAGCGGGCCGACGTGGCTGCCGAGTCGATCCGGCTGTACGACGAGGCGGTCCGGCTGCGGCAACCGGGCGACCAGTCGCCGACGTCGATGAGCCCGGATGACGCGGCGCGGCTGATCGTAGCGCTCGACGACGTGCTGGTGCGCGACCAGATCCTGACCTGGGCTGAGGGTGACCGCGGCGCGGCACTGCAACGGTTGCTCGCCGAGTTGGCGCCACGCGCGATGCCGGGCTTCGAGGCGCCGGTGTTAACCGCATACGGATTGTGCTGCTACGTGCAAGGCGACGGCGCGCTCGCTGGCATCGCTCTGGATCGCGCGCGCAAGGCTGATCCCGACTACAACCTCGCCCGCATTGTCGATGACGCGCTGCTTCGCTGCGTCAATCCACAGGTGCTGCGCGACTGGTTGCGCGGCCTGCGTGAGGTCTTGAGCGACATGAGATCCTGAACGGCGGCGGAGCGGATAGTGTCGGCGCTGTGTGCACCGTGGTGTGTCGATGGCGCCCGGACGATCAGTGGCCGGTGCAGGTTCTCGCGCTGCGCGACGAGCTCGCCAGCCGCGCGTTCGACCTGCCAGGGCAGTGGTGGCCGCAGCAGCCGAGCGTTGTCGGTGGCCGCGACCGCACCGCCGGTGGCACCTGGTGCGCAAGCGATGCCGCGAGCGGTGTCACCGCCGTCGTGCTCAACAGGCCGCAGCCCCGGGTGGCACTAGCCGAAGCGCCGAGCAGGGGGGTGCTGCCGCTGCTGGCCGTCCGACATCTCGAGAGCTGGCCGCAGTATCTCGACATCGAGGGAATGGCGGGATTCAACCTCGTTCTCGCCACGCCGACAGCAGCGCGCTGGTGGTGGTTCGACGGCAACGAGTTGCGCGATGAGCCGCTGACGCCAGGCGTTTCGATGTTCACGCCGACGGGGCAGCTGCGCGACGTCGATTCGCGGTTGCTCGCCGGATCGGCGCGACTGGCCGACGCGGACGCACCGACAACGCAGGTGTGGCGCGACTGGCTCCCCGTGATCGAGGGCGTGCGTCCCAGTGCCGACCCGACCGCGTTGGTGGTGCGCAAGCAGGTCGACGACGACAGCTACGAGACGGTGTTCGCCCAGTTCATCGCGGCGACTCCGGGAACGCTGCGGCTCGACTACCTGCCGTATCCGGCGCAAGGCGGTGCCGCAGGCTGGACGACCGCTAGCTGGGACGCCTGATCGTCGCGGGGTGGCCTAGTCTCGGCAGTCCTTGTCGAGGAGCATGCCGACCCCGATGCCGAGCAGCCAGATGTCTTTGCTGACGGCGGTGCCGTTCTGAGTGGGCCAGTAGCTTCGTGGTTTGTGCAACGTGGGCGTGCGCAGATACATGGTGACCAGCCCGCCGGCGAAGGCCGTCAGGATCGCGCCGGCGACTCGGCGCGGGACGACCGGGGCGAGGATCGCGCTGCCGATTGCCATCTCGGAAACGGCGAGACTTTTCACGAACGTCGCCGGTGGGACGTCGCGGAAGAACGGGTACGCGCCACTGGCCATGGCGTGCAGTCCGTTGGCGCGTTCGGCTCCGCTCGACCATTTTTCCCATCCTGTGTGCAAGATGTAGGCCCCGGTGGTCAGCCGGCCGGGTATATCGCGTAGCCGCATGACTGCTCCTCGCGGTTAGAAGCCGGGGAACGACCCGCGCAACGCGTCGAGGTCGATCCCGTCGGCTTGGGTGTTCTGTGGCGTGTGACCGGCGTCGAGTCGGCCGTAGACCAGCCGAACGAACGCCTCCGCCGGCAACGCCAGCAGGGCATTGCCGTTCGGTGCGCCCGTTGCCGGCCCCAACCGCGCGGGTTCGGCGCCAAGGTCGAGTGTGAACGAGCGGCGAGGGTCGCTGGTGACGACATGAACGGGCGGCAGGCCGGCGGTCGGCTTCGCGGAGCGCTCGACGAGCTCGGCGAGGTTGTCGACGATGATCATGGCCGCGTCGGCTGCGAGTGTCGCGCTCGGCCGCGAGACAACGGCGATATCCCATGTGTGCAACTCGTGCTCGGCGAGCCGCATTTGCAGCACGCTCGCGAGGTCGCGTCGGGCACCGAAAAGATCGAGTTCCCAGGCTTGTCGTGCTTGCGCGCTCATCGCCGTCACGCGGCTCAGAAACTCCCGATCGGCCTGCACGACGTCGTCGGCCTGCTGGCGGGGCGACTTGGCGTTCCACTTGTCCCACACCGGCTGGAGCTCGACGGAGCCCGCAGGCTCGTGCTCGAGGCCGGCGTCGACGAACTCGCTGAAGATCTCCGCGCTCGAGCCGAGATGGGACGCGACCTGCGCGACGCTCCAGCCTCGACAATAGGAGTCGGCGACCAGTTGCGAGTCAGAGAGTGATGAGAAGGCGCCCGCGAGTCGCTCGTGCGACGCGCGCAACACCGTGACCAGCTCGTCTGGTGAGACCAACGTCGCCACCGGTTCCTCTCTCGAGCCGAAGCGGGGCATCATCCCCGGATCTGATTTCTGACGCTAGCAGAACCGGGGAGTGATCCCTGATTGTGGCTAGGCTGGCCTCATGACCGTGGGCGGTGAATGCGACGTGCCGTTGCGGGCCGACGCCGCTCGCAACCGGCAGGCGATCATTCGCGCTGCACGCTCGGTTTACGGGCAGCGAGGTCTCGACGCCCCGTTCGACGACATCGCACGGGCGGCGGGTGTTGGAAACGCCACGTTGTATCGACATTTTCCGTCGCGTTGCGCGTTGGTCGGCGCGGTTTTCGCCGAGACATTGCGGCAGGTCGCAGATTCCGCGCGATCCGCGCTCGACGATCCCGACCCATGGGAGGGCTTCGCCCGACACGTCAGGTTGCTGGGGAGCTTGCAGGCGACCGACCGCGCGTTGGCCGACCTGTTCACTGTCGGGGTCGGGGCGGCGCCGGAGCTTGAGACGTTGCGGTCGCAGGCTTATCGCGAGTTCGTGCGGTTAGCGGAGCGCGCGAGGCGAAGCGGCGCGCTGCGTTCCGACTTCCAACCGCAAGACATCATCTTGCTGCTGATGGCGAACGCTGGGCTTGTGCATCGCACGGCTGACACCGCGCCAACGGCGTGGAAGCGGTTCATCGATGTCGCCCTCGACGGGCTGCGAGCTGGAAGCGCGACACCTGGCGCACCACCGCCGGCGCGCGTCGCCGTCCATCGCGCTGTCGCCAAAAGAGGTCGCGACCTCGGTTACGAGTGAGGCGCCGAAGCCGCGTTCGCCTAACGGCGGTCGCCGATCGCGGGATTGGTCTCGGAACCGGAGTCGGCCGGTGCGCGCTCGGGTCGGCCGACGAGCAGGCTGGTGGCAGTCGCGGTCGCGAGGATGAGCACGACAACCACGAGCGAGACGCCGGTCGAGATCTCGGGCACCCGTGACGACACCGTGTGCCCGTAGTGGAGGACGAGCTTGACGCCGATGAACGCGAGCACAGCGGCGAGGCCGTAATGCAGGTGCACCAACCTGTCGAGCAGCCCGACGACGAGGAAATACAAGGCGCGCAGACCTAGAAGCGCGAACGCGTTCGCGGTGAACACCAGGTAGGCGCTGCTGGTGATGCCGAAGATGGCGGGGATCGAGTCGAGCGCGAAGACGATGTCGACCGAAAGGATCGCGACGACCGCGATGAGCAGCGGTGTCGCGGCCCGCCGCGTGCCGACCCTGGTGAAGAAGGCGCCGTCCGGCGCGCCGTCGGCGACCGGCATCACCCGACGCAGCAGCCGCACGGTGCGGCTGTCTCCGACGTTCGGCTGCTCGCCGTGGCGACGGACGAGGCCGACGGCGGTGTAGATGAGGAACGCGCCGAAGACGACGAAGGTGACGGTGAAACGCTGGACGGCCGCCGCGCCGACCGCGATGAAGGCGGCCCGCATCACCAGCGCCCCGATGACGCCGATCAGCAGCACCCGTTGCTGGTGTCGCGCGGGAACCGCGAATTGCGACAGGATCACCGCGAAGACGAAGAGATTGTCGACCGACAGGCTCTTCTCCACGAGGTAGCCGGCGAAGAACTGCGTGGCGGCGTCGGTTCCAGCGGTCGCGGCGATGACGACGCCGAACGCGCCGGCGGCGCCGATGTAGAAGAGCGACCATGTCAGCGCCTCGCGGAAGCGCACCTCGTGAGGGCGGCGGGCGTGCCAGACGTCCAACGCCACCAAGGCGCCCAAGCCCAAGATGGTGGCGAGCCAGGCGCCCGACGACACGGTCATCTGCGGTGGGCACCTCCCAAGTGACCGGTCAACGCGACGTTGTCGCGGCCATTTCGTCTCGGCGCCGCTCACGTCGTCCTTTGCCATGATGGGGCATGGAAGAGGTGAGGGAGGTGCGGCGGACGATCAAGACTGCGGGTCCGTCACTGCCGCATATTGGCAATGGGGCCGTCAGGACGTGATGTCGGCGGACGTCAGCCGAGCCCACGCGGCGCTTGCGAAGATCGCCGTGTAGGAGAGCGGCACGACCAGGTTGCGCGCCAGGGTGGTGATCGAGTAGTCGCTGCGCAACAGGTCGCCGTAGTCGAGCCAATGGTGGGTGAGCAGGATGCTGCGAAACGAGCCTAGTTGCGGCACGGAGTCGAGCACCGCGAACGCGATCACCAGCGCCACCGTGCCGGCCATCGCGCCGATCGGGACCTCGGTCAGCGTCGACAAGAAGAACGCGAGAGCGGCGAGACCGAGCAGGTCGACGAACACAAAGAGCACGACGCCCACGGCGCGGCCCAGCCCACTCGGGAACGAGATGGTGTTCCCCGACAGGAGGGTCACGCCGTGCGAGCCGAAGAGCGCGAGGCCGGTGAGCATTCCGACGAGGGCGACGAGGGCGATCGCGGTCGCCATGTACGTCAACGCGCCGAGGCCCTTCACCAGCAGCAACCGGGTGCGGGACACAGGCACCGTGAGCAGATACCGCAGCGTGCCGGTGCTCGCCTCGCCGGCGATCGCGTCGCCGCACACCACGGCAACCGCCAGCGGCAAGAACACGGGGAGGCAGATCGTCAACGCGGTGAACGCGAGGAACAGCCCGTTGTTCGTGAGCTGCCCGATGAACGCCGGGCCGCCCTCACCGGGCCTCGGTGTCGACACTTTGACGGCAGTTCCGATGAGGATCGGGATCGCGCCTAGCACGACGAGCATCGCCAGGTTGCGGCGGCGGCGGAAGACGAGTCGCAACTCGCTGCGCAACTGCCGCGCGAGCACGCCGCGGTGTCGGGAGGTGGAGGTGATACCAATCGTCGGCGCGGCGATCGTGTCAACGGACGACATCGAAACCCTCCCCGGTCAGTTGGACGAAGAAGTCTTCGAGCGCCGGCCGTTCGACGCGCAGCCCGTGCACCGGAACGCCCGCGTTGACCAACGCGGCGTTGATCCGATCGGCGGTCAAATCACCCATGTCCGCAAGAAGATTTCCTTGCCCCTGTTCGGAAACGTCGAGGCCGAGCGCGGAGAGCACCCGAAGGGCGTCGTCCACGTTCGGCGTCTCGACGCGCAGTTGGGTGTTGGCGCCCTGCAGCACGTCGGCGAGCGATCCCTGCCGCAGCAAGCGGCCGGCGCTCATGATGCCGACGTGGGTGGCCACCTGCTCGATCTCCGCTAGCAGGTGACTTGAGACGAGCACGGTCGTGCCGTCGGCGGCGAGCTCGCGAATCAACGTCCGAACTTCGCGGGTGCCTTGCGGATCGAGGCCGTTGGTCGGCTCGTCAAGGATCAGCAGCTC
>JAICLV010000131.1 GCA_025925185.1 Acidothermaceae bacterium
CGGCGTTGGCCGCGCGCGCCTCAAGCCGGACGACGTGCGGATGGTCGGGGCGAAGCTCGGCGCTGTCCTCGACGAGCACGACGCGGTGGCTGGGATCGACCAGCCCGAGCAGGGTCGCGAGCAGGGTGGTCTTGCCCGAACCGGTGCCGCCGGAGACGACGAACGACAGCCGGTCGGCGACCAGCTGGCCCAGGAGCGCCGCCGCCGATGACGGGATGGCGCCGTCGCGACCCCAGTCCTCGAGGGAGAGCGCGCGTCGCGTCGGCACCCGCAGGGACAGGCAGGTCCGGCCAGGCGACACCGGAGGCAGGACCGCGTGCAACCGGACGCCGTCGCTCAACCGGACGTCCGCGCACGGCGCCGCGTCGTCGAGGCGGCGCCCGGCCGTCGCGGCCAACCGGACGGCGAGGCGGCGCAAGTCGCGCTCGCTGGCGAACCGGACGTCGGTCAACTCGAGGCCGGCGCCGCGGTCGACCCACACCTCGTCGGCGCCGTTCACAAGGACGTCGGTGACACCCGGCTCGCGCAGCAACGCCTCGAGCGGCCCGGCGCCGGTCAACTCGTCGCGAAGCGCCTCGACGGCCGTGAGCACCAGGCCCGCGCCTTGCGTCGGCGCGTCAACGCGGACGGCGAGCGCGACACCTGATCGGCTCAGCGGCTGCGCTCGGTCGGCGAGCCTGCGCCGGACCCGGTCGGCGAGCCGGTCGTCGGGGCCGGTCACGCGGGCCGCCGAGCGTCCGCCTCAGCCGCGCGGTCGCTCGCGAGCTCGGCAAGCAACCGCGCGCACAACCGCGCGAGCGGGCCGGCGCCGCGACCGGCGGGCGCCTCCCCGCGCTCCAAGCAGGCGGCGAGGTCGGGCTCGGGCCGTAGCTCGCCGGCCAACGGCAAGCCCCCCGCCGACGCCACCTCGCTCGCGCGCAGCCCGCCAGGCGCGGGCCCGCGCACGACCAGCCGCACGTCGGCCGCGTGCGGGCGCACCTCGGACGCCACCCGCGCCGTCGCGGCGGCGGCCCGCACCTCGGCCGGCGTGATGATCAGCACCAGGTCGGCGACCGCCAACACCGCTCGGGTCGCCTCGTCGAACCGGCGCGGCAGGTCGGCGACGACGAGGTCGCTGGCGCGCGCGGCGGCGTCGAGCACGCCGGCCATGACGTCGGCCGCCACCTCGAAGCCGACTGCGCCGGCGTCGACGGCGCCGAGATCGGCGGCGTGGTGCTCCCCAGGCGGCAGCCGATCCCACGACAGCACCGCAAGGTCGGCGACGCACGGCAGCGCCTCACGCAACGCGTCCGCGGGAATCCGGCCCTGCGCGAAGCACAGGTCGGACCCGAGATCGGACCAGCGCGCCCCGGCGGCGCTCTCACCGCCGAACAGCAGATCCGCGCCGCCGCCGAGTGGGTCGGCATCGACGAAGGTCACCCGCTGGCCTGCGCGGGCCGCGGTGACCGCGAGCGCGGCGGCCAAGGTGCTGGCGCCGGCGCCGCCACGACCACCGACGACCGCGATCAGCCGCGCCGGCGGCAACGGTGGCTCGCTGGCGTCAGCGAGCATCCCGACGAGCCACGGCTCGCCGGCGGGCAGCACGCACACGTGGTCGGCGCCGATGTCAGCGGCACGCGGCCACACGTCGGCGTCGTCCACGTCGCGGGCGACCAGCACGACACCGCCCGGGCCGCCGCGTCGCCGCAACCGGGCACGCGCCGCGCCGCCGGTCGAGCGGGCGACGTCGTCACCGATCACGACGAGCGGGGCGGCGGCCCAAAACGCGCGAGCCGCCACCGCGTCGGGCGCCGCGTCGACCACGACGCCGGCGGCCGCCGCCAACCGCAACAAGTCGTCGAGCAGGTCGACGTCCGACGTGACGACGAGCGGCCTGGAGCGCACGTTTGTGTCGTGCGACGACCCACGGCCCCGGTTGAAATCCATTGATCGTCTCCCGCCACGCGTGAACTGACGATCAAGACAATGGCCGCTCAGCGTCGTCCGGAACTAGCCGAAACGCGCGGCTGTGCAGAGGGAAACGCCGCCTGGGGAAAAGGAACGGCCCCCGCCGGGGGGGTAGCGGGGGCCGTTCAGCACGGTCCGGCTCTGGGGGGGTAGAGCCGCACCTCCTACAAAGGTAACGCCTCCAGCGCTCCCGGCAAACCTCTCGGCGCAGGCTTTCTTCGCCAATTGGCGGCAGGGCGACAGCGCTCCCAATGGCCACGCGTGACACGGGAGCCTGCGTCGACCACGGCTGCCACTTCCGCCACCCAAAACGCGAGATCGGACGACGGGGGCGTCGCCGCGCCGCGGCCCGGTGCGGGCCATATCCTCGGCCTCGTGGAACGAGACGGCGACGCCCCGGGGCCCGGCCGGCCGGCCGCGTTCTTCGACCTCGACAAGACGATCATCGCCAAGTCGAGCGTCATGGCGTTCGGCCGTTCGTTTTATCAGGGTGGCTTGATCAATCGGCGCGCCATGTTGAAGAGCTCTTACGCCCAGTTCATGTACCTGATCGGCGGGGCCGACCACGATCAAATGGAGCGCATGCGCAGCTACCTCTCGCAGATGTGCAAGGGGTGGGACGTCGAGCAGGTGAAGGCGATCGTCGCGGAGACGCTGCACGAGCTCATCGACCCGCTGATCTATGAAGAGGCAGCCGCGCTTATCGACGAGCATCACGCCGCCGGTCGCGACGTCGTGATCGTGAGCTCGTCCGGCGCAGAGGTCGTCGAGCCGATCGGCGACCTCCTCGGGGCCGACCACGTCATCGCCACGCGCATGGTGGTGGCCGACGGCCGGTTCACCGGCGACATCGAGTATTACGCGTACGGGCCGGCGAAGGCGGCGGCGATCGCCGATCTGGCCGTCGAGGTGGGTTACGACCTCGCGTCGTCCTTCGCCTACAGCGACTCGGCGACCGACCTGCCGCTTCTCGAGGAGGTCGGCCACCCGTCGGCGGTGAACCCTGATCGGTCGCTGCGCAAGGAGGCCGCGGCGCGCGGCTGGCCGATCCTCGAGTTCACCAATCCGGTGTCGTTACGGTCGCGAGTCGGTTTGACTGGGGGGCGGACGCCGGTAGTGGCGGCCGCGGGTCTAGGGGCAGGGGTCGCGGCCGGCCTGGTCTGGTACGCGCGCCGGCGGGCGCGGGCGCTGGAGTGAACCCGCGCCGGGCGGGTTTGCGCTCGGGTGAAGAACAGCCGGCGGGGCTTCCGATACTCGCGCGAAGAGCGTAGAAACGAGTCAGGACCCGGTGCCGCGAGCGGCGTTGTTCCGCTCCGACTCCGGACCCCGCACGACCCCGGGCACCCACGCGGGACCAGCCGTTTCAGGCGGTCGAGCCGGGCGTACGCACGTGGCGCCAGCCACGCGCGCAGGCCCGCCGACAATGCGCAGGTGCACGCTTGGTAACCCGGGCGTCGTGCGTGCGGCGGCGTCCCGTCTGCGCGGGGCGCCGCTCGCTCCCTCAGGTTGGTCGTGCACTCGCCTCCGCGACCACTTGATCGGGCGCCGTTTCGCTGCAAGGTTGGGAACGCAATTGGACTAGACCATATGTCGGGCCCACGCAGATGGCGCCCGCGAGTCATACGAGAGGACGGCGCATCGTGAGCGAGGCATCACAATCGGCCCTGTCTAACCTGCTGCATGAGACCAGGAGGTTCGACCCCCCGGCCGACCTCGCTGCAAATGCCGTGGCCACCCGCGCGACGTATGAAGAGGCGACGCAAAACCCTGTCGCGTTTTGGGAGACACAAGCCAAACGGCTCGACTGGGCCAAGCCGTGGGACCAGGCGCTCGACTGGAGTGGGGCGCCGTTTTCGAAGTGGTTCGTCGGCGGAAAGCTCAACGCAGCTGTCAATTGCCTTGACCGGCACGTAGCAGCTGGTCACGGCGACAAAGTCGCGTATTACTGGGAAGGCGAGCCCGGCGACACCCGCGCCATCACTTACGCCGAGCTGACCAAGTTGGTCTGCCAGGCCGCGAACGCGCTCACCGAAATCGGCGTGCAGGCCGGCGACCGCGTGATGATTTACATGCCGATGATTCCGGAGACCGTCGTCGCCATGCTCGCGTGCGCGCGCGTCGGCGCTCCGCACTCTGTCGTGTTCGGAGGTTTCTCCGCGGAGGCGCTCGCCGGCCGCACGCAGGACTGCGACGCCAAGCTCATCATCACGGCCGACGGCGGATACCGGCGCGGCGCGCCGAGTGCGTTGAAGCCCGCGGTCGACCAGGCTTGTAAAGAGTGCCCGCAGGTCGAGCACGTGCTCGTCGTCCGGCGCACCGGACAAGACGTCGAGTGGAACGAGGGCCGCGACCTTTGGTGGCACGACGTCGTCGAGAAGCAGCCCACAACCCATGAGGCGCAGGCATTCGACGCGGAGCACCCGCTGTACATCATGTACACCAGCGGCACGACTGCGAAGCCGAAGGGCATCCTGCACACCACGGGCGGCTACCTGACAGGCGTGTCGGCGACCCACAAGATGGTGTTCGACCTGCACGAGGACACCGACGTCTACTGGTGCGCGGCCGACATCGGCTGGGTGACCGGCCACAGCTACATCGTGTACGGCCCGCTCGCGAACCTGACCACCTCGGTGATGTACGAGGGCACGCCCGACACGCCGGGCCGCGACCGCTGGTGGTCCATGGTCGACAAGTACAAGGTGTCGATCCTCTACACCGCGCCGACGACGATCCGCACCTTCATGAAGTGGGGCGAGGAGTACCCCGCCCAGCACGAGATGGCGTCGTTGCGGTTGCTCGGCTCGGTCGGCGAGCCGATCAACCCCGAGGCGTGGATGTGGTACCGCCGGGTCATCGGCCACGACCGCTGCCCGATCGTCGACACCTGGTGGCAGACCGAGACCGGCATGATCATGATCACCCCGCTGCCGGGCGTGACCTCGACGAAGCCGGGCGCGGCCATGACGGCGTTCCCAGGCGTCTCCGCCGAGGTCGTCGACAACGACGGCAAGCCGGTGGGCAACGGCGAGGGCGGCTACATGGTCATCACCGAGCCTTGGCCGGCGATGCTGCGCGGAATATGGGGCGACGACGAGCGCTACAAGCAGACCTACTGGTCGCGCTTCGATGGCCTCTACTTCGCCGGTGACGGCGCCAAGAAGGATGAGGACGGCGACTTCTGGCTCCTCGGCCGAGTCGATGACGTCATGAACATCTCCGGCCACCGCATCTCGACCACCGAGGTCGAGCACGCGATCGTCGGCCACCCGAAGGTCGCCGAGGCCGCGGTCGTCGGAGCCAGCGACCCCACCACCGGTCAGGCGATCGTCGCGTTCATGACCGTCAAGGGCAACGTCCCGGACGACGAGTCGCAGGGGCACGCGTTCGCCGACGAGCTGCGGGCGCACGTGGCCAAGGAGATCGGGCCGATCGCCAAGCCGCGCGACATCCTGATCACGCCAGACCTGCCAAAGACCCGGTCGGGCAAGATCATGCGCCGGCTGCTGCGCGACGTCGCCGAGCACCGGCAACTCGGCGACACGACGACGCTGCTCGACCCGAACGTCGTCAGCTCGATCGCGGCCCAGATGCCCGCCGGCGCCGCCGAGGAGTAACGCCCCACCCTGCAGAAGTTGATCACGCTCAGGGGGCCGAAACTCCCTGAGCGGGGCGTGCACGCCTCGCTCGGGGGGTCTACGCCCCCTGAGCGTGGTCAACTTCCGGGTGGTGCGGGTCGTTGGCGGAAGCCGCCCGCGCGCACGATGTCGCCGGCCACTTGCGGCGCCGCCCAGGTCACGCCGGCCTCGAAGGTCACGACGACCCGCTTCGCGCCCGTCGTCACGTCAACCGAGTAGACCCGCTCGGCGCCCCCGGCGCTCACCGCGACCATCGGGTGCTCGTCGTCAACCCACCCGATGACCTGCGCGTCGAGGGCCTCCCCCACATCGACGTCCGTCTCCGCCGCAACCCCCTTCGAGTCGGACGACGTGAGCGAGATCGCCCGCAGGATGTAGGGCCGCGGCAGGTTGTCGATGTAGTTGAGCGGCCGTCCCGGCGTCGGCTGCGCCGCCGCCACAGCCACCCGCTGCTCGTCCGGCGACCACAGCAGACCCCCCTCACCGAACTGGTTTTGGTAACTACCCGCATCGTTTGCCCCGAGCGCGATCGTGCGCACCACAGCACCGGCGAGGTTCGTGATTCTCACGTCCGAGCCTTCGACCGTCAGCAACCGCTCGCCATCGGAGGACCAGCCGTCGATGGATGCGTGGGACACATCAACCTTTGCCCCTCGCGACAGCGCCCCGCGAGAACCGATGTCGACGAGAAAACAGTCCGCGGCGCCCTCGCTACCGTTCGGCTGAACCCTCTCGGTCACCACCCCTTGCACTAACAGCCTCGAGCCGTCGGCCGACCAGGCGACCGACTCGACCGGCTCGCCGAGGCCGACGCCAGGCAACGCCAACGACGCGGTCGCGCCGGTCGCCAGCGTCACGACGCGTAGCTGGGTCTTCGCTTGCGAGCCGCCCAACGGCGAGTTCTTCTGCCACGCGTACG
>JAICLV010000135.1 GCA_025925185.1 Acidothermaceae bacterium
GCAGGTTGCCCGTAAGCAGGTTGCCCGTAAGCAGGTTGCCCGTAAGCGGGCCCAACGTGCCCCTCGCGGTTATCGCCCTGTTGCCCCGGAACTTCCGGCCCCTCGTTTTCAGTCATGTCCATATTCTCGGGCAACGAGGAGTCAGCTGAAGCATGATCCGTGTGTTCCGTGGACAACGCCACCAGATCGCCCAGCCGGCGGAGCGTATAGCCTGGAAACCCGCTTTCGCGGCGGCCGGCGGACCGGCATCATCGGCCGCTGCGCCGACCCGCGTGCGTTCGAGGGTCACCGACACCAACAAACGAATCTCGCGCCTCCAATCGAAGGGTTCGCCCGTGCCTACCGGCAAGGTCAAGTGGTACGACACCGACAAGGGCTTCGGCTTCGTCTCCCGCGACGACGGCGGCGACGTTTTCGTCCACTCGTCGGCGCTCCCACCTGGCGTTGAAGCGCTGAAGCCGGGCAGCCGGGTTGAGTTCGGCGTCGCCGAAGGCCGGCGCGGCGAGCAGGCTCTCTCGGTGCGGATCTTGGAGAGTCCGCCGTCGCTGGCCCAGGCACAGGCACAGGCGCAGCGCAAGAAGCCCGATGAGATGGTGATCATCATCGAGGACGTCATCAAGTTGCTGGACGGCGTCTCGAACGGCCTACGCCGCGACCGTTGGCCCGATCGCGGCAACGCCCGCAAGATCGCCGCGTTGTTGCGTGGCGTGGCCGACGACCTCGAGAAGTAGCGCGTCGCCCGCGCGACCCCCGGGGTTCGCCGAACGTCAGGAAGCCGCGCTGATCGCGACGGCGGCCGCGTCGTCGCGGGTGAGTTGGTTGGCCGTGTGCCTCGCCAGCTCCGCAGCGAGCGCCTCGACGACCTCTGCCGGCTCGCGGGCGTCGATCGCTGACAACAACGCCGCCAACCCCTTCTCGCCGAGCTGCGCGTTCTGGGCGTCGCGAGCCTCGGTGAAGCCGTCGGTGTAGAGCAGCAGGAGCTCCCCCGGCTCCAGCCGCAGCGTCGTCGGGCGGAAGACGGGGGTCTCGAGGACGCCGATTAGGTCACCGACCTCGCCCACCGGACGGACCTGACCGTCGTTGTCGCGTAGCAGCGGAAGCGGATGCCCTGCGAGGGTCACGGTCGCGACCGTGTCGCCGCCGCGGGTGTCGAGGATCACGAGGCAAGCGGTGACGAACGGCCGCTCGCTTTCGTTGCCGAGCATGGCTTGGTTGAGGATCGCCAGCACGCGCGCGGGATCGGCGTGCTCGAACGCCGCCGTTCGGATGGTGTAGCGGGCCATCGACGTGACCGTCGCAGCCTCGGCGCCCTTGCCGCACACGTCGGCGATGACGATCGCCCATCGGCCGTCAGGAAGGGCGAAGACGTCGAAGAAGTCGCCGCCGACTCCCGCCTTCCCGCCCGGTTGGTAGTGGACGCCGAGCCGCAGGTGCGGGATGTTGGGCAGCCGGCTGGGCGACAGGCTCGACTGCAAGACGTCGAGTGCGCGGCGCAGTTCGGCCACCGCGTCGACCCGCTCGATGAAGACGCCAAGCTGGCGTCCAATGCTGAGGAGGACGTCGAGCAAATCGTCGTCGAGTTGGCGGGAGTGCGCCGACCAGAACTCGACCACGCCGAGCGGCCCGCTCGCGCCGAGCAACGGGAACGCCAGTCCGGCGGCCAGGCCGTGCCGGCGCGCGACGCGACCGCGCGGGAGGCGGGCTTCATCGTGTTCCGTCTCCAGCAACACTGGCTGTTGGCTCGCCCACGCGCGCCCGGGCAGGCCTTCGCCAGCCCGCATCGTGACGCCACGTGTCATCTCGACTGACGCGCGGACGAACCACGTGTTGTGCCAGGTCGCGACGCAGCTGAGCCCGCTCTCGGCACCGGTCGGCTGCCAGATCGCCGCGAGGTCCCAGTCGAGGTGCTCGCACAGCGGCGGCAGCAACGCGTCGAAGGCGGCCGCCGTGTCGGTTGCCTTCTGCAACGCGGCTGCGACCGCGACGCTCGCACGCAGGTAGCGGCCGATCAACAGCTCACGCTCGAGCGCGAGCCGGTCGCCGACGTCGCGCAACGCGCCGATGGCCCAGCGCTGGCCGTCGGGGGCGGGCACCGAGCCCAACACCAGGTCGATCTCGATCTCGCGCCCGTCGCGATGCAACGCCGCGACCCGCATCGGCACACCCGCATGGCGCATGGGCTCGCCCGCCACGAAGCGGGCGAAACCGGCTTCGTGCGCCGCGCGCAGTCTTGGCGGGATCACCGCGTCGGTCAACAGCGCGCCTTGCATCTCGTCGGCGTCCCAGCCGAGCAGCCGGGAGACGGCCGGGTTGCTGTACCGGATGCGATTCTCGAGGTCGACGACGATCACGGCGTCAGGCATGTGCCGTAGCGCGGGGAACAGATCGTCGTCCGTATCCTCGTCCGTCTTGCGCATGTCGCAACGGTAGCGGGCACGTTGGCCGGCCGTGCCCCTCGGCGGCCGCTACCGCAGCGCCATTGGATCGACGGGCGGCACCAGTCCGGCGTCGGCCGCCCGGCCCAGCAGGCCGTCGATGGCGGCGTAACCCTCGGGCCCAAGTTCGACGCTGAAGTCATTGACGTACAAGGCGATGTGCCGCGCCTGCACGTCCGGGTCCATCTCCTGCGCGTGCTCTGCCACGAACCCCTCGGACGACGCGGGGTGGGTCATGGCATGCCGGACCGACTGACGCACAACGTCGCCGATGCGTGCCGTGTCGAGCGAGCGTCTGGCCAGGATGGCGCCGAGCGGGATCGGTAAGCCGGTGTTTTCTTCCCACCAGTCGCCGAGGTCGCAGATGCTGGTCAGCCCGTAGTCCTGGTAGGTGAAGCGCGCCTCGTGGATAACGAGCCCTGCGTCGACTTTCCCGTCGCGCACCGCAGGCATGATCTGGGGGAACGGCATGACCTCGATGCGCCGGACGCCCGCCACTTGCGCCCACAACCGAAAAAGCAGGTAGGCGGTGGTGCGCTCGCCCGGCACCGCGACCGTGGCGTCGCCCAACTCCGCGCGGCCCGCGGTGAGCACCAGCGGCCCGCACCCGCGTCCAAGCGCTCCGCCGCTGGGAAGTAGCGCGTATTTGTCGAGCAACCAGGGCAGTGCCGCGTACGAGACCTTGACCACGTCGAACTGGCCGCGCTCGGCCGCGGCGTTCGTCACGTCGACGTCCGCGAATGTCACATCGACTGGCGGTGCGCCCTCGATCAGGCCGTGCACCCACGCGTTGAAGACGAACGTGTCGTTAGGGCAGGGCGAAAACGCCAGCGACAATGGCGTGGACGGTGTCGGTGTCACGGCATGGGCTCCTCGACCAGTTCGGCGAACGCTTTCGACAACGCGTCGAACGCGCCTCGCATATTCCAGGTCGAGCGGTCTCGTGTTCCGACGAGGTTCGAGATCGCGCGGATCTCTGCGAACGGAAGGCCGGCGCGCTTCGCCGCGGCCGCCACGCCGAACCCTTCCATCGCCTCGGCAATTGCCTCGGGATGGCGTGCGGCGAGCCGCTGCGCGTCGTCGTCGCGACCGGTCATGCAGGCCAGGGTGAGAATCTCGCCGGCCACAACTCTTGTCGATGTGCTCGCGAGCCGCCACGCGACGTCGGAATCGCTCGCCTCGAAGGAGGAGTCTTGGCGCAAGCCCATCTCGTCGAGAGTGAGATGGCCGGCGTCGGTGCGCGCGCCGAGGTCGGCGAACGTGATGCGGCTCGCGACCGCTATCTCGCACTGCTGGACGCGGCCGCGAAACCCGCCGGCGACGCCGGCGCTGATCACGAGTGAGGTGTCGGGAAACTCCGACAGCGCGGCCATGGTGCTGACTGCTGCGGCGACCGGCCCTACACCGCCGGCGATGACGTGTAGCGCCGCCGCTGCGAGTGGCGCGACGTCGCGCAAAACCGCATCGCGTTCGGCGTCGACCGCTGTGATGACAAGCAGGCTCATCGTTGCGCGTTGTCCGCGAGTCGCTGCCGATGCAGCCGGGCGATTCCGCGCGCGGGGCTGGTGCGCACCGCGTGCACGGTGATGACGAGGACGGCCAGCAGCACGGACGACCCGAGTGCCAAGCCGAGATTTCCGTTAGAAGGCAGGATTATCGCGAGGAATCCGCCAAGCACCCATGACAACTGCAGCACGGTCTCTGACCGTGCGAAGGCCGACGTCCGCACGTCGTCCGCGACGTCGTGTTGGATGACCGAGTCGAGCGCGAGCTTGCCAATCGACGACGCGAGGCTGGCGATGAGCAAGGCGAGCGCGGCCGTGAACAGGCCGAACCAGATCGCCGTGACGACGCCGATGCCGACCGTCGCGGCCAGCGAGGTGATCGCGATCGGCTCAGGCGCCCGGGTCTTTATCCATGCGCCGAGCGCGGTGCCGAGCGCGCTGCCGAGGGTGGCGGCGGCGACGATGATGCCCAGGTCGATGGTCGTGCTGAACACGCCAAGCGGATGGGTGCGGATGATGAAGGCGAGGAATAGCGCCAAGAATCCACTGAAGGCGCGCATTCCCGCGATCGCGCGCAACATGGTGGGCATCCGTGCTCCGATGCCGTGCAGCGGTGGCAGCACGCGTCGATAGAGATTCGACCGGGCCGGGCGGGCGTGTCGAAGGACCTGGGTCTCGCCCGGGTCGATCGGTTCATCATCGGCGCTCACCTCGCGCTGGCGCAGCCGCGACTCGCCTTCGTTCGAGTCGACTCGGCTGGGCAGCCGGAACGCGAAGACGATGCCGGCGAGATAGAACAGCGTGGCCAAGCGCAGCGTCCACGCCGGTGAGCCGGTGGCCCAGGAAAGTCCTTGGCCGATTGGCGCGGCGACGGCGGCGGCGATGATTCCCCACATCGACAACCGAGCGTTGCCGCGCACTAGCGTGACCGACGGCGGCAAGACACGCGGCACCACCGCGCTGCGCGAGACGCCGTAGGCCTTCGAGCAGATCAGCGCGCCGAACGCCGCCGGATACAGCTCGAAGCCGCCCTTGTGGGCCACGGCGCCCGCGATGACCCAGGCCAGGAAGGCGCGAACCAGGTGGGTGGAGGCGAGCGCGTACCGCCGGCCGTTCCTGAACTTGTCGAGGACGGGACCGACCACGGGGGCGATCACCGCGAACGGCGCCATCGTGACCAGCAGATAGATCGCCACTCGGCTTCGGGCCTGGTTGACGTCGACGGAGAAGAACAACGTGTTCGCCAACGCGACCGTGAGCAGCGCGTCTGCTGCGGCGTTGATCGCATGCAGGTCGATCAGGTTGGCGAAGCCGCTCTGCCCCGCGCCTTCGGCGCGAGTTGATCGCAGAAACCATCGCGCCGCCGAGCGGCTGCCCCGAGCCGTTGCGCGCGCGGTGAAACGGATTGTGGCCCCCAGCCCGTGCGCGACGGCGCGAGCGGGGTGGCTGGCGTCGTCGCGATAGCGGTCGTCGGGGTTGTCGGACCGCCGATCATCGTCATGCTGCGGGGACGGGCCCGGCAGCTCGCGAGGACGGTGCGGTTGCGACACAGCATCAGTCAACTACGCCGGAGCCTGCTCGCGCGACGCATGAGCTGATGACAAGCATGCGACAATGGCAAAACTGTGAACGACGACTCCGCAGGCGCTCTCGCGGTCGCTTCCTCGCCCGAACTCGACGCGGCGTGCGCGGCCGCGATCGACGTCGCGCGGGCGGCCGCGATCGAGGTCGCCGGGGCAGACGTCGTCGGCGATCACCTCGGCGCTGAGCCCGAGGGCGACCGCATTGTCACCCACTACTTCGCGGCGAACGATCGCGCCTACGTCGGCTGGCGCTGGGCGGTCACCGTGGTCCGGGCACCCCGGTCGAAGGCCGTCACGGTCGACGAGGTGGTGCTGTTGCCGGGCGCTGGCGCGCTGCTCGCGCCGACCTGGGTGCCGTGGAGCGATCGGTTGCAGGCGGGCGACCTCGGGGTTGGCGACGTGTTGCCCACCGCCGCCGACGACGAGCGGCTCACGCCCGGTTACAGCGACGTCTCACCGCACGACGACGACGCCGACGACGAGCGCCTCGCGATTGACGAGCTCGCGCACGACCTGTGGCTCGGACGGCCGCGGGTGCTGTCGTTGCTCGGTCGCGAGGAGGCCGCGCAGCGCTGGTACGACGGCGATCACGGGCCGCACGCGCCGATCGCGCGCGCCGCCGAGCTGAAGTGCTCCACGTGCGGGTTTTTGCTGCTGATGCGTGGGGCGCTGGCGCAGGTGTTCGGCGTGTGCGGCAACGAGTTCGCCCCGGACGACGGCCGCGCCGTCTCATTCGACCACGGGTGCGGCGCGCACTCCGAGGCGCTGGTGATCCACACCGCGCCGCAAAGCGACGCCGAGTCCGCGCCGCAAAGCGACGCCGAGTCCGCGCC